>DATLUE010000218.1:0-10351 GCA_035533255.1 Allostellaceae bacterium | reverse complement strand
TTTCCTCGCCCAGCCGCGCCGCAGCCGCGCGATACGCTGGCTCCGGCGGCAAGGACGAGCCGCAAAAGACGCAGAGGCGCTTGCCGGAGCTCATGAGCGGTGTCGCGAGCCGGGTGTCGGGAAAGCTGACATCGGCGTCGGCCTGAGGATGAAGATCTTGGCATATACTGCTGTCATTAAAAGACTAAATTCTCGCGGCATGGAGGTTGCACGAGTCTGGGCACGCGTTCGAAAAGCCCATAAGGATAAAGAATGACTCGGGTGAGGATTTTTGCGTGCGCCGCGGCCGGCTCGGCCCTGGCGGCGCTCGGATGGTGCCTGCCGGACCTGCACAGCGGTGCGGCCGAGGGGATGACGGCGCTGGTCGGCCGCTCGATCGGACTGGCGCTGTTCGGCGTCGCGATGGTCGCGGCGGGGTTGGTATTCCGGATCGCGATGAAGCCGCCGAAAGCCGCGCTTGCGCCGGTCGTGCGGCCGGCAACCGGCGAATTCCGGCGCGGTTTCGCCGCGCGGGGCAAAGCGCCACCGGCGCGCAAGCCAAGCGAGGGCGAGGTCGTGGTCGCGTTGCGTCGAGCGGTCGCGGGGCAGGGACAGATGCCGCAACAGCCGCCGCCAGCCGCACCGTTCCCGCCGAGGGAGCTCGAGCGGCTTCAGGATTTGCTTCACAGGCGCGCCGCGCAGATGCGCGCGCGCAAGGACGAGCAAGCGAAACGGCGTTTCCTGCACAGCGGAGTCGATATACATGGCTTGGCGCGAAGCTAAGCGCGCGGCTGAGCGCGCGTCAAAGGATGCGGCCGCCGAAGATCGGCCGGCCGGCGCGATCCTCGATCTCGACGATCCAGAGATCGGGATCGCGCTTGACCTGACGGGCGATGTAGGTGTCGGCGGCTGGCTCGTCGACCGGCTTGGCGCCGGTGGCGCGGTGCCAGACCAGCTCGCCTTCGAGAGTACGCGTCTGGGCGAGGATGGTGAAGCCGTGCTCGAGCTGGTTGAGCTTGATGAGGATGGCACCGGCATCGCCATCGCCGCGCCGCGCCACGACCATCGGAATCGCCTGCGCCGTCGCTAGCCGCAACGCGGCCTGGACGACGATGCCGGTCTTCAATCGCGGCTCTATTCCCGACATTGCTCGCGCCGCTGCGATTTGAGACCGGTGCTCAGACTTGCTGGATCGCCGATAACAGCCAGCGCCCGCCGGGACTGCGCGCGAAGGTCCACATCTCGCTCGCTTCGACAGGGTGCTGCGCATCGCCATTGACGACCAGCTCGCCCTCATGCGGATCGCCGCTTTTGACGGTGTAGTCGCGCGCGCGCCAATGCATCAGCGCGGTCGCATAATGCAGCCGGCCCTCGTCCCAGGCCTCGCGCACCTCGCCCTTGATCAGCTCGACATTCTCGACCTTGTTGACGACGCCCTGGCTTTGGTTCTCCGCCAGTTGCTCGGAGAAATAGGAAAGCATCTCGGGCGTCGTGACGTGGCGCAGGGCGGCGAGGTCGCCGTTGCTCCAGGCGGTTTGCACGCCTTGCAGGATCGCCTCGAATTCCTGGTAATCGCTGGCGGTCACGCCGATGGTCGTAACTTGCGGCGTGCCATAGGCCGGCATGCTCGGCGCCATCGGCGCCATGCCGGAATACATCCCCGGCCCCGACATCCCGCCGGACATCCCAAAGGGCATGCCGGGGCGGCCGCGACCGCTGAACATCCGGAACACGAACCAGACGAGGCCGAGCAGGAGCAGCCATGAGAACACCGAGCCGAACGTGCCGCCGACCCCGTAGCCCATGCCCGAATGCGGGAACAGCATGCTGCCGATCCACGATCCGAAGAAGCCGCCGGCCATGCCGCTGAGGAAGGGATGGCCGTAGCCATAGCCGCCATAGCCATAGCCGCCATAACCGGGCTGGCCGCCATAGGGCGCGCTCGGGCCGGTTTGGGGCGTGAGGCTGCGCTGGATCGGGGCGGCGCCGTTGGGCGTAAAAGTCTGGAAACCGCGGCTTCCCATACTCGAGAACGCGCCGCCACCCCCGCCCAGGCGATAGCCGCCGCCGGCACGCGCCTCAGCCAGGGCTGGCGCCAGAATTATGATCGCGGCCAGCAGGACTGCCGCCCAATGCCGCCATATCATCGCCAAATTTCCCTATCCTATTGGAGCGGCTAATATCTCGTTCGCCGCTCGCGGTTCCGCAAGCGCGGGCGGCGATAAAATAGCGGTCATCTGGGCGGTCCCGCAATCGGGGCCGGGCAACTTTGGCGGGAGGCGCATGTTATGGCATCGATGGCCCGGAGAGCCGCTGACCTCGATAGCCGGCGCGAGTCGGCGCGCGAAAATTACCGGATCGTGCGCGCGCGCACCGAAGCGCTCGCCGCGCCCTTGTCGCCGGAAGATCAGACCATCCAGTCGATGGCCGATGTCAGCCCGACCAAATGGCACCGCGCCCATGTCACCTGGTTCTTCGAGAATTTCATCCTGATCCCATTCGATCAGGGCTATCGCCCGTTCGATGCCGCTTACGGCTACCTGTTCAATTCCTATTACGAGGGCGTGGGACCGCGCCACCCGCGGCCGGCGCGGGGCGTGCTGTCGCGGCCGAGCGTCGCCA
Organism: Allostellaceae bacterium; assembly: GCA_035533255.1. Classification (GTDB taxonomy): domain Bacteria; phylum Pseudomonadota; class Alphaproteobacteria; order ATCC43930; family CGMCC-115725; genus CAIKMD01. The sequence goes on along the minus strand of DATLUE010000218.1, from coordinate 7,750 downwards.
AGATCGCGCGCTACCGCGCCCATGTCGATGACGCGATGCTGGCCTTGATCGCGAGCGCCGGCGCGACGGCCTGGCGTGCGCTCGCGCCGCTGCTCGCGCTCGGCCTGCATCACGAGGAGCAGCATCAAGAGCTGATCCTCATGGACATCAAGCATGTCCTCTCGCTCAATCCGCTCGATCCCGCCTATCGGCCGGCGGCGCCGATCGCAGCGCACGGTCCGCCGGCCGAGACCCGCTTCGTCGGCTTCGAGGGCGGCTTGCGCCAGATCGGCCATGACGATGCAGGCTTGGACGGAGCGAGCTTCGCTTTCGACAATGAGGGACCGCGGCACAAGATTTGGCTCGAGCCGTTCCGCTTGGCCTCGCGTCTCGTCGCCTGCGGCGCGTATCGCGCGTTCATCGCTGATGGCGGTTATCGTCGTCCCGAGCTGTGGCTGTCGGATGGCTGGGCGACGGTGCGCAGCGAGGGCTGGGAGGCGCCGCTCTATTGGCGCGCCGAAGGCGGCGACTGGACGATCTTCACACTGTCCGGCCGGCGCGCGCTCGATGAGGGCGAGCCGGTCTGCCATGTCAGCTATTACGAGGCCGATGCGTTCGCACGCTGGGCCAGCAAGCGGTTGCCGACCGAGGCGGAATGGGAAGTCGCCGCTATCGAGACCGGCGTGGCGCTGGACGGCAATCTGATGGATCGTGGATGCTTTCACCCCGAAGCGCCCCGCCCGAGCGCGGCGCCACTGCAGCAGATGATCGGCGACGTTTGGGAATGGACCGCCAGTCCCTATATGCCCTATCCCGGCTATCGGCCGCCGGACGGAACCATTGGCGAATACAACGGCAAGTTCATGGCAAATCAGATGGTCTTGCGCGGCGGCGCGGCGGTGACCCCGCCGGGCCATGTGCGGCTTACCTATCGCAATTTCTTTTATCCGGCGTCGCGCTGGGCATTCGGCGGCATCCGTCTCGCGGAGGATTCATGAGCGCTGGAACCGCACGCGCAACTTTCCACGATCTCGCGCCCGAAGCCGAGAGCTTCCGCGATTGCGTGCTCGACGGATTGAGTCAGCGCCATAAATCGATCCCCTGCCGCTTCCTCTACGACGAGCGCGGCTCGGCGCTGTTCGAGGCGATCTGCGAGACGCCCGAATATTATCCGACGCGCACCGAGACCGCGATCCTCGCCGATTGTGCCGGCGCGATCGGCGCGCTCATGGGGCCGCATTGCCAGCTCGTCGAATTCGGCAGCGGCTCGTCGCGCAAGGTGCGGCTGCTGCTCGCGGCGTTCGAGCGGCCGTCCTCCTATGTCGCGATCGAGATCTCGCGCGCGGCGTTGCAGCAGGCTGCCGACGATGTCGCGGCGCAATTCCCGCGCATCGATGTGCGCGCGGTATGCGCCGATTACATGCAGCCGCTGGATTTGGCGGAGATTCCGGAACCCAAGGAGGGCCGGCGGCTCGGCTTCTTTCCCGGCTCGACGATCGGCAATCTCGACCGGCAAGGCGCGATCGCGTTCTTGAAGCGCTGCCGCCGGGTGGTCGGGCCGAGGGGCGCGATGCTGGTCGGCGTCGACCTCAAGAAAGCGCCCCGCATCCTGCACGATGCCTATAACGATGCGGCGGGCGTCACCGCCGCTTTCACGCTCAATCTCTTGACCCGCATCAATCGCGAGCTCGGCGGCGATTTCGAGGTCGCCCGCTTCGCGCATGATGCGTCCTACAACATGCGCGACGGCAAGGTCGAAATCTTCGTCCGCAGCCTTGCCGACCAGATCGTGACGATCGCCGGCTGCCGCTTCCGCTTCGCCGCCGGCGAGCGCATTCATACCGAGGATTCGTGCAAATATTCCGTGCCGGAATTCCAGCAGCTCGCGCTGCTGGCGGGCTTCGCACCGAGCCGCGCCTGGACCGACAAGGCGCAGCTCTTCAGCATCCACCTGCTGACGCCCGCGTGAGCGAGCGAGAAGGCTAGAGCGCGATCCAATCGAATCGGATCACGCTCTAAGTTTCTTGATTTTGTCGCATTGTCTGCGGCGAACCGCTGCGCACTTCGCCGGACAATGCTCTAGCGTCGGCGCGCCATCGGCGGCCGGGCGCGCGGCGGCGGCAGCGCGGCGGCACGCTCGTCCTTGTGACGGAAATTGATCCGTCCCTTGGTAAGATCGTAGGGCGTCATCTCGACCGTGACCCGGTCGCCCGCGAGAATGCGAATCCGGTTCTTCTTCATCTTGCCCGAGGTGTAGGCAAGGGTCTCGTGGCCGTTGTCGAGGCGGACGCGGAACCGCGCATCGGGCAAAAGCTCCGTCACCACGCCGTCGAACTCGATCAGGTCTTCCTTGGCCAAAGCCGCTCCTCGTCAAGGTCGCGAATGTCGTCGTTGCTTAGCTCAGCCGGCAGCTTGGGCGCAAGCGCATCGTCGCGCGGCTATGATGCGCTGCAACAGAGGTATTCGCCGCGCCGATCGGCACGACGCGACGCTCCGCTTCGGTGCCGCAATCCTAGCGGCGCTCGGCACCGCGACGCCAGCGGCGCCAATGCGATGCCGCGCGCTCGCGCCAGCTCAGCGCCAAGCCCGGCAAGCTGCGCGGATTGGCGATCAGCAGGCCCCAGCGCTCGCGGCGTTTGGTCAGCCATAGTTTCTTATAGCCGTCGTCGCCGCGGCCGAAATCGATCTCGATCGGCCGATCGCGCTCGAGCGTGCGCTCCATCATCCGCATGGTCAGCACCGTGCCCACCGAAAGATTGTCGAAGCGGCGGTCATGCGCCAGCTTGTAGATCGTCGTGCGCCCGCGCCAATGGAGCCAGAGCTGCGCCGCCGCCGGCACATCGTCGATGCGCAGGATGCCGAGCCGCAGCGCGCCGGTCTCGGCCGCGGCACGGATCAGCGCCGGCATGAAATCCGGAAACGGCTCGCTTCCCTTCCAGCTCGCGCGATAGACCGCGTCGTAATCGGCGACCGCCGCATCGATCGCGCCGGCATCTTCGTGAAAGGTCAGGCGCGCGCGGTTTTCCGTCTCGATCTTCGCCGCGCGCCGACGCCAGGTGTTGCGCAAGGCGGCGGGCCGCTCGGCAAGGTAGCGTGCGAAATCGAGCCCGCCGGTATCCTCGTACCAGGTGCCCGAATCGAAATACGGAAACACCGCCCAGCCGGCCGTGCCGAACGCGGCGATGAGCGGGTCATAGGACGGATCGGCGGGATTGAGCCCGGCGAGTTGCAGCGCATGCCAGGCTGGCCGTTCGTCGGCGAGCGCGGCGGCTATGCCCGCGAGCGCGACCGCCAGCCGCGGCTCGCCCGCGGCGTAGAGGGGGCCGTGCTCGGTGCTGTAATAGGTCGAGAGACTCGCCAGCCGTCGCGCGTCGTCATGCTGCTGGCAGATCAACGCGAGCGCCGGCGCATCGCGGTCGTCGAAATAAAGCCGCGGCGTCGTCGCCTTGTCGGTTCCGTGGCGCGACAGGACGTGGTACCAGAGCGGCAAGGCGAAAAAGCTGCGCTCCGCGGCGCGGGCGAACAATACCTGCTGAGCGGCGGGCAGGTGAAGAAAGTCGGGATTCTCGACCAGATGCATGATCGTGCCGAGACTACACCGCCGTCCCGCGAATTCGCATAGCGCGGGCGCGCGAATTTGACCGAGCCGGTCGAAATTCTGCGCGAGGCGCTGCCGCCGCTGGCGAGCTTGGAGCGCGAATGGCGCGCGCTCGAAGCCGTCGCCGAGCGCGGTTTCTTTCTTTCCTGGGCCTGGATCGGCAACTGGCTCGCGACTTTGCCGCCGACGATCGAGCCATTTCTACTGCGCGCCCGACGGGTCGACGCCACGATCGGCCTGGCTTTGGGCGTCGAGCATGACGGCGCCGGCCGCACATTGCTGCCGGCGCGCGGGCTTTATCTCAATGCTACCGGCGATCGCGCGCTCGATGCGATCTATATCGAGCATAACGGATTCTTATGCGAGATGAGCGCGGAGCGCGCGGTACTGTCCGCGCTGGGCGCCTGGTTCGGCCGCGCCCAGCCGGCGCTCGATGCGCTGTACTTGCCGGGCATCGCGGCACCGATCGGGCCAGGCCGGTTGCTCGATGAGCGGCAAGAAGAGCCGGGTTTTGCGATGGAATTGGCGCGCGTGACCGCGGCTGGCGGCGACGTTGCGGCGGTGCTCGGCGGCAATGCACGCCAGCAGCTTCGGCGAACCATGCGCGGCTATGAGCGGCGCGGCGTGCTGTCGCTCGTCGAAGCCGGCAGCGTCGCGCAAGCGCTCGCATTCTTCCAGGCGATGAAGCTGCTGCACGTCGCGTCATGGCAGCGCCGCCGCCGCCGCCACGCTTTCTCGACGCCGCATTTCGAGCATTTCCACCGCGCGCTGATCGAGCGCGAATTCGCGCGCGGCGGCATCCAGCTTTTGAAGATCGCCACAGGCGACGAGGCGATCGGCTATCTCTACAATTTCCGCCGCGGCGGCATCGTCTATGCCTATCAAAGCGGCTTCGACGATCGCGAGCACGGCCTCAGCCCGGGCGTGGCAAGCCATGCGCTGGCCGCGGCGCATAATGCCGCGCGCGGCGAGCGGCTGTATGATTTCCTCGCCGGCGCGAATCGGCTCAAGCAAAGCTTCGCCACCCTGCGCTATGCGCTGTGCTGGCAGGTGCTGCGGCGGCCGCGGCTCGATCATCGCCTGCGTGCCGCCGCGCGCCGCCTGCGCCGCGGGATCGGCCGGCCCGGTCGTTAGTCCGATCGCTAGAAGGTGTAGTTGACGGTGCTGGCCGCGCTCATGCCCCAGCGCGTCTGGATCAGCGGGCTGCTGGCGGCCGAGCCCAGGAGGCGCTCGATGCCGAGGGTGGCGTCGACGAACCAGTGATCGTCGAAATGATAAAACGCGCTGAGACCGAATTTGCCGTCCTTGACGCCGGCACCGGCGCGGTAAACCGAAAAGCGCGAATGCGCGGCCTGGTTGGCGGTGATGCCGAAATAGGCCTGCATGTAGCGCGAATCGGCGACGGTGATCTCGGGGCCGACAAACACCTGGATTTTCTCGGTGCCGACGATCGGCAGGTATGCGCCGAAATCGGCGATCGTGCCCTGATAGCTCGTCAGCGCCTGCTCGATGTCGATGCTGAGCACCACCGGCAGAAAGGCGTATTGCACGAAGGCTTTCGCGACCGGCGTGGGATCGACATTGCCGGTGCCCGAGAGCCGCGACGCGGCATTGTGCTCGCGCCCGGGATCGTCGGTGAGGCCGATGCCGGCGCGGTACATGGTACCGCGCAGCAGATTGACGCCGAGGCCCTCGCCGACCGAGAGATAAGCGACATCGCTGTAGCGGATATCGAGATCCGGGGCGACCATGAGCCGGGTGCTGTTCGAACCCTCATAGGCGGGCAGGGCCGCAACGCCGCCGCCGACGGTGATGTCCCAATCCGGAACGGGTCCGCCCAGCGGCCGCAGCACGATGCCGGGCGAGTCCTGCCAATCGGTGAACGTGGCGGTTTGCGCCGACGCGATACCAGCGGCGAGCGATAAAGCCAAGCCGCCGCCGAGCGCCAGAAACCCACGCACCATGCCAAGCATCGAAACCATCCCCTTCACATCGCCTGCGTCGTTACGGTTTTGCGTCGTCTCATGACCCGGCCGATGCCGGGCTTCGCGCCGCGATCACGCGTTGCGCCGCGCCGACCGCCGTCATGAACGCGGCGTGCGCCGTGCCGAAGTGATCGCGCGAGCAGGCTTCGCCGACGAAGAACAATCGCTCGTCGACCGGGGTTGCCAGGATTTCTCGATCGCCGGCATGGCCGGGCAGCGCGCAGGAATAGGAGCCGCGCGCAAACGGATCGATGCCCCAGGCCGAGCTCGCCAGTGGCCGCAGGCGGGCGCGGATGTCGTTGCCGAAAATGCCGGCCAATTCGTCGATCGCAAAGCGCGTCATCGCTTCCAGGCCTTCCTGCTCCAATCGCATCGCCAGCCGGCCGCCAAAATAGCACGAGATCATCGGCCAGCCATGCGGCCGCAACTGATAGTTGCCGGTCTCGGTGCGGTCGGTCCGGCCGATCAGGTGGCGATAGCTTTCGCCGGGCGCCGGGCCGTCGAGTGCGAGGAACAGCTTGTTGGCGACGCCGCAAGGCAGGCCAGCCGCGGCATCGGCGATCCGTGGCAGGCGCGGCGTGAAGCGGATCGCCTCGGCCGCGAGGATATTGGTCGAGACCGTAACGATGACCGCGGCGGCGGTGAGCTCGCCGCGATTGGTGGTGATGCGGATGCGGCGGCCGCCGTGATCGATGCCCTCGACGATGGTCTCGAGCCGCACCTGCATCCCGGCGGCATAGGCATTCATCAGCGCGCCGTAGCCGTCATAGCAGCGCCAGTTGAGCGCGGTGTTGTCGTAGCGCTGGCGGTCTTTCACCGAGACGAAATCGAGCTCGGCGCCGTTCGCCCAAGTGCTGATCGCGTCGAACAGCTTGTTCCAGCGCCCGCCCGGCGGCAGTAGCGCCGACGCCGGCTGGTCCTGCGGCAGCTTTGCCGCGCGCTCGTAAGCGTCCTCGAAAGCGTCGCGGGCTCTCTGCCAATCCTCGTTGGCGACTTCGCCGTCATGGATCGCGATGCGGCTGGTCCAATCGGGCGGCGTCTTGTCGAGCGCGAAGCCGAGCGCAGCGGCGATGTCGCTCCAGGGATTGATGTCGGCCGAATGCAGCCACTCGCAGCCGAGATCGACCGGCTTGCCGAGCGCAGTGGGTACGGTCCAGGCGCGGCCGCCGAGCCGGTCGCGCGCCTCGAGCACGACCGCGCGCAGCTTGGTCCCGGCTAGGCGATGCCAGGCGGCGATGCCGGCGGCGCCTGCACCAACGATCGCGACATCGAAATCGGCCCCATATTCCGGCATGGCAATCTCAATTCATTGGCCCCATCATGACACAGATGATCGATCCGGAAAGCGTCGCAAATTACATTCGCGACACCGCGCGCACCTTGATTTTGCCGAGGTTCCGTGCCTTGGGCAGCGGCGACGTGCGCGAGAAAAAGCCCGGCGACCCGGTCACGATCGCCGATACCGAGGCCGAGCACGCGTTGACGCACTTGCTCACGGACGTGATCGCCGGCGCCGCGATCGTCGGTGAGGAAAGTGTGGCCGAAGACCCCAGCCGGCTCGGCCGGCTGTCGGGCGACGCGCCGGTCTGGATCATCGATCCGGTCGACGGCACCTCTAATTTCGTGCGCGGCAATACCGGCTTCGCCGTAATCGTCGCCCTGGCGCAGCGCGGCGCTGTCGAGGCGGGGTGGATCTACAATCCGCTCGGCGATGCGATGATCTCGGCGGTCAAGGGACAAGGCGCCTGGATGGACGGCAAGCGGTTGCACGTCGATGCCGCCGTGCCGCCCGAGCAACTGACGGGCAGCGCCTATGGCCGCACCAAATCGGGCATTCGCGCCGGCCGTGCACTCGCCGACAGCGGGCGCATCCGCGGCGTCCATAACCAGGGCTGTGGCGGCCTCGAATACATGGCGATCGCGCAGGGCATCGCGCAGTTCTCGCTGCATTCGCGCTCGCTGCCGTGGGATCATGCCGCGGGGATGCTGATCGTCGCCGAGGCGGGCGGCTGCGGCAGCTTCCTCGATGGCGCGGCCTATGACGTGCGCGTGACCGATCAGCCGGTGCTCGCGGCCGCGAGCCCGCAAGTCTGGAATACAATCCATGACATCATGACGACACTGTGAATGGGAAAACCTGCGTCATCACCGGCGCGACCGACGGCATCGGCCTCGAAGCCGCCGCCCG
>DATLUE010000217.1:0-4759 GCA_035533255.1 Allostellaceae bacterium | reverse complement strand
TGGTCTTCAGGATGCGGCTCTCGGGGTCGGTGAAGTTGCGCTGCGCCTTGCCGTCGGGCTCTGCCTTCGGCGGCGCGGGCGGCTTGCCGGTCTTCTTACGGCCTTGCGCCTTGCGCTGTGCTTCCGCCTCGATGCGCGCCTGCGCTTCCGCCTCGGCTGCGGCTTTGGCTTCGGCCTCGAGTTCGGCCTTGGCGGCGCGGATCCTCGCCAGCCGCCTCGCTTTGTCGGCGACCCAATCGGGCAACTCATCGCCGCGCCGGTCGCCGTAGAGCTTGTCCTCCTCGCGATCGGCAGCCTCCGCCGCCTCGAGCCAGCGCTCGACCTCGGCCTTCAGCTCCGCTTCCCGCTTCTTCATGCGCGCGTAGCTCATTGCCTTGTGCTTGGACGCGTTCGCCTTGATCTTGGTGCCGTCCAGCGCCACATGCCCGAGCTTCACCAACCCCGCCTTCTCGGCAAGCTTCAAAACCTGCACGAACAACGCCGCCAACGCCTTCAAATGCCGGCGCCGGAACTCGCTGATTGTGCGGAAGTCCGGCGGATCGCCCGCCGCGATCATCATGAAGTCCGCCCGCTCCACCGCCGCCCGCGCGATCCGCCGCGACGCGTAGATGCCGCTCGCATAGCCGTGCAGCAGCAGCGCCGTCATCAGCCGCGGATCGAACGGCGGTTGACCCAGCACACTCCGGTAGCTGCCGCCGATCGCGGAGAGATCGAGCTCCTCCCGCACCAGCGCCACGATCAGCCGAGACAGGTGGGCCTTCGGCACATAGTCCTCGACGCGCGGCGGCAGAAGCTGCGACTCATCGATCTTCCAGAGGCGAAATTCCTTGCTCATGACCCAGCAAGGAATCAGACTTGCCGCCAATTGACAAGTGACTACTCAGACAGGCTCCTAGGCTTTCTTCGCCCGCAATGCCGCGACCGCCACCGCCAGCCAGCCGACGATGAAGGCGGTGCCGCCCCAAGGTGCCGCAGCGGCAAAGCCATGCGGCGCGCCGGCGGCGAGGAGATCGAGACTGCCGCAAAACAGTGCGATTCCAGCAACGAAGCACCAACCCGCGGCGGCAAGCCAGAACCCGTCGGCGCGCTCGGCCAGCAGCGCCAGAGCCAGCAGCGCGGCGGCGTGGATCATCCCATAGCGCGCCGAGGTCGCGGCAAGATCGAGGCGGTAGAGATCGCCTGCGAGCAGATGGGTTGCGGCCGCGTCGACCGCGACCGCGAGCGCGCCGCTGAGACCGGCCATCGCAAGAAAGAAGCGCCGCGGCATGATCGCGCTAGGAGCTGGCTTTTGCCGGCGCGAGCAGGCTCGCGCGCTGCGGATAGAAGAGATAGGCGAAGAGACCCGGCAAGGTCGAGAGCACGGTCACGCAGCGCAGCACCAGGAAGATCGTGCCGTAAGGAATGCCGGTGACCGAGGGCTCGAGCGCAATGCAGGCGGAGGCGAATGCGCCCTCGCCGATGCCAAGGCCGCCCGGCGTGAAAGGCAAGCTGTTCGCGATCATCGCATAAACGCCGGCAATGCCGTATTCGACCGGGGTGAGCCCGCCGAATTCGCTCGCATCGGCAATCACCACCACGACGAACGCGACCATGAACACGATCACCAGCGAAATGCCAAAGCAGAGCAAGACGCTGCGCCATTGCCGCGAATATTGATGCAGCGCCTTGCCGGCGTCGTCGATGATCGCGGCAACCCGATGCGAGCGGCCGGCGAACCGGTGGTTGACCAGCCGCGCGATGCGGTGCCCGAAAAGAAACAGCACCACGATCCCGGCAATGAACAGGAACGCGAAGCCAAAGATGCCGTATTCGAAGACGCCGTAGCTTTGCCAGGGGCGCGTCAAGGTCGCGACTACGCCGAACACGACGAAGGCGGTCAACCCGATCAGCCGGTCGATGAAGATCGATAGCAGCGCGCCGGTCCGGCGGCCATGCGAGGCTTGATAGATATAGACGCCGCGCACCAGATCGCCGCCCGCGGCGCCGGGCAGGAAAGTCGCGAAGAACGCGCCCACCGCGACGATCCGGATCGTCTGCCAGAGATGGAGATGGAGGTCGAGGCCTTGCGAGCGCAACAGGATGTGCCAGCGCAGCCCCGCGATCGGGATCGTCGCGAGGCACAGCGCCCAGGCCAGCGCCAGCAAGCCGGGATGGGCCAGCGCCTTGCGCAACTCGTCGAGATCGATCACCCGGAAATAAAACAGCGCCGCCAGCAATACGAGGCCGGCGCCGTATCGCGCGAGTTTCATCATCGATGAAGCATCATCGAGCGGCTATTCCCCGGTCGGGCCGCGTCGCAACGTGATCACGGCGATCTCGCCCCGACAATTGTAGCGCAGCGGCAATTCGCCGACGCCGAGACCGTTGCTGGTATAGCCGATCATCGTCCCCGCGCGCCACCGGCCGCGCGCGCCGAAGCGGCAGCGCCGCAGCCGGGTAAAGATCGAGCGCCCGCCCGGCAGGCAGATCTGGCCGCCGTGGGTATGGCCGCAGAGATAAAGCGCGAAACCGGCCGCGGCGGCATGGTCGGCGATTTCGGCCGAATGCACCAGCGCGATCCGGAATCCGGGCGGCGCCGCGCTCAGCGCCTGACGCGCCGCCGGCGTGTAGAAGCGATGCACGTCGTCGAGTCCGGTTACGATCAGCCGCTCGGCGCCGCGCTCGAGGATCAGCGATTCATTGACCAGCGTCGCAATGCCGAAATGCTCGAGCGCCTCGACCATCGCGGCGGGATCGTGATTGCCGAGCACGGCGACGACCCGGTCACGCACCTTCGGGCCGGCGAGCAATTCGGCAAGCGGCAGGGTCGAGCGTGCGACTGGCGCATGCGGCCGGCCGTGGATGTCACCGGTCACGGCGACGAAATCGACCGTCACCCCGGCCAACATGCGGCGGGCAATTCCCGCGAGCTCGGGCAGGCAGTCGAGATGGGTGTCGCTGAGATGCAGGATGCGATAGCCATCGAAAGCGGCCGGCAGATCGGCGAAGACGAAGCTGTGCTCGGCAAGGCGCGGCGTCAGCGCGTTGCGCCGGCCGCGGCCATAGAGCCCGAGCAGGCGCATCGCCCAACCGAAGCCGAGGACCGCGGCGGTGAAAACCCGGGCTTCCCATGCCGGATGGGAGCCGCCTGGGCCTAGGCAGCGCCCCTGCCCCTCCATCGCGCGTCGCCGCTCGGCCCAGATCTCGCGGTCGTCGACCAGCAAAAGATCGGCGATTTCCGCGGCCGCGAGCGGATCCAGCGGAGCGGTAACGGTCATTATGGGCGCGCTTTCAATGAAGCAGACGGGGCAATGAAGCAGATGGGCCGCGGGACAAGCCGGGCGCCGCGCCATCCTGCGAGGCCAGGGTTAAGGGATGATGAACCGGCTGGCGCTCGCGCTGGCCGTCACGGGTCCGGAAAGCTATAAACCGGCACGATCGAAGCCGCGTTGCGAGGTGATCATGCCGAGTTTCGACATCGTTTCCAAGCTCGATCTGGCCGAGGTCGACAATGCCTTGGCCGGCCTGGCGCGCGAGATCGCGACCCGCTTCGATTTCAAAGACAGCAAATCGACCGTCAAGCACGAGGAAGCGGGGCTGGCGATCCTGGCCGACGACGATCTGAAACTGCGCCAGGTGCAGGAATTGCTGCGCATGCATATGGTGCGGCGGAAGGTCGATCCGGGCGCGCTCGATTTCAAGACGCCGGAGAAGGCCGCTGGCCAAACCATGCGCCAAACCGTCGCCCTGCGGCAGGGCCTCGACCAGGAGCTCGCCAAGCGCATCGTGCGCGCGATCAAGGATGCCAAGCTCAAAGTCCAGACCGCGATCCAGGGCGACGAGCTGCGCGTCTCAGGCAAGAAGCGCGACGATCTGCAGGAGGCGATCGCGCTGGTACGCGGCATGAAGATCGAGCAGCCGCTGCAATACGTCAATTTTCGCGACTGAGCGCGATGCGGATCGTTCTGCGGCCGGCGACGCCCGACGATGCCGAGCGCCTGCTCGCCTGGCGCAACGATCCCGTGACGCGCGCCCATTCGCGCCGCCAGCACGCGCTGAGCTGGGCCGAGTTGATGGCCGCGCCCGCCGGCACGACGCGCGAGAGCTATGTCGGCGAGCTCGACGGCCACCCGGTCGGCAGCCTGCATCTCGATTATGCCGGCACTGCGTGCGAGCTGAGCTGGACCGTGGCGCCGGCAGAGCGCGGCCGCGGCATCGGCCGGGCGCTGGTCGCGGCTGCGGTCGCCGCGGCGCGCGCGCCCGAGCTCGTCGCCCTGATCAAGCCGGCCAACGAGGCATCGCGCCGCATCGCCGACAGCCTGGGCTTCGCTCCTCAAGGCGAGCGCGACGGGTTGGAGATCTGGCGCTTGACGCGCCGCGCCCGGGCTTGAGCGCCCCTTGCCACGCGCGGGCCACGCCGGTAAATACGCCCGGCCTTTATGCGTCCCCTTCGTCTAGAGGCCCAGGACACCGCCCTCTCACGGCGGTAACGGGGGTTCGAATCCCCCAGGGGACGCCAATTTTAAATTTTATATATAAATCAGTAGTTTAGTCTGAACGATTTCCGAATTATACCCCACAGTTTTACCCCATGATTTGTTGACCGGAATTCTTGGCCCGCGCAGAAATTCGCGCCTCCTCGCATCAACGAATATCAGAAGTCGGTCGCATCCTACCTTCCAACGAGTTTTGCACCCGCTTTGGACTTCCGAGAAAATCGGGCGCGATGCCGCCCAGCGCTACCGAAACCTTGGCAATTCAGTGCATGGTTTTGAGCGCG
>DATLUE010000216.1:0-4971 GCA_035533255.1 Allostellaceae bacterium | reverse complement strand
GCTCGGCGGCCAGATCGAAATTTAGATTTCTTGATTTTGTCGCATTGTCTGCGGCGAATCGCTGCACGCTTCGCCGGACAATGCTCTAGCGGATCGGCCTCAGGCGACGCTCATCGACTTGACCTCGTGCCAGGCCGCCGGCGGCGTGGGCGCGAGGATTTCGCGCTTGCCGATGCTGTGCTGGGCAAGCGTATCGAGCGCGCGGATCTGCGGCGGAAAGACCTCGTCCGAGACATAGGCGGTGCCGATCAGCACCATACTCGGCTCGCTGCCGCCGGTGGTCAGCGGCAGCAGGAGGTGGTGCGCGTCGAGCCGCCCATTGGCGCCCCAGCGGAAGCTGCTGGCGGCGAACATCGGCGCCGCCGCGGCATAGGTCTGCCGCAGTATCTTGGCGAGGAAGTCGAGATAATTGCTGTTCGGCAGATCGGCGAGCCACCGCCCGGTCGGGTCGTAGCCCAGGCGCTTGACCAGGAACGTACCGACCAGCCGAAACCGGATGCGATCGCCGCGATCCGACAATTCGCACAGCATGAGATGCGGCAGCAGCTTCGGCCCCATCTCGATCGGATCGATGTCGCGCCGCGTCGGCATCGCGCGCCCGCCGCGCTTTTTGTCCCAATAGCGGAACAACGCGCTGAGCGTCGCGTGATTGAGCACCTCGGCGGACATCGGTCGATGGAATCCTATTCTTAACCAGGTCGTAACTACTTCGCGCCCGCGATGGTTAATGAATTGCTAACGCCCGCGAACCACCTTCCATCCGGTCTCCAAGCCTGCACCTAACCCCTTGAAGGCAGAAACGCTTTCGCGGTGCGATCGGTTTTCAGAAATGGCTAAAAACGGCGCCCCGACGATGTCGATAGGGTTAATTTTCCCGCGAGTCGAGGGCGGTCGTCGGTGCGACCAGCCGCGCCGCCGGCAGCGACAGCGTGGCGGTCGAGCCGCGTCCGACCGCGCTTTCGAGCCGCAGGGAGCCGCCATGCAGCTCGATCATGGATTTGGTCAGCGGCAGGCCGAGGCCGCTGCCCTGATATTTGCGCGTCATCCGGCTGTCGATCTGGCCGAATGGCCGCAGCGCCTTCTCGAGGTCGTGGGGGGCAATGCCGATGCCGGTGTCGCTGACCGCGATCTTGATCCCGTCCTCGTCCACGGTCGCGCGAACCGTCACCCGGCCGCCGGCCGGGGTGAACTTCACCGCGTTGGACATCAGATTGAGGAGAATCTGCTTCAGCCGGCGGGCGTCGGCATGAAGATAGGGCAGATCGGACGACGTGTGCGCGGTGAGATCGAGCCCGGCCTGATCGGCGCGGTCGCGCATCAGCCGCATGCAGGAATCGATGATGGTCGCGAGATCGACAGTCTCTTCGGTGAGCTCGACCTTGCCGAACTCGATCTTCGAGACGTCGAGCAGATCGTTGATGAGATTCAAGAGATGCTGGCCGCTGTCGCGGATATCGGCGGCGTATTCGCCATAGCGTGCGTCGCCGAGCGCGCCGAACACCTCGCCATACATGATTTCGGCAAAGCCGATGATCGCGTTGAGCGGCGTCCGCAGCTCGTGACTCATATTGGCGAGGAATTCGGTCTTGGTCCGGCTGGCGAGCTCCGCCTCCTCCTTGGCACGCCGCAGATCGGCCTCGACCCGCTTGCGCTCGGTAATATCGAGATAGGTCGCGAGCATGCCGCCATCCGGCATGCGGGTGAGCCGCCGCTCCATGATCCGGCCGTCGGCAAACTCGACCTCCTCGAAGGCAGCCGAGGCCTCGTAGATCGATTTGACCCGCGCCGCCACCAATTCCTCGAGATCGCCCGGGCCGAAATCGCCTCTCTCGGCCATGAAGCGGATCGGGGCGACCGCTGACATGCCGACCTGATGCACCTCGGGCGGGAGATCGAAAACCTCGCTGATCTTGTCGTTCCAGATGCGCATCCGGAACTCGCTGTCGAACACCACCAGCCCCTGCTGCATGTTCTGCAGGGTCGCGCTGAGCAGCGCGGATTTCTCGGCGAGCTCATGCTCGCGGCGCTTCAGGGCGGTAATCTCGGTCTGGACGACGACGCTGCCGCCGTCCTGGGTGCGCTTTTCGCTGATCTGGAACCAGCGGTCGCCGATCTGGCTCTCGCCGACCTTGGGCGCGCCGGGCTGAAAGCGCTCCGCGAGCGAGCTCGCCGCCGGGCGCACCGCGCCGCGCTCCTCGCTCGCGTGATAGATATCGGCAAGCGGCGTGCCGCCGACGAGCCAGGGCGCGACCGCGGCGTTGACCTCGCGATAGCGGCTGTTGCACAGCACCAGCCGGTCGTCGCTGTCGAGCAGCATGAAGCATTCGGGGATCGATTCGATCGCCTCGATCAGCCGGGTTTGGGCGAAAGCCGCGTGCTGCTCGGCGCGCACCAGCAAGGTGAGATCGCGCCCGATGCCGCGATAGCCCGCGAACCGGCCCTGCGCGCCGAACACCGGCAGGCCCGAGAGCGACAAATGATGCTCGACGCCATTGCCGTCGCGACAGCGAAAGCGATTGTCGCGGAACGGCAGCCGCGCCTCGATCAGATCGGCGAGGCTGCGCCAGTCGCCACGCGTATCGTCGGCAACCGCAAGATCGGTCAGCCTTTGCCCGACGAAGAACTCCGCGGCATTGGTGGCCGGCACCTGGGTGCTTTCGGACATCGAGACGAAGCGCAGGGTCTCGTCCATCTCCCAGAACCAGTCGGCCGCTGCTTCGGCGTAGTCGCGCAGGCGCTGCTCCGCCTCCGCCTCGGGCACGAGCGGCGTCTCGACCAAAAGAAACCGACGCTCGCCGTCATTCTCGCCCGCGATCGGCGATGCGGTATAGCGCAGGCGCTGGATGCCGGCGCCGGTATGGACCGACAACTCGCCGCTGACGGTCTCGCCGGCCTTGAGGCGCGCAAGCAGCGCCGCGGCGGCGTCCGGATCGATGAAATGCGCGCTGAAGCGATCGGCACCGTCCGACGGCGCGGGCGCGGCAAACCCGGCCGCGGCGGCGCGATTCTGCATGGCGACGCGGCCGTCGGCGTAAAACACCGTCGTCAGCACCGCGTCGCCCGCCGACTCGGCCGTATCGCGGGGCTTGGTCGGTATCGCCGCGGATGCGCGTGCCGACTGCCTGCGTGACGTCACTGCTGCCAGACCTCCACCATGTCTGGCAGACTAGGAAGGCGGCGTTAACATTCTCCGAATCGACCCGAGCGAATGGTTAATCCCGCGGCAACATTCGCCCGAGCGGTTTCTTGCCGAAAATATGGACATGGAGATGCGGCACCTCCTGATGCCCGTCCTTGCCGTGGTTGGACAGCATGCGATAGCCGCTATCGGCGACCCCTTCGGCGCGCGCGATCTCGCCGATCGCCCGCACGAAGGCGGCGATCTCCTCGTCCGAGGCGGTGGTCGCGAAATCGTCCATCGAGACATAGGCGCCCTTCGGGATCACGAGAATGTGCAGGGGCGCTTGCGGATTGACGTCGTGAAAGGCGAGGACGTGCCGGTTCTCGAAGACTTTTTTGCACGGGATTTCGCCGCGCAGGATGCGAGCGAAGATGTTGTTCGGATCATAGGTCATCGGCTATCCCTTGCTGCCGCGCGTCGCCTTCTCGGCGATCCCCGAAATTCCGGCGCGCGCCTCGAGCGCCGCCCAGACCTCGCCCGGCGCCAAGCCGCCCTCGGCCCAGAGCACGAGCAGGTGATAGAGCAGATCGGCGCTCTCGCCGGCCAGGGCCGCGCTGCCCGAGCCCGAGCCGTTCGAGACCGCGGCGATCACGGTCTCGATCGCCTCCTCGCCGAATTTTTGCGCGATGCGCGCGCGGCCCTCGCCGAACAGCTTGGCGGTGTATGACGTGCCCGGATCGGCGCCGCGCCGCGCGGCGATGGTGGCAAAGAGCCGGTCGAGGACCGTGCCGTCGAGGTCGGCCATCGTTGCTCACGCACCCGGCTGCGCGCCGGCGTCGCAGATGCCGTGCCAATACATCTCCCACACCCGCAGATTGAGATCGAGGGCGTGAATGACGTCGTCCTCCATATTGAGGCGCTCGGCATGCAAGGCGACCGCTTCCCAGGCGATATTCGAGTGATCGAGATCGGCGACCTCGTGCACATGCCAGAACGCAAGCTGCTCGTCGTTGAGGCCGAAGAGCTTTTGCCAGGAATGGCGCTGAAAATAGGAATTGCCGTGCTCGCGCGAGGTGCCGATGCCATAGCCGGGCACGTTCGCGCGCTCGGCGCAGGCGTTGGCGACGATGCCTTCGAGCCAATGCTTGTTGGCCATCAGCCCTTCCCACGCCGCCCAAGCGATCTCGGTGGTCGTGAGCGGCTTGGCCGCAAGAATCTCCGCGCGCGTCATGCCGATGGCGATGCCGAGCTCGGTGATGATCTCCCAATGCGGCTTGCCGCCGCCGAACTCGTTATCGGCGATGATTTCCTGGCTGCACGCCTTGATGACTTTCAGCTTGGTATCCCAATCGGGGATGTTAGTCGCGACTTTCAGCTTGAGCACCGAATTGCGCTGCCGCGTGTTCATGCGGTGCTGCTTGACGAAGACGCGCGCGCGGCCCGGCGTCATGTCCTCGCATTGGAAGCGATTGCGCTTGCAATAATCGTCGACCACCTCGTCCATGCGCTGCAACACGGCTTTGGCGCTCATCGCTGGTCCCTCCTGCTTGACCTCACAGTCGCACCGCAACGCCCGCCTTGGCAAGATAGGCCTTGGCCTCGGCGAGGCGGTAGATGCCGAAATGGAAAATCGACGCCGCCAGCACCGCGGTGGCATGGCCGTCGCGAATCCCCTCGACCAGATGATCGAGGGTGCCGACGCCGCCCGAGGCGATGACCGGAACCCGCACCGCATCCGCGACCGCGCGCGTCAAGGCGATGTCGAAGCCGGATTTGGTGCCGTCGCGGTCCATCGAGGTCAGCAGGATCTCGCCGGCGCCGAGCTGCGCCATGCGCTGCGCCCAGCCGAT
>DATLUE010000215.1:0-10686 GCA_035533255.1 Allostellaceae bacterium | reverse complement strand
ACAAAGCCAATTTATAACGTACAATCAATAGCTTAGAAAAATGACCTCGCCACTCTGCCTTGCGGAAGCCGCCTGCGCGGTGCTGAACGCGCCCGCGCCGACGGAGAAGATCGCGCTTTCGCATCGCTTCGCCGCGGCATGGCGCGAGGGTGCGATCCACGAGATCGGCGCGGCGCAGCCGCCGGATCGGCCGGCGCGTCCGGCGCGGCCCGCGCTCCACGACCCGCGCGATATGCCCCGCCGCCGCGGCGCCGGCTCGCTCGCCAACCGCATCGCGCTGCTGCACGCGGTCGCGCATATCGAGCTCAACGCGATCGACCTCGCCTGGGATTTGATCGCGCGTTTTGCTGCGCTGGATCTACCGCGCGACTTCTTCGACGATTGGGTGGCGGTCGCCGACCAGGAAGCGACGCATCATGCGCTGGTCGCCGGTCGGCTGACCGCGCTCGGCGCGTCTTACGGCGACCTCCCTGCACATGACGGGCTGTGGCAGGCAGCGCAAGCGACCGCGCATGATCTGCTGGCGCGGCTGGCGGTGGTACCGCTGGTGCTCGAGGCGCGCGGCCTCGACGTAACGCCCGCCATGATCGCGAAGCTGCGGCGCCAAGGCGATGAGGCCAGCGTTGCCGCGCTCGAGATCATCTATGCCGAGGAGATCGGCCATGTCGCCGCCGGCCAGCGCTGGTTCCAGTGGGAATGCGCGCGGCGCGGCAACGATCCGGTTATCAGCTATCGCGATCTCGTGCGCCGGTATCACGGCGGCGCGCTGAAGCCGCCCTTCAACCGCGCGGCGCGCGACGCGGCGGGATTTGCGGCGGCGTTCTACGAGAGCGTTTAATACGCGAACCGCCAAGACGCCAAGGCGCAAAGAAAGTTCTTGGCATCTTGGTGCCTTGGCGGTCGAGAGTATCCTTGTGCGGGAGGATGTAAAATGGCGGGCGACAAGAATATCCAAGTGTTGTTCGCGGCGCGGCCCAAGGGCGAGCCCAAGGAAAGCGATTTCCGCATCGTCGAAATGCCCATCCCGACGCCGGGCCCGAACGAGATGCTGCTACGCACGGTCTATCTCGGTCTCGATCCGGTGATCCGCCTGCGCATGAACGAAGGCTCGTACTGGCCGGCTTTCGAGCTCGGCAAGCCGCTCGGCGCGCGCGCCATCTGCGCCGTCGTCACATCGAACAACCCCGATTTCGCGCCCGGCGATCTTCTGGTCACGCAGGGCGCCTGGGCGGAATACACGATCTCGAACGGCAAGGCGCCGGTCAACGCCGCCAATACCAGCCCGGCGAACCTGCCGAAGCTCGACCCCGCGCGCGGCTCGATCACCGCGCCGCTGCATGTGCTTGGCATCACCGGCTTCACCGCTTATGTCGGCCTTGCCGAGATCGGCCAGCCGAAGCCGGGCGAGACCGTCGTGGCCTCAGGCGCCTCGGGCGCGGTCGGCTCGGTCGCGGGACAAATCGCGAAGCTGCGCGGCTGCCGCGTCGTCGGCATTGCCGGCGGCGCGCGCAAATGCGAATTCGTCGAGCAGGAATTGGGCTTCGACGCCGCGGTCGATTACAAGCGCCCGGATTTCGCGGCGGCGCTCAAAGCCGCCTGCCCCAAAGGCGTCGACGTTTATTTCGAGAATGTCGGCGGCGCGGTGTTCGACGCGGTGTTCCCGCTGCTCAACCGCTTTGCCCGCCTGCCGATCTGCGGCACGGTCTCGGAATACAATGCGACCGAGCGCGCAATGGTGCCCGACAAGCTGCCGGCGCTGCTGCTCGCGACCTTGGGCAAGCGCCTGACCATCAAGGGCTTCGTCATCGGCGACCATTTCGCGCGCATGCCCGACTTCCAGCGCGAGGCCGGCCCGTGGCTGCGCGAGGGCAAGCTCAAATACCGCGAGGAATTCGTCGACGGCCTCGCCAACGCGCCGCGCGCCTTCATGGCGATGCTGAAAGCCGAAAGCTTCGGCAAGGTGATCGTGCGGGTGTCGGAGGAGCCGACGCGGCGGTAAGGGCTAAAGCTTGCCTTCGCCGATGAGTTGCCGCACGCGCGCGAGCGTCGCCTTCACCGCGCCGACATAAGACTCGCGCATAGTTTCGCCCTTCGCGCGCTCTTCGGCACTGCCGGGCGCGACGCCGGGCAGATTGACCGCGAAGGTGAAGGTCAGCAGCAAGCCGTGCTCGCTCTCGCTGATGACGTTGGTGATCCAGCCGGCATTGTCGGCGGTGTCGACGCGCTCGAACAACACCTCGACCGGCGGCGTGAAGGCGATCTTCTCGCGAAAGCGGTGGCCGTCATTCACCACTTCGCGCAACAACCCGCTGTCATAGCGTTCGAGCACGTCGCAGGATTGCATACGCGGCACGAACAGCACGGCGTTCTCGGCCTTCATGACGAGGCCGCGCCAGACCTGCTCCTGCGTGAGGCGCGGGCTCGCGCCGTCGGGATTCACATCGACCGCGACCGAGAGCGTGTACATCCTTCGTCCTCCTATCGACGTCCAACCACCGCCCAAAGCGGGTCCTGGTCGAGACCCGGCGGAATAAGAACCCGCGGCTCGATCGCGGCAAAGCCGGCGCGCTCGAGATAGAGGCTGACGAGACGCGGATGCTGCCCCAGCGGCAGACCGAGCCAGATCGCGACCGCCTTCGTCGGAAAGCAGCGATTGGAGAAGGTGATCGCGACGACGCCGCCGGGCTTCAGCACGCGGCGGAGCTCGCGAAAGACCGCCACCGGCTGCTGCAAATATTGCACAGAGACGCAGATCGCGGCCGCGTCGATCGTGGCGTCGGCCAGCGGCAGAACCGGATCGGCGTTGAGGTCTTGCACAAACCAGCGTGTGTAGCGCGGATTGGCCGCGAGCTCCGCGACATTCATGCCGTGGCCGATCACCGCGGCATAGGCGATCTCGGACGGCAAATGCGCGACCCAGCTTCCCATCAGATCGAGGATCGTGCCGCCGGCCGGAAAAATCTCGCGATAAAGCGCCGTCACTGCCGCGATCGCCCGATCGTCGATATGCGTGACGAGGCGCGGCGACGCGTAGAACAGCGGATCGGGCGCGGTGTCTTCTTTCTCGAACGCGTGCGGCGGCAGCTCGGGCAGATCGTCGGTCATCGACCGGCTTCAGCGTGCCGGCTTGACGAACTTCATCGTGAAGCGATCGCTTTCGCCGATCGCGAGATATTTGGCGCGGTCTTGATCTTTCAGCCGCAAGGTCGGCGGCAAGGTCCACACGCCGGCCGGATAGTCCTTGGTGTCCTTGGGGTTGGCGTTGACCTCGGATTTGGCGACGAATTTGAAGCCGACGCGCTCGACCAGCGCGATGGTGTAGTCCTCGCGCAGATAGCCGCTCTTGGCCGCGGGATCCTGCGGCTTGTCGTTGGCGGCGCGGTGATCCTCGATGCCGAGAATCCCGCCCGGCTTCAAGGCGCGGTACATTGCGCGCAGCGCAGCCTCGGCGGTGCCTTGCGGCACCCAATCATGGAGATTGCGAAAGGTGAGGACGAGATCGGCCGAGTTGTCAGGCGCAATCTTGTCACGGTCGCCGTCAAGCGTCGTCGTGATCACCTTGCCGTAGAGCTTGGGATCGGCGGCCATCTTCGCGGCGAACGCCTCGTTGCCGCGACGTGCCTCGTCGTTGCGCGCGGGGTTGGGCAGCGCCGCGTAATAGCGGCCATGCTCGGCGAGGTAGGGCGCCAGAATCTCGGTCCACCAGCCGGCGCCGCCCGGCCAAATCTCCACCACGGTCATGGTATCTTTCAGACCGAAGAAGGCGAGCGTTGCTTGCGGGTGGCGATAGGGATCGCGCACCCGGTTCGGCGCGGTGCGCTGCGGGCCCGCGATCAACCCGGCGAGCTTGGCGTCGTCCGCCCGAACGCTCGCGACCGCGCCGCCGAGGGCCAGGACGCCGGCAAGGACCGCCGTCAGAATCCGCGAAGTCATGCACCCCTCCTCAGACGTCCCATGCTCGACGCTTCCGCGATGGTAGAGCGTTTCGCGATTGCCGTCATGCCGCGTCCTTCGCCAGCGCGCGAAGCGCGGCGCTAGGCACCGCCGCGCGCCGCATCGGCCGCGGCGTCGGCGCCCTTGATGCGCTGCGCCAGCGAGGCTTGCAGGAACGCGTCGATGTCGCCGTCGAGCACCTTGTCGGTCTGGCTGGTCTCGACGCCGGTGCGCAGGTCTTTCACCATTTGATAGGGCTGCAGGACGTAAGAGCGAATCTGGTGACCCCAGCCGATATCGCTCTTGGTCGCATTCATCGCCTCGGTCACGGCCTCGCGCCTCTTCAATTCGAGCTCGTAGAGCCGCGCCTTCAGCATCGCGGTCGCCTTGGCGCGATTCTGGTGCTGCGAGCGCTCGCTCTGGCAGGCGACGACGACCGGCTGCTCCATATCGGGCGGTTGGTAGGTCATGCGTACCGCGCTGTCGGTCTTGTTGACGTGCTGGCCGCCGGCGCCCGACGAGCGATAGGTGTCGACGCGCAGGTATTTGTCCTGAATCTCGATCTCGATCTTCTCGTCGACCACGGGATAGACCCACACCGAGGCAAAGCTGGTGTGTCGCCGCGCATTGGCGTCGAACGGCGAGATGCGCACCAGGCGATGCACGCCGCTCTCGGTCTTGAGCCAGCCATAGGCATTCTCGCCGAGGATGCGGATGGTGGCCGATTTGAGGCCGGCGCTCTCGCCCGCGCTCTCTTCCAGCCATTCGACCTTGTTGCCATGCTGCTCGCCCCAGCGCACATACATGCGCAAGAGCATCTCGGCCCAATCCTGCGCCTCGGTGCCGCCCGAGCCGGCATGGACCTCGAGATAGCAATCATTGCCGTCGGCCTCGCCCGACAACAGACTGTCGCGCTCGCGCGCCCTCACGTCGGCATGCAGCGCCGCCAGCGCCTTCTGCGCCTCGTCGAGCAGCGCCTGGTCGCCTTCCGCCTCGGCCATCTCGGCGAGGCTTAGCGTGTCCTCGACCTCGCGCTCGGTTTTCAGATAGCCGTTGACGCCGCGATCGAGCCGCGTGCGCTCGCGCATCAAGGATTGCGCGCGAGTGGAATCGTCCCAGAGTTTGGGGTCTTCGATGAGAGCGTTCAGCTCGGCGAGACGACGCGTTGCATTGTCCCAGTCAAAGATGCCTCCTCAGCAGCGCCAACGAGGACCGAATCTCGTCGACAACCGCCAGAATTTCAGCGCGCATGATGTGAAGCTCTCAGCTATCAGCTCTAAGCCGTCAGCTCTTGGTTATCAGCGTTCGGCTGAAAGCTAATAGCCGATAGCCGACAACTAATATAGCCCGCCGGTCCCGGTCGCGGGAACGGTTTGCGCGCCATCGGCGCCCGGCGCACCGGGACCGTCGAGCGCCAGCCCCTGCGACGGGACGTTGCCGCTCACCACCACGCCCGAGCCGGAAGCGCT
Source organism: Allostellaceae bacterium (assembly GCA_035533255.1). Taxonomy (GTDB): domain Bacteria; phylum Pseudomonadota; class Alphaproteobacteria; order ATCC43930; family CGMCC-115725; genus CAIKMD01. The sequence goes on along the minus strand of DATLUE010000215.1, from coordinate 5,284 downwards.
CGGCTCGGTGCCCGGCTTATAGGCCTCGAGGATCGCGTTCTTCTCGTCGGGCCGGGCGAGTTGGCCGGTCGCGGGGTTGATGCGCACCAGCTCGATCCCCGGCGGGATGCGGAACGGCGTCGCGGGCTGATCCTTCAGCGCCGCCGCCATGAAATCGCGGAACGCGGGTCCCGCGACGGAAGCGCCGGTCTCGCGCGCGCCCAGGGTGTGCGGCTGATCGAAGCCGATATACACGCCGGCAACCAGATCGGGCGAGAAACCCACGAACCAGGTGTCGTCGCTGTCGTTGGTGGTGCCGGTCTTGCCGGCAAGCGGCTTGCCGACGACCGCGATGCTGCGCCCGGTGCCGCGCTGGATCACGCCTTCCATCATCGAGACGATCTGATAGGCGCTCCGCGGATCGGCGATCTGCGCGCGGTTGTCGGGCAGCTCGGGCGGCGGCTGCCCGTTCCAGGCAACGTTGGTGCAGCCTTCGCACAGCCTGGTGTCCGCGCGGAAGATGGTGACGCCCTCGCGATCCTGCACGCGGTCGATGAAGCTCGGCGAAATCTTCTTGCCGCCGTTCACCAGCATCGCATAGGCGACCGCCAAGCGCAGCGGCGTCGTTTCGCCGGCGCCGAGGATAAAGGAATATTCGCGCGGCATGTGATCGAGGATGCCGAACCGCTCGACATAGTCGGCGACCGTGTCGAGACCGATCGCGGTTCCGACCCGCGCCGTGACCAGGTTGAGCGATTCCTCGAGCCCGACGCGCAGCGGCACGGGACCGTAGAATTTGTGCTCGTAATTTGACGGATTCCATTTCGGCAGGCCCGGGCCCTGATCGACGACGAAGGGCGCGTCGAGCACGATCGTCGACGGCGTGAAGCCGTGATCGAGCGCCGCCAGGTAGATGAAGGGCTTGATCGCCGAGCCGGTCTGGCGTTTGGCTTGGGTTGCGCGGTCGAACTGGCTCATCGCATAGCTGAAACCGCCATCCATCGCGAGCACGCGGCCGGTATGCGGGTCCAGCGCGACCAACGCGCCCGACACCTCGGGAAGCTGGCGCAGACCGAAGAACGCGCTCGCTTTGCCGCCGCGCAGCCCAGGAGGTGCCAGGGATGGCGCCAGCGCTTGCACCAGCACGACGTCGCCGGTCGCGACCACCTCGCCGGTTCGCGTCGGGATCGGCCCGACATGCGCGTCGGGCAATTCCTTGCGCGCCCATTTCAGCTCGTCGAACGGGATCAGGCCCTGGCTGCCGTCGCTCAGCCCGATGGCGGCGCCGGCCGGCGACGTGCCAAGTACCAGCGCAAGCTGCCACGCAACATCGCTGGCGCCGGCGGGGAGCGGAATCGCTTTCAAGCGCGGCTGCCAATCGCCGGACGCGTCGATACGCGTTACCGGCCCGCGCCAGCCGTGGCGCCGATCATAGGCGATCAGCGCATCGCGCAGCGACTTGTCGGCGATCGCCTGGAGACGCGGATCGAGACTGGTGCGCACCGCAAGACCCGAGGTGTAAAGTCCCTTGTCGCCGTAGCGCTGCAGCAACTCGCGGCGAACTTCCTCGGTGAAGTAGTCGGCCTTGACCTGTTCGGTCTGGTCGCGATGGCGCAAGACGATCGGCTTTGCCTCGGCTGCGGTGCCTTGCGCTTGCGTCAAGAAGCCCGCCTCGACCATGCGATCGAGCACGTAATTGCGCCGCTCGCGCGCGGCCTCGGGATTGCGCACCGGGTTGTAGTTGTTCGGCGCCTTGGGCAAGCCGCCGAGGAAGGCCGCCTCCTCGGGAGTCAACTCGTCGAGCGATTTGTTGAAATAATTGAGCGCCGCCGCCGCGACGCCATAAGCGCCGTCGCCAAGATAGATCTCGTTGAGATAGAGCTCGAGGATGCGATCCTTGCTCAGCGCCTGCTCCATCCGCAACGCGATCAGCGCTTCGCGCACCTTGCGTGCGAGCGAGACCTCGTTGGTGAGGAGGAAATTCTTCGCCACCTGCTGGGTGATGGTCGAGGCGCCGACCGGCCGCCGACCGCTGCCGTAATGGAGGATGTCGGTGACCGCCGCGCGCAGCATCGACAGCGGATCGACGCCCGGATGGGTGTAAAAATTCTTATCCTCGGCGGCGAGGAAGGCGTGGATCACCAGTGGCGGCATCGCCTTCACCGGGACGAAGACGCGCTTTTCGGTGGCATATTCGGCCATCAACCGCCCGTCGCCTGCATAGACGCGGGTGACGATCGGCGGTTGGTAATTGGCGAGTTGCTCGTAATCCGGCAAATCGCGGCCGAAATACCAAACCGCCAGCCCGGCCACCCCAGCGCCCGCCAGGCCGGCAAGAATCACCAGCACAATCAATATTTTGAAGAGTTTCATTCAATCGCCCCGACGACTCGATCCGGCATGTTCCGCAACACTGATCGAGTCGATGGGGTCCCGCCCCGCCGCTCCGGCACAAAGCCTACCTTGCCCCGATTTTGTGGCCCCTTCAAGGCGGCAATCCAAGGGCTTTGCGAATTAAATGCCGGTTAATCGCCTGTAGCGTGGTCCCGACCCCACGGGGCAGTTGTGGCGGGACCGTGCGACTTGTATCCTAACTGTCGCGAAAGCCGCGCGCTGCGCCGCCCTCGGGGGTACGGCACGAGATGCGCGGAATGGATTTAACCCGAAGCCGCCCCGGGCGCCGATTCTGGCACCGGGCCGCCTCTTTGAGAGTTCCGCCATGGCCCCCTCTTCAGTGCCGTTCGACGGACCAAGCCTAGGCACCGGCTTCGCCTCACGGAGGATTGCGCCGCCCGTTCTTCGCGCGGGTGTCGACGCATTCCTCGGAGTTCCTGGAAATGGCAAAGCGCATGCTCATCGATGCGGCGCATCCGGAAGAGACCCGGGTGGTCGTTTTGAGCGGTCAACGACTCGAAGAATTTGACTTCGAGACCTCCACCAAAAAGCAGATAAAAGGCAATATCTATCTCGCCAAGGTGACGCGGGTGGAGCCGTCGCTCCAAGCCGCATTTGTCGAATACGGCGGCAATCGCCACGGCTTCCTGGCCTTCGGCGAGATCCATCCCGATTATTACCGCATCCCGGTTGCCGACCGGCAGGCGGCGCTCGACGCCGACCGCGCGGCCGAAGCCGCTGCCGACGAGCAGGAAGACGAAAACGTCGCGGCCGGGATCGCGCTCGAGCCCGCACCGGCCGCAAGCGAGCCCGACGATGATAACGGGACCGATAGCGCCTTGGCCGAGATCATGGCCGAGGATCGCTTGGTCGATCTGGTACCGGCCTCGGAGCCGGCGGAGGCTCACCCGGCCGGCGACGCGCACGAAGCGTCGACCTTCCCCGAAGATCCCGACATGCCCGCGGAAGCGGCTGCTGCCGAGGCGAGCTTCGGCGCAGCGCCGCCCGACAGCGATGCCTTTACCGAGGACGATACCGTCCAGAATGGCGATGCCGCCCTGGAAGCGAGCGACGGTGCGGAGCTCGCGCCCGTATCGAACGGCGAGCAGCATACCGAATTGGCCGAGCCTCACGCCGCGATCGAGACCATCGGCGGCGACGAGATCGAGGAGACCGCACGGCCGCGGGCCCGCCCGCATCGGCATTACAAAATCCAAGAGGTCATCAAGCGCCGGCAGATCATGCTGGTGCAGGTCACCAAGGAAGAGCGCGGCAACAAAGGCGCGGCGCTGACGACCTACATCTCGCTGGCGGGGCGCTATTGCGTGCTGATGCCCAACACGCCGCGCGGCGGCGGGGTCTCGCGCAAGATCACCTCGATGCAGGATCGCCGCCGGCTGAAAGACCTGATGAGCGATCTCGAAGTGCCGGACGGAATGGGCGTGATCGTGCGCACCGCGGGCAGCGAGCGCTCGAAAGCCGAGATCAAGCGCGATTTCGAATATCTGATCCGGCTCTGGGACGACATCCGCGATCTCACGCTCCGGTCCACGGCGCCGGCCCTCATCTATGAGGAAGGCAATCTTATCAAGCGATCGATTCGCGACCTCTATAGCCGCGACCTCGAGGAAGTGCTGGTCGACGGCCGCGAAGGCTACGAGACCGCCAAATCCTTCATGCGCATGCTGATGCCGAGCCACGCCAAGCACGTGAAGCTCTACAACGATCCATCGGTACCGCTGCTGCATCGCTTCCAGGTCGAGGGTCAGCTCGACGCGATCCATTCGCCGGTCGTGCAACTGCGCTCGGGCGGCTACATCGTCATCAACCCGACCGAGGCGCTGGTCGCGATCGACGTCAATTCGGGCCGCTCGACGCGCGAGCGCAACATCGAGGAGACGGCGCTCAAGACCAATATCGAGGCGGCCGAAGAGGTCGCGCGCCAATTGCGGCTGCGCGATCTTGCCGGGCTGATCGTCATCGATTTCATCGACATGGAAGAGCATCGCCACAACGCCGCGGTCGAGCGGAAGCTGAAGGATGCGATGCGGCACGATCGTGCGCGCATCCAGATCGGCCGCATCAGCCCGTTCGGCCTCTTGGAGCTGTCGCGTCAGCGTCTGCGTCCGTCGCTGATCGAGGCATCGACGCTGCCCTGCCCGCATTGCAACGGGACCGGCCACATCCGTTCGACGGAATCGACCGCGCTTCACCTGCTGCGCGCGATCGAGGAAGAAGGCATGCGCCGGCGCACGGCCGAGATCAAGGTCGCCGTCGCGTCGGCGGCCGCGCTCTACGTGCTCAACCACAAGCGCGCGACTCTGCAGCAAATCGAGAGCCGCTACGGCTGTCACGTCACCATCGACGAGGATGAATCGCTGATACCGCCGGCGTTCCGCCTCGATCGCGTGCGCGCCTTCACGCCCGCCGAGATCGCGGCGCTACCGGTGCCGCAACCCGCGCCGATGCCGGTCGATGACGACCCCGACGAAGACGAGGCGATCGACGATGAGGCGATCGACGCCGAGGACGGGACCGCAGCCGAGTCCGGCGGTCGCTCGGGAAGCGAGAGCGCCTATGCCGAGCCGTCCTCGTGGCTGCCCCAGGGGCAAGACGAGGACGAAACGGCCGAGCCGCACGAGGCCGGCCCCGAAGGACAACCGCAGGGCGATGGCCCGGGCCGGCGCCGGCGCCGGCGCCGGCGGCGCGGGCGCGGCGGCGATCGCGGTCACGATCACGCCGGAGCGGCGGCGAATGGCGGCGAGGCCGCGCTGGCCCCGCTTCAATCCGATCTGCCCGATAGCGGCACCGGCGACGACCGCGTGCCGCCAGAGATTGCTCTGGACGACCAACCCGCCGACGATATGCAACCGACCGTGATCCATGATGGCGATGCGGAGCACAAGCGCCG
>DATLUE010000214.1:0-2652 GCA_035533255.1 Allostellaceae bacterium | reverse complement strand
TGACGCCCATGTTGATCCACATGTTGTTGGTGCTGACCATGATGTAGGGGTCGCGGGTGAAGCCGAGACCGGCGACGTAGAACAGCGTCGCGAGGCGCTGATCCGGGATGCGCACGTTGACGTGTTCGAGCTTCACGATATTGCCGAGATCCTCGGCGGCGCGGTCGAAGCGGGGTTCCATGCGGGCCTCCTGCGCGGGGTTTTGCCGCCATCCTGAGCCGAGGCCCCTCGGCCGTCAATCTTCGTGGCGCTGCGCGCGGGGCTTCCGCGGCGCTGTGCGCCGGGGCATCGGCGCGCTATATAAAGCGGATGGAATTCTTCCTGCCCATCCTGGTGGTGGTTGCAATGCTGGCGACGGTCGGCGTGCTGCTGCTCGGCGTCGTCAATATGGCGAAGGGCGGCAACCCGCAGCGCTCGAACAAGCTGATGCAGATGCGCGTCATCATCCAGGGCGTGGCGCTGCTGCTGTTCGTCATCTTCATGCTGCTCTACCACCGCTGACCGGCCCGATGGTCCGCCTGACGCGTATCTATACGAAGGGCGGCGATCGGGGCGAGACTTCGCTGGGGGACGGCGCCCGCGTCAAGAAACACGCCCTCCGGGTCGACGCCTATGGGACGGTCGACGAGGCAAATGCCGCGATCGGGCTGGCGCGGCTCCACGCCGCCGGCGAGCCGCTCGAAATGCTGGCACGCATCCAGCACGATCTCTTCGATCTCGGCGCCGATCTGTGCACGCCCGAGAATGCGGCGCGCAAAGGCCCGGCGCTGCGCATTCTGCCGGGGCAGACCGAACGGCTGGAGCGCGAGATCGACGCCATGAATGCCGACCTGCCGCCGCTCGACAGCTTCATCCTGCCCGGCGGCACGGCACTGGCAGCGCAGCTTCACCTGGCGCGGACGATCACGCGCCGCGCCGAGCGCCTGGTCGCCGCCTTGGCCGAGGCCGAGACGCTCAATCCCGAGGCGGTGAAATATCTCAACCGGCTCTCGGACCATCTATTCGTCCTCAGCCGGGTCGCCAACCGCGCCACGGGCGACATCCTCTGGCGTCCCGGCGCCAACCGCTGAGCCCGGTCGCCGATATTGCGTTGCGGCGTGGCATCGCGGCTTTGGCGAGGAAATGCTTGCCTTATCGTTGTGCGGGTGCAACATTCCGCCCGCCTTGCCCATCCTCATCCGTTCCCATCACTGACGCTTTTATCCGATGAAAGTGCTCGTCGCCGTCAAGCGGGTCATCGACTACAACGTCAAAATCCGGGTCAAAGCGGACAAAACCGGCGTCGAGACCTCCAACGTCAAGATGTCGATCAATCCGTTCGACGAGATCGCGGTCGAGGAAGCGATCCGCCTCAAAGAGGCCGGCAAGGTCACGGAAATCGTCGCGGTCTCGATGGGGCCGCAGGCCTGTCAGGAAACCATTCGGACGGCGCTGGCGATGGGCGCCGATCGCGGCATCCATGTCCTGACCGACCAGACCCTTGAGCCGCTGGCGGTGGCCAAGCTGCTGAAGGCGATCATCGCGAAGGAAGTGCCGCAACTCGCGATCCTCGGCAAGCAGGCGATCGACGATGATTGCAACCAGACCGGCCAGATGCTGGCCGCGCTGCTGGGCTGGCCGCAGGCGACCTTCGCCTCGAAGCTGCAACTCGGCGAGGACAAGGCGACCGTCACCCGCGAGGTCGATGGCGGGTTGGAGACGGTCGAGCTCAAAATACCGGCGGTGGTGACGACCGATTTGCGCCTCAACGAGCCGCGTTACGCCTCGCTGCCCAACATCATGAAGGCGAAGAAGAAGGTCATCGAGCAAACCAGCCCGGAGACCTTGGGCGTCGACATCGCGCCGCACCTGACCATCCTGCAGGTCGCCGAGCCGCAAAAACGCCAGGGTGGCAAGAAGCTCGGCTCGGTCGAGGAGCTGGTCGAGAAGCTCATGCACGAGGCGCAGGTCATCTGATGACCAGCCTGATCGTCGCCGAGCACGACAACAAAAGCCTCAAAAGCGCGACCGGCCATGTCGTGACCGCCGCCGGCGCGATCGGCGGCGAGATTCATGTGCTGGTCGCCGGCGCCGGGTGCCGCGCGGTCGCCGCGGAAGCGGCGACGCTCGCCGGAATCGGCAAGGTGTTGCTCGCCGAGGCGCCGGCCCTCGAACACGCCACGGCCGAAGATCTCGCCGCGCTCGTCCTCGGCCTCGCCAAAAGCTACAGCCACGTGCTGGCGCCGGCGACCACCTTCGGCAAGAACTTCATGCCGCGCGTTGCCGCTTTGCTGGACGTCGCGCAGATTTCCGACATTTCGGCGGTCGCCTCGCCCGACACCTTCGAGCGGCCGATCTATGCCGGCAATGCGATCGCGCGGGTGCAGTCGCGCGACCCGATCAAGATCATCACGGTGCGCGGCACGGCATTCGCTCAGGCCAAGCAAGGCGGCAATGCCGCGATCGAGGCGATTAGCGCGCCCGAAGCGTCGGGGTTGGTGCGCTTCCTCGGCGCCGAGATCGCGCAGCTCGCGCGGCCCGAGCTGACGGCGGCACGCATCATCGTCTCGGGCGGGCGCGGCATGCAGTCGGGCGAGAATTTCAAGCTTCTGGAAAGCGTCGCCGACAAACTCGGCGCGGCGGTCGGCGCCTCGCGCGCGGCGGTCGATTCGG
>DATLUE010000213.1:0-13765 GCA_035533255.1 Allostellaceae bacterium | reverse complement strand
AAGCCCCTGGAGCGGGATTCTTCTCGTGAGCGGCGAAACAATGGGGACGAGAGCGAGCACCGCATTCCGCGAAGTTTGCGAACCGAGCCCCGCGCGCTTAAAATTCGGGCCTCCCACGACCGTTCGGCGAGAGACTCGGCTATGGCGAGCGCCCATTCCCTCGAAGGCTTGATGAAGTGGCTAAGGCGCGCGGAATGGCGCGAGACGTTCGAGGAGGTACTGGACTGGCATCTGGGCCCGGCCTGCACCAAGGCCGGTGTCGCGGTCGATGAATTGCCGTCGCTGCTCGACGCGCAAGATTTCTCGGTCCTGTGGGGCTGCGTCTTCGAGGACGCGCTCGCCAGCGAACTCGACGACGGTCGCAACATCGTCGATGATTACGTGAAGCGACGCGGTTGGACGGAAAGCGCCGCGAACCGCAATTATATGCTTGCCCTGCGCTCGTCGGTGATGAGCCTCTACGAAATCAGCGATATCGTGCTTGAGGAATCTTTCCTCGCTCGCGATCTGATCCGCGGCAGCGATCCGGTACGGGTGACCGAAAAATCAGGTACGCGATCGCTGAAGCCGTGGGATCGAATCGCCGCACGGATCGTGCCGGTGGGCTCAAGGGCCGAGATGGCCGGCGGCGCATTGCCATTCGATCACGAGACGAGCGAAGATGTTCTGAAGTCGATGCGCGAAGCCGGACGAATGGCGCGCGCCGAAGCAGCGGAGAAGGCCCGCGAATCGGGAACGCCGATCAGCGAGGCGATGACAGAGGCCATCGCCGAAGCGTTCTCGGATACCGAGATTCTGCGCGCTTCCGCGTTCGTTTTTACGAATGCTTGGCTTGGCAATCGGCTTCGGCAACTCCTGAAACCTCTGGTGCCGGAGCTTTTCAATAGCGACGGCGAGCCGCTGACATCCATCACCGTGCATTATCCGCTCGCGGCGACGGCGACAGCCGCTTCGGTTCAAAAAGCGGTCGCCGCGATTCCGACTTTTCGTGCGGAGAGCGAGGTTTTCTGGAATTGGATTGGGCCGCAAAACCGCCTCGGCCGGAAGCGGCCGACCGAGGGCCGCATGCTCGTCACGACGCTGGATGACGGATCGCTCGTGCTGGGAACGATCGAATTGAAGGACGAGGCGCTAACGCTCACGGTAAATTCCGAGGCACGCCTCCAACGCGGCCGGGCCCTGCTCGAGCCGGCCCTCGCCGGACTCGCCTCCGCCCCGCTCATCGAGCGCCAAACCATTGAGCAATTGTTGGCGTCGCCCTCGAAGAACGTCGCGAAATTATCGTCCGGCCTGTCGCCAGCCGACGAGCGCGCCATCATCCACGAAGCGATGACCGACCACTACCGCCGGATGCTGGACGAGCCGGTCACTCCTCTTGGCGATGCAACGCCGCGGAGGGCGGTCAAAACGAAGAGGGGCCGCGAGAAAGTTATCGCGTGGCTCAAGCTGCTGGAGAACGACGCCGCGCATCACCCGCCCAACGAGCCGATGGCGGGGTACGACTTCGGTTGGCTGTGGCAGGAACTCGGCATCGCCGATCAGCGGCGGTGAAAAGCAAAGAGCGATTGGCCGAAATCCGTCACGCGCTCCGCTTGTCGTCATAGGGATTCTTCCCCTTGCGCAGCATCAGGCGAATCGGCGTGCCTGGGAGGTCGAAGCTGTCGCGCAGCAGGTTGACAAGATAGCGCTTATAGCTGTCGGGCAGCTCGCCGGGCTTCGAGGCAAAGAGCGCGAAGGTCGGCGGGCGGATATTGGCTTGGGTCATATAGCGAAGCCGCAGCCGGCGTCCCGCGACCAGCGGCGGCGGATTGCGCGCCTGCGCCTCTTCGAGCCAGCGGTTGAGCCGCGGCGTCGGAATGCGCTTGTTCCATACCTCATGCGCCGCGATCGCCGCCGGCATCAGCTTGTCGATGCCGGCGCCGGTCTTGGCCGAGAGCGTCACGGCGGCGATGCCGGCGAGCTGCGTCACGCCGCGCGCGATCTCCTCGCGCAGCTCGGTGAGCTTCGCGTTCTTGTTCTCGATCAGGTCCCATTTGTTGACCGCGATCACCAGCGCGCGGCCTTCCTCGGCGATCTCGCGCGCGATCGTCAGGTCCTGCTTCTCCATAAGCTGCGTCGCGTCGAGCACCAGGACACACACTTCGGCAAAGCGGATCGCCTCGCGCGCATCGGCGACCGACAGCAGCTCGAGCTTGTCGGTCTGCTTCGAGCGTCGGCGCATCCCCGCGGTATCGAACAATCGAACCTTGCGCCCGCGCCAGGCCCAATCGATCGCGATCGCGTCGCGGGTGATACCGGCCTCGGGTCCGGTGAGCACGCGCTCGGCGCCGAGCAGCTTGTTGACGAGCGTCGATTTGCCGACGTTCGGGCGGCCGATGATCGCGAGCAGCAGCGGCTTGTCGGCGACTTCCGCCGCGTCGCCGCTGCCGGTCTCCTCGGCGTGCTTGGGGGTGGAATCCAGATCGCCTCTGGCGCCTCGCTTGCGGGGGGGCGGCAGATCAGAACTTTCCTCGCCCTCCAGCAAAGGCGCGAGCGCCGCGTAAAGCTCGCCCATGCCCTCGCCATGCTCGGCCGAGATCGCGATCGGCTCGCCGAGGCCAAGCGCGAAGAACGCATCGGCATTGTCGGCGCGCGCCTCGCATTTGTTGGCGACGAGGATCGCCGGCTTGTCGCGGCGGCGCAGGAGCTGCGCGAAATCGCGGTCCTGCGGCATGAGGCCGGCGCGCGCATCGACCAGGAACAGCACCACATCGGCGGCGCCCAACGCGCCCTCGGTCTGCTGGCGCATCCGCGCGACCAGGCTGCCCTTGGCGCCGTCATCGAGCCCCGCGGTATCGACGATCGTGAAGCGCAGATCGCCGAGCTTGGCCGCGGTCTCGCGGCGGTCGCGCGTTACGCCCGGCAGGTCGTGCACCAAGGCAAGCCGCTTGCCCGCCAGCCGGTTGAAGAGAGTGGATTTGCCGACATTCGGCCGGCCGATGATGGCGACGCGTTTCGGCCCTTCTTTAGACATGGGGGCCGCAGCCTCAACGCAGCGCGATCAGGTCGGCCTCATCGGTGAGGACGTAGAGCGTCTTGTCGGCGACGACGGGGTTGATGAAGACCCCATCGGGAAAATCCGCCTTGCCGAGCGGCTCGCCGGTATAGGGCGAGACCGAGAACGCTTCGCCCTCGGACGAGACGACGATCAGGCGATCGCCCGCGAGCACCGGACCTGCCCAGAAGATCGGGTCCTTCTTCTTCTCCTCATCCTCCCATTGCGGCAGCTCGCGCGTCCAGCGCACGCGGCCATCGGCGCGGGTGAGACAGACCAGCTCGTCGTCAGCGCTCAGCACATAAATGAAATCGCCGGCTACCCAGGGCGCGTGGACGCCGCCGATGTCCTGCTCCCACACGCGGTCGCCGGTGCGCAGATCGATCGCCACCATCAGCCCGCTATGGCTGATCGCGAACACGCGATCGCGGTCGATCACCGGTGCGCCGCGAATGTCGGCGAGCGAGGACAGCGCGCCAACCGGCTGCGCCGCAGCGAGGCTGTCGTTCCAGAGCTGCCGCCCGTTCTCGATCCGCAGAGCGTAAAGCTCGCCCGAGCTGTAGGGAACGACGACGAGATCGCCGGCGACCGCGGGCGAGGCGCCCCCCGCGAGACCGGCGGGCTCGGGCAGGCCGTTATGCGTCCATAGCTTGGAGCCGTCGGCGGCCGACAGTACATCGAGCTCGTTCTCGACCGTGACCACGAAGACGCGGCCCTCGGCGACGGTCGGCGGGCTGTGAATCGGCGCAGCGACATTGACGCGCCAGATCACCTTGCCGGTCGCGGCGTCGAGCGCCATCACCTGTCCGTAGCCCGAGCCGATATAGACGCGATTGCCCGCGGCGGCGACGCCGCCGCCATAAGTCGTCGCATCCTCATCCTTGGGCTGGGGATCGAAGCGCCACAGCCTGCTGCCAGTCGTGGCGTCGAACGCCGTCACGACGTCGTCGGCATCCATCGTGAAGATACGACCAGCCTCCAGCACCGGCTCGGCGACCACACGGCCGTAGCGGTTGGCGCCCTCGCCGGCATTCGCCTTCCATACCTGGTCGAGCCTATTGCCAAGCGCCAGGTGATACATCGCGTGATCGGGAAAGCCGCCGGCATCGGGCCAGGCATTGTTGTCGTAGGGCCGCGGCACCTGGATCTTGAGCGTTTCGAGATGCGGATCGGGCTTGAGGCTGCGCTCGAGATTGAGCACCGATACGCGTTTGCCGGGCAGCGGCGCCTTGCTGTTGCTGGAGAACATCGACTTCACGGTATCGCAGCCGCCCAAGGCGACGGCCAGCATGATCGCGACGGAGACGGCAAGCCAGGGGCGCGACATCATGGCGCCAACGTCTGGGCCATTTCGCCGGCGCGCTGGCGCACGCCCGGCGCCACGGTGGCGTCCTTGGCAAGAGCGTCGAAATCGCCGCGCGCCTTGGCGTTCTCGCCGGCCTTCATCTCGGCAAGCGCGGTCATCTCCAACGCCAGCCCATGCCAAGGGCTGGTCGCAACGGTCAGCGGCTGGAGCTTGGCGATCACGGTTTGCGGATCGCCCTTGTCGAGCGTGTAGCGCGCCGAGAGCATCGTCGCCGCGTCGCGGAAGGCGGGATCGGCCGAATGGTCGGCGGCGATCCGGTCATAATCCGCAATCGCGCCGGGAACATCGCCCAGGTTGACTTGCGACGCCGCCGCTTCGAGCCGCGCCAGCACCGCCCGCCCGCTATCGGCCTTTTGCGCCAGCGACGCGAAGGCCGCCGCGGCGTCGGCATCCTTGCCCTGATGCGCCAGATCGAGCGCCGCCGCGTATTGCACGCCCTGCGCCTCGCGCTGCTTGTTCTGATAGGCGCGCCAGCCCATCACTGCCGCGGTCGCAATCACGATCGCAATGGCAAGGACCATGATATATTTGCCGTAATGCTTCCAGAGCTGCTCCAGGCTGTCACGGCGCAGCTCCTCATCGATTTCCCGAAAGATATCGCTCAACGCAAATTCCAATGCGGCAGAGGAGGCAGTACCATAGCGGCTTGGCTGCGCGGGCGCAAACCTTCCGCGGCGCTGGATTTCCGCGCGAAAATCGGAAAAACTCGGGGCCGGAAAATAACCTGCCTGTTAGCTGCGCCCCGATGAGCAACATCTTCCGCTTGAGCGATCTGCGCCGGAGTAAGCGCGTGTTCTTCACGCGGGGCGAACTCAATCAACTCCTGTCGCTCTACACCAGCCAGGTGATGTGCGGCGAATGGCGCGACTACGCGATCGATCAGCGCGACGGCACGGTGGCGTTCTCGATGTTCCGCCGCAGCCAGGAGTTGCCGCTGTTCACGGTGATGAAGACCCCGCCCGGTGCGAGCCGCCAGGGCGATTACGCGCTGCTGTCGGGCGGCCAGAAGATCGCAACCGGCGCCACCCTCGCCGATGTGCTGGCGCGGCTTCGCAAGCTGATCCGCTACCGCCCGATCCGGATCGAGGAGAGCCGGCGATAGAGCGTGGTCGCCGACCGCGACACTGGTTCGCGGCAAATTAATCCGCGTTAGGTCCGTCGATGGAATTTTCGAGGACCGCGCCGGTCTTGGCGTCGACGCCGACCTCGTGGGTCGCACGATCCGTCTTTACGTCGAACGAATAGCGAAGCCCGCTGCCGCCTTGTTCTTTTTCGAGCTCTTGATCGGTGATCTTGCCGACCACCGTTTTCAGGGCCGTGGCGCGCGCTTCCGTAAGACTCGCCTTGGCCTCTTTGGCGTATTCTTGTCCCTTAAAGGCGAACGCCATCGTCGAGCCGCCGGCAAGAGCAACACCGAGCGCGACGACGCCGGTCAGACGTGTCAGTTTGGTCATTGAACTGTCCTTCATAAAAAGAGAGCCTATACCTTACCTTCATCAAGATGACAGAAGCCTTTCGTGGAGGTTGCTTGTTTGCAATATCCGCGGCGCGGAAAGTCTCCATTCCGGAGGCATTCTATTCAGGGGACATAATACCGAATTATGTGATGCATAATGGGGTATTTGAATTAGATATTGTGTCCCCAAAATTCTAAATTAGATATTGTGTCCCCAAAATTCTAAAATTATGCTGCACCGGCCGCTCGATGCGCCGCCCGATCATTCGGCGCCGAGCGCGGCCTCGACGCCGAGCGCGATCGCCAAGAGGCGCCGGTCGCCGCCATGCTCGCCGATCAGCATCAGGCCGACCGGTGCTTCGCCCGGATTTGAAACCGGTAAGGTGATGGCGCAGCGATCGAGAAAGTTGACGACGCTGGGATTGCGCAGGATGCGCGAATTGAGGCGGTAGAATTCCGCGTCATCGGCAAAGGCGGCGATCGGCGGCGCGATGCAGGCGATTGTCGGCGCAATGACGGCATCATAGCTTTCGGTTCGCGCGGCAATGCGGACAACGAAGCGCACGCGAGCCGCAAGCAGCGTCACGTAATCGGGCGCGGTCATCTCGGCGCCGCGGGCGATGCGCTGCCGCACGCGCCGGTCGTAATCGGCACCGCGCCGCGCCATCAACTCGGCGTGAACGGCATAGGCCTCGGGCGGCGAGAAGCCGCCTTTCGCATTGATCGCGGCGTACTCGGCCAGCTCGGGCAGTGGCAGATCGACGATCCGCGCCCCGGCGCGCGATAGCGCCGCGCAGGCGCGCTCGAAGCCGGCCGCAACCTCGGCATCGAGATCGTCGAAGAGATAGCTGCCGCGCGGCATGGCGAGCCGTAGGCCGGCGGCGCCGATCGCCTGCGGCATGTCCGGATCTTCGCGCGCCATGATCGCATCCGCGATCGCGCAGCACGCGACGCTGTTGCCAAGCGGCCCGATCGAATCGAGCGTGGTCGAGAGCGGAAAAGCGCCGTCGCGCGGCACGCGCGATTGCGTCGGCTTGAAGCCCACGAGGCCGCACAGCGCCGCGGGAATACGCACCGAGCCGCCGGTATCGCTGCCGATCGCGACCACGCAGTGCCCGTCCGCGACCGCGACCGCCGCACCCGAGGACGAGCCACCGGGTACGTGCGTGCGATTCCAGGGATTGCCGGGGGTGCCGTAATGCGGATTGATGCCGACGCCCGAGAACGCGAATTCGGTCATGTTGGTGCGGCCGATAATCACCGCGCCGGCGGCTTTGAGCCGCGCGACCACGATGGCATCGCGCGTCGCCGGCGGCGTATCGTCGCGCGCCGTCGAGCCGGCCAGCGTGCGCTCGCCGGCGATGTCGAACAAATCCTTGAGCGCGACCGGCAGCCCGGCGAGCGGCGACGCCTTGTAGCCGGTGCGGCGCAAGCCATCCTGCGCATCGGCCGCCTGGCGCGCCGCATCGACATGGATTTTGATGAAGCTGCGCCGGCCCTCGCCGGCCGGATCGGCGATCCGCGCCAGCGCCTCCTCGATCAGCGCGCGGCTGGTGGTCTTGCCGCTGTCGAGCGCAGCGGCGAGCTGCAGGACGGTTGCGCGCGGGTTCGCCATCGAAGCCCCTATTCACGTTTTCGTTAGCAAACAACGCAGCCGCGCGAAGCGCAACGAAAAAGCCGGTCGATCCCCACGCCGACGCCCGAGCATCTCGCCGCGCTGGGCGAGATCGACGTGCTGCTGCCGGCAATTCAGCGAGATTTCCGCTTCGCGCCCCCCCCCCGTGAAATTGATGGGGCGAAATTGATGGACGAAATTGGTGCTTGCCCTGGGGCGCCAGCACTTTAATAAAGGTCCTATGGACGAACGATCGGCGACCCGTCGGCCCATAGCGGATGGCGACGGCTAAGCATCCGTGGGGAAAATTGCCGCGCGCATCGTCGATGCCTGCCGTCGCCATGCCATTTTGGTGGTGGCAGCTTATCTCGCGCTCGCGATCGCCGCGGGAATCTACGCCGCAACGCATCTCAGCCTCGACACCGACCTCGGCAAGCTGATTTCGGGCAACGTCCCGTGGCGCCGCCAGGAAGCCGCGCTCGACAAGGCTTTTCCGCAAAACACTGACCTGCTGGCGATCGTCATCGATGGCGCGACGCCCGATCAGGCGTCGGACGCCACCGCCGCGCTCGCCGAGCGCCTCGGCCAGCGCCCCGATCTCTTCAAGACGATCCGCATCCCCGGCAGCGGCGATTTCTTCGCGCAGAACGGGCTGCTGTTCATGGCCAAGAGCGAGCTCCAGGATTTCGCCGACCAACTGATCAGCGCGCAGCCGCTGCTCGGAACGCTGGCCTCGGATCCCAGCCTCACCGGCGTCTTCGGCACGCTCGATCTCCTTGCCCAGGGCGCGCAGCGCGGCGACGTCTCGGCGGCGGAGCTCGACGGACCGTTCAACGCGATCGCCACCGCGACCGAGGCCGCGCTCAAAGGCCGTTACGCGCCGCTGTCGTGGCAGACGCTCTTGAGCGGCCGCAGCGCCGACCCGCGCGAGCTGCGCCATTTCATCCTGGTGCAGCCGGTGCTCGATTACGCGGCGCTTCAACCCGGTCTTCGCGCGACCCGCGTCATCCGGGCCCAAGCGAATGTCCTCGGCCTCACCCCCGATCGCGGCGTCCGGGTACGCATCACCGGCGATGTCGCGCTGTCCGACGCTCAACTTTCCTCGCTCTCGCAAGGCGCCACGTTCTCGGCGGTGCTGTCGCTCAGTCTGCTTTGCCTCTGGCTGCTGCTGGGACTGCAATCCCTGCGGCTGGTCGGCGCCATCCTCGGCACCCTCATCGTCGGCCTCGTGGTGACCGGCGGTTTCGCCGCGGTCACGGTCGGCGCGCTCAACCCAATCTCGGTCGCCTTCGCCGTGCTGTTCGTCGGCATCGCGGTCGATTTCGGCATCCAGTTCAGCGTCCGCTATCGCGACGAGCGGTTTCGCGCCGACGATCTCGGCGAGGCGTTGAAGCGCACCGCCAGCGGCATCGGCGGCCCGCTGGCGGTCGCCGCCGCGGCGGCCGCGGTCGGCTTCCTCTCGTTCGTTCCAACCAATTACACCGGCGTCTCCGATCTCGGCCTGATCGCGGGCGTCGGCATGCTGATCGCGCTGGCGCTCAATCTGACGCTGCTGCCGGCGCTGCTGGTCCTGTCACGAACCGGCGGCGAGCCGCGGTCGGTCGGCTTCCGCTGGGCGGCGCCGGTCGATCGCTTCCTGCTTACGAACCGCAAGATGGTGATGATCGCGGGCGCGGTGCTGGCGCTCGGCGCGGCGGCAACGCTGCCGTGGCTGCGCTTCGATTTCAACCCGCTCAATTTGCAAAACCGGCGCGACGAAGCGGTGTCGACCTTGTTCGATCTGATGGCCGATCCCAATTCGACGCCTTACACGATCGAGATCCTCGAGCCTTCGATCGCGCAAGCCGCCGCGGTCGCAAAGAAGCTCGATGCGCTGCCCGAAGTGAGCCAGACGGTCACGGTCGACAGCTTCGTGCCCGACGACCAGGACGCGAAGCTTGCGATCATCCAGGACGCGCGGACGCTGCTGGCGGCCTCGCTCTATCCCGCGACCATCCATCCGCCGTCGAGCGATCAGGCGATCATGGCCAAGACCACTGCGTTCGCCAAGGACGTCAAACCGCTCGCCGACCACGGCGACCAATCGGCCGCGCGCCTGTCGCGCGCCCTGCAAGCAGTGATC
This sequence comes from Allostellaceae bacterium, assembly GCA_035533255.1. Lineage (GTDB taxonomy): Bacteria > Pseudomonadota > Alphaproteobacteria > ATCC43930 > CGMCC-115725 > CAIKMD01. Next base: position 4,172 of record DATLUE010000213.1, on the reverse strand, counting down.
GCGCGCGGGCCCTCGATCTTGCCGAGCCTCATCCAGAATCTTTCCGCCACCGCCGCGCGCCGGCTGGATGAGTTGCGGACGTCGCTGACACCGAAAAAGATCACGCTCGACAACCTGCCGGCCGACGTGAAGGACGACTGGGTCGCGAGCGACGGGCGGGCGCGCGTCGAGGTCTTTCCCAAAGCCGATATGCGCGACAATACCAATCTCGTCCGCTTCGTCGCCGCCGTGCGCACGATCGCGCCCGACGCGACCGGCACGCCCGTCACGATCGAGGAATCCGCAGCGACCGTCACCAGCGCTTTCTCGACCGCCGGCATCATCGCGCTGGTCGCGATCGCGATCTTGCTGATGCTGGTGCTGCGCCGCATCGGCGACGTCGCGCTGGTTCTGGCGCCACTGCTGCTCGCCGGGCTGCTGACGCTCGCGACCGGCGTGCTGGTTGGGATGCCGCTCAATTATGCGAACATCATCGCCCTGCCCCTGCTCTTGGGCATCGGCGTGTCGTTCGACATCTATTTCGTGATGCGGTGGCGAACCGGCACCGGCGATCTGCTGCAATCGAGCACGGCGCGCGCCATCTTGTTCAGCGCACTCACCACCGGCACGGCATTCGGCAGCCTGGCGCTGTCGAATAGCCCCGGCACAGCGGAAATGGGCAAGCTGCTGATCCTGGCGCTCAGCTTCACCCTGCTATGCACCTTCGTCCTGCTGCCGGCGCTGCTGGGGCCGGTGAAGCACCCGACCGCAAGCGACGACACGCAGCACTAGACTATTTCATCCGTGCTTTAAGATCGCGTCATTGCGAGGCGTTAATGCGCGAGTTCGCGCTCGCGCAAGAAGTGGAAGAACTCGACCCCTTCGCGCAGGCGGCGACGCATCATCTCGGGGCTGCGCACCATCTCGCCGACGATCGACGCGATTTTGCCGGCGCGAAAGTAAAACTTCTTGTAGAAGGTCTCGACCGAATCAAAGATTTCTTCGTGGCTGAGATGCGGATAATGCAACGGCGCAATCTGGATGCCGCGATCGTCGATGAGCTCGGCATGCTTGGCGTCGAGCCAGCCGTTCTCGAGCGCCTGCTTGTATAGGAACGTGCCGGGATAGGGCGCCGCGAGCGAGACCTGGATGGTATGCGGATTGATCTCGGTGGCGAATTTGATCGTCTCCTGGATCGTCTCCTTGGTCTCGCCGGGCAGGCCGAGGATGAAGGTACCGTGAATGACGATGCCGAGCTCATGGCAATCCTTGGTGAAGCGCTTGGCAACGTCGATCAGCATGCCCTTCTTGATGTTGTGCAGGATCTGCTGGTTGCCGGATTCGTAGCCGACCAGCAACAGCCGCAGGCCGTTGTTCTTCAGCACCTTGAGGGTCTCGCGCGGCACGTTCGCCTTGGCGTTGCACGACCACATCACGCCGAGCTTGCCGAGCTCTTTCGCGATCGCCTCGGCGCGCGGAAGATTGTCGGTGAAGGTGTCGTCGTCGAAGAAGAACTCGCGCACCTGCGGGAAATAATGCTTGGCGAGCCGGATCTCCTCGATCACGTGGTCGACGCTGCGCACGCGATAGCGGTGCCCACCGACCGTCTGCGGCCACAGGCAGAAGGTGCAGCGCGATTTGCAGCCGCGGCCGGTATAGATCGAGACGTAAGGGTGCTTGAGATAGCCGATGAAATAATCCTCGATCCGCAAGTCGCGCTTATAGACCTCAGTGACGAAAGGAAGCTGGTCCATATCCTCGAGGATCGCCCGCTCGCGGTTGTGGACCAGGTCGCCGGCGGCGTTGCGATAGCTGAGGCCGTCGATCCCGTCCCAGGCGCGCCCGTCGGCGATTTCCTTGATCGTGAAATCGAATTCGTTGCGGGCGACGAAATCGAGAACCCGCGCCGCTTCGAGGCTTTCGGTCGGCTCGACCGCAACCTTGGCGCCGACGAACCCGACCTTGAGACGCGGATTCATGTCCTTCATCGCCTGCGCGACCTTCACGTCGTTGGCGAAGGACGGCGTCGAGGTGTGCATCACCACGAGCTCGTATTCCTTGGCGAGCGGCAGCACCTGGGCGAGCGTGGTCTCGGCAGGCGGGGCATCGACCAGGCGGCTGCCCTCGACCAGCGCGGCCGGCTGGGCCAGCCAGGTCGGATACCAGAAAGACCGGATTTCGCGCCGCGCCTGATAACGCGAGCCGGCGCCGCCGTCGAACCCTTCGAACGAAGGCGGCTGCAGAAATAGGGTCTTCATCATGCGGCCATTCCTGTCACCGGCCTGTCACCGGGATTTCCCTGGATCGATCACGAGCTGCCCGTCTGGACCGATGCGGAAACGGCGGTCGCGCCAGGCAACGCTGCGCCCGAGGAAGCTAGCGATAAATACCGCAAAGGACAACAGATCGCGAACCGGCAACAGCCAGAGCGGCGCGGCCGTCAGCCGCAGCGCCCGGTCGACCCGGCGCGCGGTCAAGGCGCGCGCCAGCAGCGCCGCCGCCATCGTCGCCGCGGCCGCCGCTGGCTCGGCATCGAGGCATAGGGCCAAAAGCGCCAGCGGGACCGGAAAGGTGACGACCGAGCCGATGAACCCGGCGGGCGCGACCAGGCGGATGGTCCGCGCCCAGCGCAATTCGTGGCGGAATAGGCCCAGAAAGCCGGGCTCTGCAACGATGTCGTCGACCAGATAGGGCGAGAGCGCCACCTGGCGCCCCAAGCGCAGAACCGCCCGCCCGAGCGCGTGATCGTCGGCAAGCATGTCGGCGAGCCCTTCGAGGCCGCCCGCGGCCGCCAGGGTCGCACGGTCGAGCGCCATCGTCGCGCCGAAACAGCCGGCGCCCTGCCCCAGCGAGTCGCCGACCACCGCTTGGGGCAGGAAGCCGTGATTGATGTGGAGACCGGCGAGATCGGACCACAGGCCGCCAGCCGAGATCGCGCGATAGAGGCAAGTCACCAAGCCGACTGCGCCGTCGGACACGAGCGGCGCGGTCACGGCCGCGAGGTAGTCGGGCCCGACCCGCATATCGCTGTCCGCGAGCACCAGCAGATCGTGGCGCGCGGCCGGCAGCATGTTGCGCAGATTGGCGACCTTGAGATTGGTGCCGCGCTGCGTCGAATCGATCACCAGCACGATATCGGCCGCCGGGAATTCTCCCATCAGCCGGCGCACGACCGCGACCGCCGGATCGTCGGCATCGGCGACCCCGAAGACGATTTGGCAGACGGGATAGCGCTGGCAGACGAAAGATCGCAGATTGTCGGCCAGCGCCGGGTCCTCGCCGCGCAACGGCTTCAGAACGCTGACCGGCGGCTGCGGCGCGGCACGGGGCCGCGGACGACCGGCGAATTTCGCCACCGCGTGGCACGCATACCACAGATAGACGCAGCCAACGGCACTGCCGGCGACCGCCAGCCATGTAAGATATCCCAATATTTGCAATTGCATGCCGAAATTAACCGTTCGTTAGCGACGATTCCCGCATGGTTGATCGCCGGCCTTTGATAAAAATTGCTGTTGCATTCGCGCCTTAGGTCGTAAACGATACCCATCGCAAGCGTGGCGAGCGAACGCCACGATAAACTGAAAGCTCCTGGCCGCCATCGTGGACCTCACAAGATCCTGCAAAAAATTCCTGACTGCGCTTCTGCCGCTATTGGCGGTGAGCGCTTGCGCGACCCCGCCGACCGATCCGGCCGCCCGCGCCCAGTTCGAGGCGAACAACGATCCGCTCGAGCCGATGAACCGCAAGATTTTCGCTTTCGACATGTTCGTCGATCGATGGTTGATCAAGCCGTTCGCGCAAGTCTACGAGAACGTGGTTCCGGATCCCGGCAAGGATGCGATCCATAACTTCCTCGGCAATTTGCACGAGCCGGTGATTTTCGCCAACGACATGGTCCAGACCGAGTTCCAACGCGCCGGGTGGACCGCCGAGCGCTTCGTGCTGAACAGCACGATCGGCGTCGGCGGCGTCTTCGACGTCGCCACGAAATGGGGCATCGAACAGCAATCGGGCGATTTCGGACAGACGCTTTATCACTACGGCGTCGGCGAGATGTTCTACCTGGTCTTGCCGATTCTCGGGCCGTCCAATCCGCGCGATGCACTGGGAAACCTCGCGGATGGCTATGCCGATCCGTTCTCCTATCTTGCGTATGATTACGGCGCAGATGTCGCCAGCTACGCGCGGAT
>DATLUE010000212.1:0-9592 GCA_035533255.1 Allostellaceae bacterium | reverse complement strand
GCCGAAATAAATCACGGCGACGGCACAAGCGGACAGCCCGACTAGCATGCCGAGAAACGGAACCAGTTTCGCCGGCGGCATCATGCGGCGGTTATGGGCTGGCGCTCGGCAGCAAGCAACCCGCGATCACGGCGACAGCTCTTCGAGCACGCGGCGCTTGGTTTCCTCGCCCATGAACCACACCACTGCGGCGGCGAAAGCGCCGACCACGGCAAAGAGCGTAAAGGCGAGCGCGATATTGGCGTACTCCGCCAGGATCCAGCCGACGATCGAGGGCGCGATGAAGCTGCCCAGACGGTTCATGCTGCTGCCGGTCGCGGTCGCCCAGGCGCGCATGCGCGTCGGGTAGAGCTCGGGCGTGTAGAGATAGACCCCCAACGAGTTGGCGCCGGTGCCGACCGTCATGACGATGCCGCAGGCGAGCAGCGGCTCCCAGCCGCGCATGCCCATCGGCCCGGTCACGATCGCGCCCACCAGCGCCGCGACTGCCGCCAGCGCGAAGCCGCCGGCAAACCACGGCCGCCGGCCGTGCTTGTCGACCGAGATCGCGATGACGTAGCAGGTCGCGAGTTGCACCGCGCCGCTGAGGATCGTCAGCATCAGCGCCGAGGACGCCGGCAAGCCGCCGATCTTCATGTAAAGCGTCGGCGCCCAGGACTGAAAGCCGTTGGAGATGAAATAGGCGCTGAACCACATGGTCCAGACGACGAAGGTGCGCTTGCCGTAGATGCCGCGAAACAGCTCGCTGAATCGGGTGGTCTGCGGGGCAACGGTGACGCGATGCGTCGGCAGCAGCTTCTTGCCGAGGCGTTGCGCCTCGTCTTCCATGTCCGCGACCATCGTCTCTGCTTCCGCGAGCCGTCCTTTGGAGGCCAGCCAGCGCGGCGATTCCGGCAACCGCCACGCCGCGATCGCGGCCACGATCAGCGGCAAGCCGCCGAGCGCGAACAGCACGCGCCAGCCGAGCGCCGGCCCGAACAGCGCGTAGCAGGCAAGCCCGGCGACCGGCGCGAGGAAAATCCCCCAGACGAACACGCTCTCGTAGATCATGATGAAGCGGCCGCGTGCGCTGCCGCGCACGAATTCGGTGAACAGCGCCGCCGCGAGCGGCACCTCGGCGCCCAGCCCCACGCCTTGGATCACGCGCGCAACGATGATCTGATCGACCGATTGCGCCAGCGCCGCGGCGATCGAGCACAGGCCGAAGATGGTCAGCGCCACGACGAACGCCCATTTGCGGCCGATCCGCTCGCCGATATAGCCGAAGGCGATCGCGCCGACGAACTGGCCGGCAAAGGCGGCGCTGATCAAGGTGCCGGCGCTGCGGAAATCGAGGCTGAAGGTGGCGATGATCATGGTCAGCGCCGCGCCGATGCTCAGCGAATCGAACGCATCGAACAGCGTCCCGGTGCCGAGAATGCCGGCGATGCGCCAGTGATACGGCAGGAACGGCAACCGGTCGATGCGGGTGGAGATGTCGTCGGCGGTGGCGGTCGCGGCGACGCTGTCGCCGGTGCTGTCGGTCGCGGTCATGGTTCCTCCCGGTTGCGGCCGCGGCTTGGACGCCCCCGCCTATCGCCCCAGCATGCACCGGCGCGCTTTGCCGGGCAACCGCGGCGGTCAGACGCTGGGATCAGGTCGTGCTGGCCGGCGGCGGCGGTCGCAAATAAACCTTGCGCGTGCTTTCCCAAAGCTCGAAACCGACATAGTCGCTTTGGCTCGCGAAATATCGCTGCGCTTGCGCGATCGCCGCTTGATCGTCGGCGCAGACGAATGCGACGAAGTCTTTGAATTTGCCATCGCTGCCCAAGAAGTAGCAGCGGTAATCGCGATTCATCTCCGATCCTCACCCTTCCGAATGCCGGCGTTCCGGGACGCGCTGCGGCAGCGCGATGCGCGCCGCCCGATAGGCGCACGGCGCCGTCCCTTGGCGAGGCGCATGACAATGGAAAAACTCACGCCGCGGCAATGGCTTGGAGCGCCGGTCTGGTCGCGCGGGCGGACGATGTCGTGAGGCGGAAAGCGCAGCGGAACAGCATGCTCGGCGTCGGCGCGTTGCCTTTCCTCAGCGCCCCCGCCCGCGTCTGCCCCCGCGGCGTCTATTACTTGGCAAAGGGCGCGCGCGAATAGAAATTGAAAGATTAGATGATTGCGATCTATTATGGCGAAGACAGGGAGACGGCTGTGGACTTGCGACAGCTCGATCACTTCGTCGCCGTTGCCGAAGAACATAATTTTACGCGGGCGGCGCGACGCGTTCACATCGTGCAATCGGCGCTGTCGACCTCGATCCGCGGACTCGAGAAAGAGCTCGGCACGCCGCTATTCCGTCGCAATGCGCGCAATGTCACGCTGACGCACGCCGGCGAGATCATGCTGGATCGGGCACGCCGCGTGCTGAAGGACGTGCGCGATGTGCGCGAAGCGGTTGCCGGCGTCGACGGACGTATCGCCGGCACCTTGTCGCTTTGCACCGGCCTTATTCAATGCCTCAACCCCTATCTCGACGTGATCGACCTGCTCGCGCGCTTTCACGACAAGCATCCCGGCGTTCATATTCGCCTGCGCCAGATGCCCACCGAGCCGTCGCTCGACGAGTTGCGGTCGGATCAGGCCGAGATTGCCCTGGTGGCGCTACCGCAGCCGCTGCCTGCGGGTTTCAACGCCTCTTGTGTCGCACGCGACAAACTCGCCTTCATCTGCCGGCGCGAGCATGCTTGCGCCAATCTGGGAAAAATCGAGGTCGTCGATCTGTCGTCGGAGACGTTCATCGATCTCACGCGCCCTTGGCTGATAAGGCGCCGCGTGGACGATTATTGCCGGCACGCCAAGCTCGAGCGACGCATCAGTTGCGAGGTCAACGAACTCGCGACCCTGTTCGACCTCGTTCGCGTCGGGCTGGGCGTTGCGATCGCGCCTCTGCGTCTCGCGCGGCAATACGAGGGCGACATCGCCATTATCGAGCTCTCGCCGGCGAGCCTGCCGTTCGATTATGGCGCGATCGTCGCGGTCGATCGGACGACCGGCACCGCGCGGCTGAATGCTCCGGCGCGCGCCTTTCTGGCGATGATCGAGCAGTCGGCCGGCGACACGTCCAACAAAGAAGGAAATCGCTAACCCAGTCTTTGGCTTGCCGGAGGCGTGGCGGTCGTCATCCCGCCAAACCGAAAAGCAGCCGGTCGAGCGCGATCGGTCCGCCGCCGGCGCAGGCGAAGAACAGCGCGACCAGCCCCCACAGCGCCGGATATTCCATGCCGAGCCGGTTCCAGAAATAGCCGTCGAAGCGCGCGTGGTCATAGGCCGCGCCGAGGAAGAACAGAAACACTAGCAGCGCCGCTGTCCGCGTCAAAAGACCGAGCGCGAGCGCCGGCCCGGCGACGAATTGGACCAGCGCGACCAACACGATCCAATAGCGTCCGGGCCGGAAGCCCGCGCGCTCGATCCCCGACGCGAGGAGCCGCGGATTGAGGATGCGCGAGCCGCTATTGGGGAACCAGCCGAAGAAGCAGCGCAAGCCGTGCGGCAGCAGCGCCAAGCCGCACCAGGCGCGCAACAGCGCCTCGGCCCAGGGCGTGATCGCCGCATAGAATGGGCCGAGCGCCGGCCACAGCAGGGAGTTCATCGCGCCGCCAGCGATAGAGCCTCGCCAGCGCACGCGCAAGGGTCGCGCGCGCGACCGAATTAATTACGCCAGCAGGCTGGGGAGCTCGGCCGAGCGCATCAGGAGCAGCCAGCGCGCCGCGTGATAGAGCGCAAACGAGGCGGCGAACGTGCCCGCCATCGCAAAGCCAAGCGCGACCGTCTCGCGAGCAGCGGCGGCATAAACCGCCGCCGCCGCCGGCGCGGCCGTCGCCACCAAGCCAGTCGCCAGCGCGAAAGCGGCATTGCGCCGCTCGCGGCGAAGCGCCGCCAGAAGATCGGGATCGAGCGCCGCGACCGCCGCCGCTCGCGGCAGGCTTGCCGCCATGCGGTGCTGCTCGGTATTCGCGCGCAGGCGATTGCCGGGCAGATCGACAACGCGCGGCAGCGCCGGCGCCGCCCGCGCGGCCAGCGTCGCCAGCCGCTCCACCAAGGTCGCGGCGGCCGCCGCATCGCGCGCCGCGTCGCGCCGCCACCAGTAAAGCGCTTCCCAATCGTCGGTCGCGCGCGTCTCGATCAGATCGAGATGAGCCATGCTGATCCTCCATCGCGAATTTGCCGGCGATTGTTATGGCCGGGCACTGTCGCGATAAGCGTTGCAACCGCCGCGCCAGATACGGTTTTTCAACGCGTTGGAAGACTTGCCGGCACTGCGCCGCCCGGTTTTGTAAAGAACACCGGCATTGTTTGTGCGCGTTGCCCTCCGTTAATCTTAATCAAAGTTAACGGAGGCACGCGCATGAGCGATCGCAAACCGGTTGTCATCGCCATCGCCGTCGGCAGTTTGGCGCTGGCCGCCAACGGGGCCGCGGCAATGGTCGCGGTCGCCGCGACCGAGCAGCCCGAGGCGGTGGCCTTCGGCGTCGCCGGATTGACGGCAGCGCTGGTCGGCTTGATCGCGACCATCCTCTGGGCATGGCGCGACGAGGCTCCGCCGCAGCGGCCTCGCAAGCGCGTGTTCACGCCCTGGGCGCCGCCGCAAGACCAGGACGCCACGTTCTTCCCGGCCGAGATTGGCGAGGAAGACATGCCGCTTGCCCGCGCCGCGCCGGCGATGCCGGCGCCCGCCCGCGCCGAGGGCGTGATCTATCTCCAGGATTGGCTGAAGACCCACAAAGGCGCGCGCGTCACCGCTTAAGTCTCAACGCGGAGCACCGATCACGGCATCGATCAGCGCGCCGACTCGCGCCGGATCGAAGGTCTCGCCGGTCATCAAGCGGCGAAAGAAGATCGCGCCGAGCAGCGATAGCGCGGCCAGCTCGGCATCGAGGCGAGCGGGAAAATCGCCGCTCGCGATGCCGGCGGCGATCAGGCCGATCAGCGGCTTGCGCGCCTCGGCCTGGAAGCGATGATGGAAGCGCCGCAATGCCGAATCGCGTTCCGCGGCATCGATCAGCGCCGGCAGGCATACCGAGAACGGCGAATCGGCGACCATCGCCGCGACGTGGCGCAGGATGCGCTCCAGCTTCTCGCGCGGCGCGCCGTCGGCCAGATCGGGAGCAGCGCCCTCGTGCAAGATTGCGAAGGCGGCGGCGATCAATGCCAGCTTGTCGGGCCAATGGCGATAGATCGTCGATTTACCGACCCCCGCGCGCGCTGCCACCGATTCGATGGCGAAAGCGCCGTAGCCGATCTCGCCGAGCTCGGCGAGCGCCGCCGCGAGGATCACCTGGCGCGACCGCTCGATCCGCGGATCGACCGCGCGCTTTGCCGCAGCCGGCATCAGGCCTTTGCCGGGCCGCCGCCCGAACCCGGTGCACGATACTCGGCGGTATTCGGCTGGAACAATTCGACCAGATTGCCGGATGGGTCCTCCAGCAATATCTGCTTGCCGCCCACGCCCTGCATCACTTCGTTGCGGAAGCGCGCGCCAGCCGCTTTGAGCCGGGCGATGACGCCCTCGAGATCGTCGACCGGGAGATGGATGCGGTTCCAGCCGCCCGGCGTTTGTTGCTCGCCCGAGGGCATCGCCGCGCCGCCGCCCATGCGAAACGGTTGGGTCAGATAAAGATGCAGGTCGTCGCGCGAGATCTCGGCGAAAGGCGGCGCCGGATGCATCTCGAGCTTGAAGCCGAGATGCTGGGTGTAGAACGCGATCGCCGCGTCCACGTCGTTGACGATGTAGCGAAAGCAGACGGCCATCGCGACCTCCCGGGGTGATTGTTGGAGCCAATCTATAGAACGTAACCGTATCATAACGATACGTCAACGTATCAAAAATCGGCGCCGCCGCGCTATTCCTTGGACGCGCGCTGGGCCGGCCTCATCGTTTCTTAAGCTTCATCGCTAAAAATGCCGGGGTTAACCGCGCGTTGGCCCATTTCCCTTTGGCGATGACCCAGAATCCTTCGACCCCCCCTTCCCGCCCGCCCGAGCCAGCGGCCTCGGCCGACGCCCCGCGCAATCCGGGACGGCGGCTCATCCTGGGCGGCATCCCGATCGCCGTGACCCTCGCCAGCAAGCCGGCGCTGGCGATGACGGGCGAATGCTCGGTCTCGAACGCGCTGTCGGGCAACCTCTCGCATCCGTTGCCGTCGGGCGTCAATTGCGGGCTGACGCCGCTGACCTGGTGCAACCTCGCCGGCACCAACCAGCTTTGGCCGCGCACCGCGATGTACCCGCAAACCGATTTCTCCTCCGCCAGCGGCGGGCCCGGCTTCAGCAGCCATTGGGTTTGCGGCACGCAATCGCTGCTGTCGGCGCTGCAGGGCGGCCTCAGCATCCACTGCAAGATCAACGGCACCGCAACGGCGATCAACGCGCAGCTCTTCGGCGAGCAGGTGGGAGCCGGGCTGCTGAACGCGGCGGCCTTCTCGCCCAACAATTTTCCCCAGTCGCTGCCCGACGTCCAGAGCATGGTGCGATCGATCTGGGCGACGACGCCGCGCAGCGCGAGCCAAGCCCAGAGCGCGCTCGACGCGGTTACCAATCAGCTCGCGCCGCTCAACATCAATACCTGACCGCCGCGTCGCGATTGTCATGACGAGACAGGGCGCGCGACGCATCGGCGCTTTCGTGCAGTGGCGCGAATGGAACGGCGAGATCGTCGCCTATAACGACCGCACCGGCGACACGCATCATTTTGCTGATCTCGCCGCCTGGATGTTTCGCCTGCTCGCGACCCGCGCCGCGAGCGAGGATGCGATTGCCGCCGCCGCGGCAAGCGAGATCGAGCTGCCGGCGGCGATCGACCGCGCCGCCGCGATCGCCCGAACGCTCGACCTGTTCGCGCGGCTCGACCTGATCGAGGCCGCATGACCGCCCTGGCTTTGCGCTTCGGGCCGTTCGCCGCCCGGCTCGAGACCTCCTTCGCGCCGCTGATCGCGGGCTTGCGGTTGCTCTATCCGCCGCGCGCCTTCGCCGAAGAGAGCGGCTTTTGCGATTTCCGCGTCGCGGTCGCGCCGGGCCGGGGCGCGCATCGCTGGTTCCGGCCGCAAGCGCGCTTCCTGCTCGACGGCGAAAGCCCGTTCAAGCCGCTGCCGGCGGACCAGGCGCTGCCGATGTTCGAATGGGGCCTCAACTTCGCGATCGCCGCGCAAGCGCATCAGTATCTCGTGGTGCATGCGGCGGCGATCGAGCGCGGCGGCCGCGTCGCGATTCTTCCCGGCGCGCCCGGCGCCGGCAAAAGCACGTTGACCGCGGCGCTGGTGCGGCGCGGCTGGCGCCTCTTGTCCGACGAGCTTGCGCTGATCCGCCCAGCGGATCGCCGCGTCGTGCCGCTGGCGCGGCCGGTCAATCTCAAGAATGCCTCGATCGCGCTGATGCGCGGCTATGCGCCCGACGCGGTGTTCAGCGCGGAGACGCACGACACCGCGAAGGGCACGGTCGCCCTGATGCGCGCGCCGGACGAGAGCATGGCGCGCAGCGACGAGGCGGCGCCGGTCGGCTGGATCGTGTTCCCGCGCTGGCAACCGGATGCGCCGCCGCGGCTCGAGCCCTGGTCGCGGGCCGCGGGGCTGATGGAGATCGCGCATAATGCGATGAATTACAGCCTGCACGGCGCGGCGGGCTTTGCGCTGCTCGCCGACATCTTCGCGGCGAGCGGCTGCTACCGCTTCACCTATGGCAATCTCGACGACGCGGTGGCGGCCTTCGCCGCGCTGGCATCGGGCGCCGAATCCTGACCGCGGCCGGGCTTCCGGCAACCGCCAACACGCCACAAGAACGCCGCATTCGCTTGATTTATTGCCCTCAAACGGGCACCACGGAAATGTCGACGGCGGGAAATGTCGGATACCGAATCACGGTCGGCTTATTATCGCGAGCAAGCAAGGCAGATACGGGCGATGGTGAGCCTCGTGATCCATTCCGAGACCAAGGCGGAATTGGTCGCCCTCGCCGAGCAATTCGAGCGGCTCGCCGAAGGATCGAACCGTAACGAGAAGAGCTAGGCGCGGCGCCAAAAGCCGCCGCGGCCGGTCACGCCCAGGCGGTTACTTCCAGACCGGCTGGCCGAGATAGATCTCGGACGGGTCGGTCGCCGCGCCGGCAACCGCGCCGGCCGAGCCGCCGACCAGCGCGCCGATCATCGGCGCTCCGACCACCGAGCCCAGCAACGCGCCGCCGGCCGCGCCAAAGCCGGCGCCGGTAAGCGCGCGATCGGTCGGGGTCTGGCCGCACGCCGCCAGCAGCAGCGCCGCACCGAGCGCCAAGGCCACAGAAATCCGCATGGGCAGGCTCCCTCGCTAAAACTTACCGAGAGCCTAGCACGAAGAAGCTATTCTTTACAATAACTTCTGAAAGCTTCCTAAAATATCCAGCGAGGACTTCTATTTAGCGCTTTGATTCAAACGAACAGCCGCTCGCCTTTCAGCTTGTCATACATGGCAGCAACGAACGCGCCATAGCCGTTCCAAATCTGGGTCGGCACGCGCTCTTCGGTGCCGAGCACGCGCTCGGTCGCCTGGCTCCAGCGCGGATGCGGCACCGCCGGATTGACGTTGGCCCAGAAGCCGTATTCGTCCGATTGCAGGCTTTCCCAGAAGGTTTTCGGCTGCTTGTCGGTGAAGGTGAATTTCACGATCGATTTGACCGATTTGAAGCCGTATTTCCACGGCGTGACGAGGCGCAGCGGCGCGCCGTCCTGCTTGGGCACCGGATGGCCGTACATGCCGGTCACCAGAAAGGCGAGCTCGTTGGTCGCCTCGGCCATCGTGAGGCCCTCGACATAGGGCCAGGGATACCAGAACATTTTCTGGCCGGGCGCCATCGACACGTCCTTGAAGGTCGTCATCTGCAGATAAGTCGCGCCCGAGAGCGGCTTCGCCATATCGACGAAGCTCTTCAAGGGAAAGCCGGTCCACGGCACCGCCATCGCCCACGCCTCGACGCAGCGGTGGCGATAAAGCCGCTCTTCCAGCGGCATCTGCTTCAAGAGATCGTCGATGCCGAGCGTGATCGGCTTCTCGACCATGCCGTCGATCGAAATCGTCCACGGCCGGATCTTCAATTGCTGCGCGGCGGCGGCGATGTCCTTGTCCTCGCCATATTCGTAGAAATTGTTGTAATTGGTCGAGTATTTCTCGGCGGTGATCGGCCGGTCGAGCGTGTATTTGTCATTGCGCTTGGCGGGATAGAGGCCGGCGGACGGATCGGGCGGCGCCGCGTCGGCCGCGAAGGCCGCGTTCAGCGGCGCGGCAATACCGCCCGCGGCGAGGCCGGCCGCCGCGAGGATGGGGCCGACGCCCATCGCCTTCACCAGCGCGCGGCGATTGAAGTACAGCGCTTCCGGCGTCGCCTCGCTCTCGCGCATTTCCCAGCCGCGTTTCACCTTGATCAGCATGCTCGACCTCCCAAACCCCGGGGCTAGAAATTGGCGCCAGCCTGACGCCGGCCCGGCGCCGCCGCAAATCAAACAAATGCGAGCGGCGCGCCTACCCTGATATTCGCTCTGAGAACGAAATGGTTACAAGCCATGTCTCTGGTGGCCCCTCTCCCGCTTGCGGGAGAGGGA
>DATLUE010000211.1:0-17479 GCA_035533255.1 Allostellaceae bacterium | reverse complement strand
CAGCCGCCGACGAACTCGCCCTTGACATAAAGCTGCGGGATGGTCGGCCAGTTCGAGAACGCCTTGATGCCGTCGCGGATCTCGGGATCCGCGAGCACGTCGATGCCTTTGAACCTCACGCCCATCGTGGTGAGGATTTGCACCACTGCGGAAGAGAAGCCGCATTGCGGGAATACCGGCGTGCCCTTCATGTAGAGCAGCACCGGATTGTCGGCGATGTCGTGCTTGATGCGTTCGGTAACGGGGTCGCTCATGATCGGTCCTTATCGCGAAGAGTCAGTCTAACGAATTCATTCCTGGGGCGGCGAGGTTTGCAACGCCAGCGCATGAAGCTCGTTGCCCATGCGGCCGGCCAAGGCCTGGTAAACCATCTGGTGCTGCTGAACGCGGCTCTTGCCCTTGAAGGAGGCGGAGACGATGGTCGCGGCGTAATGATCGCCGTCGCCGCGCAGATCGTCGATGCGCACTTGGGCATCGGGCAACCCGGCCTTGATCAGCCTTTCGATCTCGCCCGCCTCGATCGCCATTCAGCGCCTTCCGTCAGGGGTTTGGCCGGCCATATACATCGGTAGCCAAGCCTCGTTGAGCTGGGTGAGCTCTCCAACCGATATGGCACCGCACCCTGCCAGTGTCAATTGATCGCCGCCGGAGAGGCCGAGGACGAGGGCGGGCACGCCGGCCGCCGCGGCATTGGCCAAAACCTTCTCCGGCGCGGACGTGGCCAGCACATAGCGCGCCTGGTCCTCGCCGAAGAGGAAGCCGTGGATGGGAATGCCGGCGGGGGCGGCGAGCGACGCGCCGATGCCCCCGGCCATCGCCATCTCGGCCAGCGCAACCAGCAAGCCACCATCGGAAACATCGTGGCAAGCGGCGATGCGGCCGGCGACGATCTCCGCGCGGACGAAATCGCCGTTGCGGCGCTCGGCGGCGAGGTCCACGGGCGGCGGCGCACCATCCTCGCGGCCTAAGAGCTCGCGCAGATAGAGCGAGCAGCCGAGATGGCCCTTGGTCTCGCCGATGAGGATCAGCGTGTCGCCGGGATGTTTCAGCGCGAGGCCGACGCTCTTTGCCGCATCAGCTAGAATCCCGACACCGCCGATCACCGGCGTTGGCAGGATGCCGGTGCCGTTGGTCTCGTTGTAGAGCGAGACATTGCCCGAGACCACCGGGTAGTCGAGCGCGAGGCAGGCGGCGCGCATGCCGGCGATGCAGCCGGCGAACTGGCCCATGATCTCGGGCCGCTCGGGATTGCCGAAATTCATGTTGTCGGTGATCGCGAGCGGGGTCGCGCCGACGGCGGTGATGTTGCGCCAGGTCTCGGCCACCGCCTGGGCGCCGCCGCGCTCGGGATCGGCCGCGCAATAGCGCGGCGTGCAATCCGAGACGAGCGCAAGCGCTTTCGCACTATCGGGCAGCGCGACTACCGCCGCGTCGCCGCCCGGCCGCTGCACGGTGCGGCCCATAACGAGATGATCGTATTGCTCCCAGATCCAGCGCTTCGAGGCGAGGTCGGGACAGGCGATGAGAGTCTTCAGCGCCGCGATCGGCTCGCGCGCCTCAACCTCGGCGGCCCGCAGCTCGGCGCGCGCCGGCGTTGCCGTATAAGTGCGATCGTAGAGCGGCGCCTGCGTCACCAGCGGCTCGATCGGCATGTCGGCGGCGACCGCGCCCTGCATCGTCAGGATGATGCGGCCGGTATCGGTGATGGTGCCGATGCGGGCGAAATCGAGCTCCCATTTCTCGAACACCGCGCGCGCTTTGTCCTCGCTGCCGGGCTTCAACACCATCAGCATGCGCTCTTGGCTTTCCGATAGCATCACCTCATAGGCGCTCATGCCTGGCTCGCGCATCGGCACGCGATCGAGATCGAGCGTGATGCCGAGCCCGCCCTTGCCGGCCATCTCGACCGAGGCGGAGGTGAGGCCCGCCGCGCCCATGTCCTGAATGGCAACGATCGTGTCGCCTTCCATCAGTTCGAGACAGGCCTCGATCAGCAGCTTCTCGGTGAAGGGATCGCCGACCTGCACGGTCGGGCGCTTCGCCTCGGCATCCTCGCTGAACTCGGCCGAGGCCATCGTGGCACCGTGGATGCCGTCGCGGCCGGTTTTCGCGCCGACATAGATCACCGGATTGCCGGGGCCCGAGGCCGCCGAATAGAAGATGCGGTCCTGCTTCGCGATGCCGACGGTCATCGCGTTGACCAGAATGTTGCCGTTATAGCTGGGGTGGAAATTGCATTCGCCGCCGACCGTCGGCACGCCGACGCAATTGCCATAGCCGCCGATGCCGGCGACCACGCCGGCGACCAGATGCCGGGTTTTGGGATGATCCGGACTGCCGAAGCGCAGCGCGTTCAAGTTGGCGATCGGCCGAGCGCCCATCGTGAACACATCGCGCAGGATGCCGCCAACGCCGGTCGCCGCGCCCTGATAGGGCTCGATGAAAGACGGGTGGTTGTGGCTCTCCATCTTGAAGATCGCCGCCATGCCGTCGCCGATGTCGATCACGCCGGCATTCTCGCCCGGGCCGCAGATCACATGCGGGCCGGTGGTCGGCAGCTTCTTTAGCCAGTTCTTCGAGGACTTATACGAGCAATGCTCCGACCACATCACCGAGAAGATGCCGAGCTCGGTGATATTGGGCGCGCGGCCCATGATCGCGACGGCGCGCGCGTATTCCTCGGCGCTCAAGCCGAATTCGGCGGCCAGCGCGGGTCCGGCCGGTCTTTCAGAAGAAGAGGGGCGCTCGGTCACGCGAGCGCCTCGACCAGCCCGGCAAAGAACGGCACGCCGTCGAGCGAGCCTTGCAGCGGGTGCGTCGCGTCCTCGGGATGCGGCATCAGCCCGAGCACCGTCTTGGTCTCGTTGAAGATGCCGGCGATGGCGCGCGCCGAGCCGTTGGCGTTGGACGCGTCGTCCAGCGACCCGTCCGGCGCGCAATACCGAAACGCCACGCGCCCTTCGCCTTCGAGCCGGTCGAGCGTCGCGTCGTCGGCGAAGTAGTTGCCGTCGTGATGCGCGACCGGCACCGCGATCACCTGGCCGGCCTGGTAACGCGACGTAAAGATCGTCTGGCTGGTCTCGATGCGGAGATGGACGCTCTTGCAATGGAATTTCAGCGTCTTGTTGGCAAGGAGCGCGCCGGGCAGCAACCCGGCCTCGGTGATGATCTGGAAGCCGTTGCAGATGCCGAGCACCGGCGTGCCCGCGGCGGCGCGCGCTTTCACCTCGCGCATGATCGGCGAGTTCGCCGCCATCGCGCCGCAGCGCAGATAGTCGCCATAAGCGAAGCCGCCGGGAATGACGATCAGATCGGCCTTCGGGAGTTGCGACTCGCGATGCCAAACTTTTAAGGGCTTCTTGCCCGAGGCGCGCTGCAGCGCGTCGAACACATCCTGTTCGCGATTAGAGCCGGGAAAGACGATGATGGCGGATTGCATTTCGGTTAGTCGGTTCGTTGCAAGAACATCCTGCGCCCTTCGACTACGCTCAGATGGGTGAGGAGACAGGGTGCGTGGCTTTTTCCATCAATGCCAATTTCAATGGTCCTCAGCCTGAGCGAACCTCATCCCGAGCGAAGTCGAGGGACGAAGGCCGCACGGCCGTAATGCCGCCATCACCCGACGATCTCGACCCGGTAGCTTTCGATCACGGTGTTGGCGAGCAGCTTCTGGCACATCTGATCCAGCGCCGCGCGCGCCTCGCCTTCGCTGGTCGCGTGCAGTTCCAGCTCGATCACCTTGCCCTGGCGGACCTCGCCGATGCCGGAAAAACCCAGATTGCCCAGCGCGTGGGCGATCGCCTTGCCTTGCGGGTCGAGCACGCCGTCCTTGGGCATGACAAAGACGCGCGCTTTCATAAATCCCCCTCACCCCAACCCTCTCCCCGCCGGGGAGAGGGAGGGACCCGCCGTAGGTGGGAGGGTGAGGGGGATTTCTGATCTATCATCACTGCACCGTTTCCGGGCCTTTGAGGTCGGTAGGGCCGCTTTCGGGCAGGATGCCGAGGCGGCGCGCGACCTCTTGATAGGCTTCCTCGACCTTGCCGAGGTCGCGGCGGAAGCGGTCTTTGTCGAGCTTCTCGTTGGTCTTCAGATCCCAGAGCCGGCAATTGTCGGGGCTGATCTCGTCGGCCAGCACCAGCCGCAACTCGTCGTTCTCGTTGTAGAGGCGACCAAACTCTAATTTAAAATCAATCAGTTTGATGCCGATCCCGAAGAACAGCCCGAGGAGGAAATCATTGATCCGGAGCGACATCTGCATGATCTCGTCGAGGTCGTGCGTGGTCGCCCAGCCGAAGCAGGTGATGTGCTCTTCCGAGATCATCGGATCTTGGAGCTTGTCGCTCTTGTAGTAATACTCGACGATCGAGCGCGGCAGCGGCGTGCCTTCCTCCATCCCAAAGCGGGTCGCGAGCGAGCCGGCGACGACGTTGCGAATGACGACCTCGACTGGAATTATCTCAACTTTTTTAACGAGTTGCTCGCGCATGTTGAGGCGGCGCACGAAATGGGTCGGAATCCCGATCTCGGCGAGGCGCAGCATCAGATACTCGCTGATGCGGTTGTTGATCACGCCCTTGCCGGTGATGGTGCCGCGCTTTTGCGCGTTGAAGGCGGTGGCATCGTCCTTGAAATATTGGACCAGCGTTCCGGGCTCCGGGCCCTCGAACATCACCTTGGCCTTGCCTTCATAGACTTGTTTGCGGCGGGTCATGGCGGCGCCTTTCGCGGCAAGGAAAACCTCGACGCTCTATAGCAAGCCGGTTCCCGTCAGACCAGTAGATCGCGCCACGGCGCGGGCTTGGGTTGCCAGGCGGCAAAGCGAAAGCGCGGCTTCCATTCGGAATGCTCGGCCGAGGGCAGCGCGATCAGGCTCGAGGAGACGGTGGCAAAGCCGCTTCCGGTGTCGAATCGCATCACGCTTTGCGCCTCGGCACCTGGCGCCAGCTCGCCGTCGGTCAGGAGTTTTTCCCAGGCGCTCCAATCGTCGCGCGCGGGATCGGGCGGGGCGGCCGCGGCGAACAGCGGCCGGTAGTGCTTGAGCCGCGGCAAATCGTCATCGTCGAGATCGCACGCGGCGATCATGTGCAGGCCGGGCGTCAGCGCGGTCACCGCGATCGGCAGGGTTCCGGTCGGATCGGCATGACGCAGCCAGAACGCGTCGCGATTGTCGGCGACGATCAGGTTGAAGGTGCGATAGGCGGCGGGCTCGATCTGCGCCAGAGCCTTAGCGGCAGCCTGCGAGTCGGCGTGGTCGAGCGCCTCCAGCACCAACTCGCCGCGCGAGCGCTGGCCGGGCGCCGGCCCGAGCGAGCCGTGGCGGTTAAGAATCCCGGCGACCACGCCGTGATCGTTGATGCCGAGCCACGAGCCGCCCGCCAGCACGTCGCGTCCGGCGATCACGTCGGGCCGATCGGGCCAATGCCGTCCCGGCGGCTCCCACGGCCGGTCGATCATCTCGTCGCGGTTGGCGCCGATCAGCACCGGCCAGTCGTGGCCGGGACGGCGCAGGATGACGAAGGTGCACATGCCGCCGGTTATCGGCTAATCATGGGAGGCTGCAAGAGGAAAATGCGCATGACCGGGTTCGAGGAACGCGAGCAAGGCTTCGAGAAGAATTTCGAGCGCCAGCAGGAGCTGACCTTCAAGGCGAAGGCGCGGCGCAATCATCTGCTCGGCCTCTGGGCCGCGGCTCAGCTTGGCCTCGCCGGCGCGGCGGCTGAGGCTTACGCGCGCGGCATCGCCGATCCGTCGCAGCATCTGCATGGCGATGGCGAGATCGTCGCGAAGATCGTCAGCGATTTGCAGGCGAAGGGGATCGCGCTCGACGCGACCCGCGTGACGCTCGAGCTCGCGCATTTCGCGGCGCAGGCGGAGAAGCAGCTAAAAAGCTAAAGCTGAACGCCAGGGCTACAGGTAATCTTGGAACCGTCATTGCTTCGTCGCTACGCTTCTCGCAATGACGAGTTTTTTTGCTTTAAGCTTCCCCGAACACGCGCCGGAAGATCGTGTCGACGTGCTTCAGATGATACGCGTCGTCGAACAGCGCGTCGATCGCGGCCGCGGGGAGCAGGGCGGCGACGTCCTGGTCGGCTTTGAGCAGCGTCGCGAAATCGCCCTGACCGTGCCACACCGGCATCGCGTTGCGCTGCACCGCGCGATAGGCGTCCTCGCGGCTCATCCCGGCTTGCGTCAATGCGAGCAGCACGCGCTGCGAGTTGTGCAACCCGCCGAGCTGGTCGAGGTTGCGCTTCATGGTGGCGGGATAGACCAATAGCTTGTCGACGACCGACGTCAGCCGCACCAACGCGAAATCGAGCGCGATCGTCGTGTCGGGCCCGATCACCCGCTCGACCGCGGAATGCGAGATGTCGCGCTCGTGCCAGAGCGCGACGTTCTCGAGCGCCGGCACCACCGCGCCGCGCACCAGCCGCGCGAGGCCGGTCAGGTTTTCCGACAGCACCGGATTGCGCTTGTGCGGCATCGCCGACGAGCCTTTCTGCTCGGGCGCGAAATATTCCTCGGCCTCGCGCAGCTCGGTGCGCTGGAGATGGCGGATCTCGAGCGCCAGCCGTTCGACCGAGCCGGCGATCACGCCGAGGGTCGCAAAGAACATGGCATGACGGTCGCGCGGAATGATCTGTGTCGAGACCGGCTCGACGCGGAGGCCGAGCGCCTTGGCGACATGCTCTTCGACCGAGGGCGGCACGTTGGCGAAGGTGCCGACCGCGCCCGAGATCGCGCAGGTCGAGATCTCGTGCTTCGCCTGCTCGAGCCGCCGGCGGGCGCGGCTGAATTCGGTATAGAAGCCGGCGAGCTTCACGCCGAAGGTCGTCGGCTCGGCGTGAATGCCGTGGCTGCGGCCGATCGTGATCGTGGTTTTGAACTCGAAGGCGCGGCGCTTCAGCGCCGTCAGCAGCGCGTCAAGATCGGCGAGGAGGATGTCCGAGGCCTGGCGAAGTTGCAGCGCGAGGCAGGTGTCGAGCACGTCGCTCGAGGTCATGCCTTGGTGCAGAAACCGCGCCTCGGGGCCGATATGCTCGGCGAGGTTGGTAAGGAACGCGACCACGTCGTGGTGGATCTCGCGCTCGATCGCATCGATGCGCGCGATCTCCCACTTGCCCTTCGCGCGGATCGCCTGGGCCGCGCTGGTCGGGATGATGCCGGCCTCGGCCAGCGCGTCGCTGGCATGAGCCTCGATCTCGAACCAGATGCGGAACCGGTTTTCCGGCTCCCACAGGGCGGCCATCGCGGGGCGACTGTAGCGGGGGATCATGGCAAGGGGTTAACTCCGCCGGCCCCGGGCGTCAATCGCCCGCGTCGATCGCCGGCGTCAATTGTTGGCGAGCGGCGTCGGGACTGCCGGCTGCGCCGCCGCGGTCGCGTGTGTCAGCACGAATTTGATCGCTGTGCCGTGCTCCTGGGCCTGAAACGCGACCACCACGCCTTTGTCGTCGATCCACACCACCTGATGCTTATTGTCGTCGATGAACCACTGGCGGGCGCGGACGGGCCGGCCGTCGAGGGTCACGGTGACCTCGCCGGTATCCGTGACCACCACCGGCAGCACCTTGCCGGTCTTGCTCGACATCATGACGTTGGTCTTCAAGATGAAGGGCGCCCAGGGGTTGGAGGGATGCACCTGCGGTGGCGCCGAGATCGTGCCGTTGCTCGACGAGTGGATGACGAAGCGGCTCGCCTCCGCCTCGCCGGTCACGTCGATTTTGGTGCCGTTGTCGTCGGTCGCGCTTTGAAATCCGACGAGGCGCTGATTCTCCCAGCGCTCCTCGCGGGTCGCATCTTGATGGAACAGCGGGATGCCGATGACCTTCACGGCGATGTGCAGCACGGTATGCACGTCGGCGGAATTGCCGTTCTCCGAGACGGTGTTGGTATAGGTGCCGATGTCGCCGTAGGTCGGATGCTCGACATTGTATTGCAGAACCTGCGATGTCGCTTGCGCCGAGGCGAGCGGCACCACGCCCAAAAGGGCCACGAAGGCGCTCGAGGCCCATATCATTGTCGACCGATTCATCGCTGATCCTCAGCGCTAAGAGATACGCACCCGAGCGCATTTTTGCAAGCCATCCGGCCGATGGAACCGGCTCTCGGCCTGCCGTTGAATAACAACGTCCCGTCTCGGGACTTCTTGAGCAAGAGGGTAGCTATGATGAAACGATCTATGGTGACGGCGGCGGTCGCGCTCACGCTGGCCCTGGCGCCGGCGGCATTCGCGCAATCGGGTGGCGGTGCCGGCGCTGGCGGAAGCGCTGGCGCGAGCGCTGGCAGCGGCGCGATGGGCACCGGCGGCGGCATGATCGGCGGCTCGGGAGCGAGTTCGATCAACGGCTCGGGCGGCACCGGCGCGTTCAACGGATCGAGCAACACCGGCCTCGGCGTCGGCACGGGCGTGAACACCGGCGTCAATACCGGCGTCGGTGCCGGCTACGGCACGCCCGGCAGCACCGGCAATTTGGGCGCTAGCGGCAATAGCGGCGTCGGGACCGGAGTCGGTGCCGATATCAACAGCGGCGTGAATACCCGCATCAATGGTTCCGCCGGCCTCAATGGCTCGGCCGGTACGGCGGTTCATTAGCGGCGGCTCGCGCGCGATGACGGCCCCGAGGTTGCGCTGCCTCGGGGCCGTTTCGCATCTTGGGGCGTTCATGCGCGCTTGCGGCGCGGGCGCGCGGGATGCGCCTCGCCGCGCTTGGCCGGCTCGGCGGCGGTGGTCGCGATCGGCAACAGCAGATGGCGCTGGCGCGCATCGGCTTTCGCGCCGCGCGGCTTCTTCGCAGCGGGCTTCTTCGCGCTTTCGCCCCGGTTCTGGTTGGCCGAATCGCCTCCGGCCGAGGCGAGGCTCTTCTTCAGCACCGCCATGAGATCGACGACGTTGCTGGGCTCCTCGATCTTCGGGCGGTGCAGCGGCTTGCCTTTCTGCTTGGCCTCGATCAGCGCGCGCAGCGCGTCTTGATACCGGTCGTGGAAGCCCGCGGGCTCGAATTTTCCGTCGAGGCGCTCGATGATCGTGGTCGCGATCTCGACCATCTGCGCGTCGCGCTTGCGGGACGGCTCGGCGAAATCGGCCGCGCGCACCTCGTCGGCGGTGTGCAGCGTCGATGCCAAGAGGCCGCGCTCGAAAGGCTGCAGCGCCACCGGCCGCTCGCGCTGCGCGACCACGATCCGGCCGATGCCGACCCGGCCGGTCTTGGCGAGCGCCGCCGCGATCACCTCATAGGCCTCGGCCGCCTGCGCGTTCTCGGGATAGACGTAATAGGGCGTGTCGAGATAGAGCGGGTTGATCGCCGCGCGCTCGACGAAGCGCGACAGCTCCAGGACGCGCGAGGATTCGATCTTCAGCGCGTCGAGCTCGTCTTTCTTGATCTCGACGGTGCGCCCTTTCTCGACCTCGTAGCCGCGGACGAGATCGGCGCGGTCGAGCGTGTCGCCGGTCTCGGCATCGACCGGCTGCAGCCGGATGCGGTTGCCGGTCGCGGGGTTGATCTGGTGGAGGCTGATGCGCTCGCGCTCGGTGGTGGCGGGCGAGAGATAGATCGGACACGACACCAGCGAGAGGCGCAGGAAGCCGGACCAATAAGCGTGCGGCATGGAAAAATCCTTTGCTAGGCGGCGAGGCCGAGCGCGCGTTGCGCCCCGGCGAGGGTTTGGCTATGCCGGGTCATGCCGGCCCAGGGATCGGTCTTGCGCGCGGCGAGCAGCTTCGGCACGCTCGCAAGATTGAAGCGCGCGGGATCGAGCCCGGCTTTCACGTCCTTCCAGTCGAGCGGCATCGCCACCGGCGCGCCCGGCCGCGCGCGCACGCCGTAGGGCGCGGCGGCGGTCGAGCCGCGGTCGTTGCGCAGATAATCGATGAAGATGCGGTTGGTGCGCTCGCGCTTCAGCATGTTGATCGTGAAGCGCTTGGGCGCGGCGGCGGCGAAATTCGCCGCGATCTTCTTAGTGAAGGCTTTGAGCTCGGCCCAGCTATTCCCGCGGCGCAGCGGGGCCACGACATGAAGGCCTTTGCCGCCGGTGGTCTTGCAAAAAGATTCGATCTGCATCTCGGCTAAGTAATCGCGCATCGCTTTAGCCGCTTCGATCACTTCGCCGAAGACCAAGCCCGGCGCCGGATCGAAATCGAAGATGAACTGATCGGGACTGTCGGGATCGTCGGCGGTCGCGCCCCAAGGATGGATTTCGACGATGCCTTCCTGGGCGAGCAACACCAGATCGTGCAGGTCGCGCAGCACGACATACTCGCCGGCGCCGTGCTTTTCCTCGATCGCGACGCGCCGCAGCGATTTGAGCCCGGTCGCGAAATGCTTTTGGAAAAAGCATTGGTCGCCGACCCCCGAGGGGCAGCGCAAGAGGCTCAGCGGGCGGTTGACGATATGCGGCAGGATCCAATCCCCGACCGCTTGGTAATATTCGGCGAGCTGGTGCTTGGTGATGCCGAGATCGGGGAAGATGATGCGCTCGGGATGCGAGATCGCGACGCCGGCGATCGTCTCGCCGCTGTTCGTCGCGGCGCGCTTGGCGGTGGGCGGCGGCGCAGCCTGCTCGGTCGGCTCCGTGTCGGTCGCCGCCTTGCCCGCTTGCAGCGCGCGCTCGCGGGTGATACTGCGCGCCGGCTTGTCCTCGCGCAGACCCTGGAACGAGGGATGGCGCAGCACGCCGTCGGGCGTCCAGTTGAGGAACGCGATCTCGCACACCAGCTCGGGCGCGACCCAATGGATGCCGCGCCGCGCCGCCGCCGGCAGTTTCTCGAACGGCAGGTGATCGGTCGCGATCGGCTTGAGGCGCTTGGCAAGATCGAGCGCCGAGCGGCGATCGAAGCCGGTGCCGACGCGGCCGGCATAGCGCAGGGTCTCGTCCTCGTAATAGCCGAGCGCCAGCGCACCGATGCCGCGGTGAACGGTCGACTCGGTATAGCCAACGATGACGAATTCCTGGCGTGCGACGCATTTCGATTTGAGCCAGTAGCGCGTGCGGCCTTCGCGATAGGGCAGGTCGGCGCGCTTCGAGACGACGCCTTCGAGGGCGAGTTCGCAGGCGTGGTGGAACACCTCGCTGCCACGGGCGGCGATGTGGTCGGAATAGACGATCGGCCCGGTGGCGCCGTCGAGCAGCGCGCGCAGCGCTGCCTTGCGGTCGCTCAGCTTGGCGGCACGCAAATCTTCGCCGTCGCGATAGAGCAGATCGAAGACGACATAGCGCAGCGGCTTGGCGTCGCCATGCGACAGCGCATCCTGCAGCGCCGCAAAGCTCGAGCCGCCATTCTGGTCGAGCACCGCGACCTCGCCGTCGAGCGCGAGATCGCCGCCGGGCAGCTTCGCGACCGCATCGGCGATTGGCCGAAAACGCCCGGTCCAGTCGAGGCCGGTGCGGGTGAGGAGCGCGACCTTGCCGCTGCGACGTCGCGCGACGATGCGATAGCCGTCGATCTTGATCTCGTGAATCCAATCGGCGCCGCTCGGCGGCTTGTCCACCAGGGTCGCGAGCATCGGCGGAATGAAATCCGGCAGCGTGCCAGACTTCGTGCCGATAAGTCGGCGGGAGACACGCGGCGCGAGCTTTGCGGCGGGCTGGGGCGGCGGATCGTCGTGGCCGCGCTTGCCCGACTGCCACACGCCGCGGTCGGGCGCGTCGGCGATCTCTTCCATCGTGCGGCCGCTGGCGACGCTTTTCGTGCCCTGGTCCACGAGCGCGGTGCCGTGGCCGGGTTTGGCTTCACCGTCGCGCTCCTTGATCAGCAGCCAATTGTCGTGGCTGCGCTCTTGCGCGCGCGCCCCCATGCGCACCAGGGCCCAGCCGCCTTTCATGCGCCCGCCATGCAGGATGAATTTGAGCCGGCCGCGGCGATAATCCGCGCGCGGGTTGTCGCCTTGCGGCTCCCAAATGCCGCGGTCCCACAGCATCACCGTACCGCCGCCATATTGGCCGTGCGGGATCGTGCCCTCGAAGCCGCCGTAATCGACCGGGTGATCCTCGACATGCGCGGCGAGGCGCTTGTCGGCGGGATCGAGGCTGGGGCCTTTGGGCACCGCCCAGCTCAGCAGCACGCCGTCGAGCTCGAGCCGGAAATCGTAATGCAGCCGCCGCGCCGCGTGTTTCTGAACGACGAAGCTGTTGCCGCCCTGCGCGGCATTGCCGCCGCTCGGCTCCGCGGTGACGTCGAAGCTGCGTTTCGCCCGGTAGCGGGCAAGCTTGCGCGGAGCGGTGGCCATAATGAGCTAACGTCGCTTTGCGCGGGCGGTTCCGCGCGCCGATCGCGGACTTTTGAAGTTGGGTTGTCGGTTTCGGCGTTAAGCTCCCGACCATCCGAGGCAGCCGACACGCCAGCCGATCTAAGGAGGGTACCCCGTGAGCAATTTCAACGCCGCCATCCTAGGCATTGTGGTCGCGGGCGTCATCGCGATCGTATCTTCTTCGGCACGCGCGGATTCCGGCACGGTCGGGAATTCGCCGCCGCAGGCAAGCCCCGCACCGTCTCGGCCTGGCGCTCAACCGGCTCATGCTGCGGCCGCGAGCGGGGACACCTCCGTGGGAGCGGTTGGCCATACCGGCGAGACGGCAACGCCACCGAATCAAATGGCGACGCCCGCAGCGCCAGCGGTCGCCCCGGCCGCCGCAGGCGTTGTCCGCGAGCATGTGCCCCGCGAGCGCTCGGGCTATTGATGGTCGGGGCGTGCAACGCCGCGCGGCCGATCGCGATGTTGATCAACTCGTCGCACACCGGCTCGGGAATCGCGCTCTCGCCGCTGATTCGCGCCGCTGCCATGCCGGTGCCGCTCTCTCGGTGTTACGGGGTTTTAACCCAGACCAGGTGTAATGGCTGCGGACGCGTAGCCATATTGTTATATAGAATGTATCTCGACAGAGAATGCGGCTCGACAGGAGAAGACGATGCGTTATCGCGCGCTGCTGGTGCTATTGCCGTTGCTGGGATTGACAATCGCTTCCTGCGGGGTCCAGTCCGGCGGTCTGGGCAATTACAACGCTCCGGGCACCTCCTACATGTACAACCGGCTCAATCCCGACGATTTCACCGGCCACGGCCATGAGGGCGGCCGCCCCTGATATCTCGAGAAGGCGGCGAGGGCGCAATCGCCGAAAGCCAGCGGATCGCGGTCGTTATGAGAAAATCTTGAGGAGAACAACGATGAAATACCGCGTGCTGCCGGTATTGCTGCCGGCGTTGGGACTTGCGCTTTCGTCCTGCATCTATGCCGGAGGCCCGGGCTATAACGACGGTTACGGCGGTTATTATGGGGCCAGTACCAATAATCGGCTCGATCCCGATACGGATATCTCGCGCGGTCGCGTTGGCGGCGGCGATCACGACGGGGGTCACTGGCATTAGCGGCAACGCCCAGCCGGCATTCTGCGGTTTTGCCGGCTCGGTTTCGTCCGGATTTATGGTTGTACGGTACCGGACAACCCGGTAAAATCCCGGGATCGGTGGTAGGCGCTTGGGCGTCAGCGCCTGAGAGACACGATCTCCCTATCGACACAAGGGGTAACGCGTGCTCTCGCCCTCCCGAAGAGGAGGTTTGCGATGGAGCCCGCACCGGCCCAATCTCTCGACGTCGGCGATCTTCTGATTACCGCTGAACTCGAGAAACGCCCAACCCGGATCCACCGTTACGGTACGACCGGATTGGCGCTGCGAGAGCTTTCGCGACAGATCGGCGAGGAGCCCGCGGACACGCTGCCGCGCTTTGTCGAATTGGCGCGGCAACTTTGCGGCGGCGGGTCCGCCGGCATCAGCGTCTATGAGCCGCAGCCGGAAGGCGCCGGCATATTCCGCTGGGCCGGCTTGGTGGGAAGGGCGGCACCCTTCAATGGGCAAACGACGCCCCGCGATTTCAGCCCGTGCGGCATTTGTCTCGACCGCGGGGAAGTCATCCTGATGGATCGTCCCGGCCGCTATTACGGCTGGCTCAATCTTCCCGGCGTGCCGCTGACCGAAGCGCTGCTGGTGCCGTTGTTCATTCGCGGCAAAGCGCCGTTCGGCACGCTTTGGATCATGTCGCACGACGATCACCGATTCGATCGAGAGGATGAGCAAGCGCTGAGCGAGCTGGCGAGCGTTGCATGCCTGGCGATCGGCCTGCTGGCGGATGTCGCCGACCAGAAAGCCCTTCTGGCTCAAGTCAAGCGGCAGGCATCGAAGATGGAAACGCTGGGACAGCTTACCAGCGGCATCGCGCACGACTTCAACAATCTCTTGACCGTGCTGACCGGCGAGCTCGAAATCATCAAGCGCAGCGTGCAAGACGACAAAATCCGAACGCGGGTGGATTACGGCCTCAAATCGGCATTGCGCGGCGAAAAGCTGGTTCAGCGCCTGATGGCCTTTGCGCGCCGAAAGCCATCGCAGCCCGAAATCATCGAGCCGCGCGCCATTCTCGTCGATATCGTCGACCTGCTTGCGCGATCGCTCCCGACGCTGACGCTCGATGCACAGATTGCCGACGATCTGTGGCCGATCCTGGCCGATCAGAGCCAATTGGAATCGGCGATCCTCAACCTCGCCATCAACGCGCGAGATGCGATGCCGAATGGCGGGCGGCTGCTGATCGTCGCCCGGAATGCGCGCTTGCCGGAAGAGCCCGACGCGTTGGGGCCGGCGGGCGAGTTCGTGGCCATTACGGTTTCCGATGACGGGCTGGGGATGTCGCCGGCGACTTTGGCGCGCGCTTTCGAGCCGTTCTTTACGACCAAGGGCGTGGGGGTCGGAACCGGTCTCGGCCTCAGCATGGTGCATGATTTTGCGACCCAGGCGAGCGGCACGGTTCGGATCGCAAGCGAGCTGGGCAAAGGCACCGCGGTCACGATCCATCTGCCCCGCGCCCAAGCAAGCGGCTGATCGGCCAGCCTGCGTCCGTGTCGGCCTGCTCCTAGCGCGACTTTGCCTGATCGATTTTGGGGACGAGGTCGGCGATCGCGCGCGCGCGGCCGATCGCGATGTTGATCAACTCGTCCCAGACCGGCTCGGGAATCGCGCTCTCGCCGGCGATCCAACGGCGCAGCGTGCGCTCGTTGATGCCGAGGTCTTCGGCAAGCCGCGACGGCCAGGCTTCGCCCTCGCCGTAAAGCGTCGTGCCGATGGTGACGAGGAGGGCGGCGCTCATCGCTCGATCCTACATCAATCCGAGGCTCTTGAGGCTGGCATGCTTGCCGCGGCCGATCACGAGGTGATCGTGCAGGGCGATGCCGACCGCTTTCGCCGCCTCGCGCACCTGCCTGGTCATCTCGATATCGGCGCGCGAGGGCGTCACGTCGCCGCTCGGGTGATTGTGGATCATGATGATCGCCGACGCGTTCAGCTCGAGCGCGCGCTTCACCACCTCGCGCGGATAGACCGGCGTGTGATCGACCGTGCCTTGCTGCTGGCGCTCGTCGGCGATCAGCGCGTTCTTGCGGTCGAGGAACAGCAGATGAAACTCCTCGGCTGCGGCGAAGCCGATCTTCGCGGTGCAGTAATCGATCAGCGCCTGCCAGCTCGAAATCACCGGCTGATCCGCGATCTCGGCGCGCAGCATGCGCGCGGCGGCTTCGCGCACCGCCAGCAATGCCGCCGCCGAGGCATCACCCATGCCGGGAACGCCGGTCAGCGCCGCATGATCGGCCGCAAGCACGCCGGCGAAGCTGCCAAAGCGCTTGATCAGGTTCTTGGCAAGTTCCTTGGTATCGCCGCGCTTGATCCCGGCATAGAGCAGGAATTCCAGGAGCTCGTAATCGGCGAGAGGCTCGGTGCCGCCACCGATCAGCCGCTCGCGCAAGCGCTGGCGATGGCCGAGGTAATGCGGGCTCGCGTCCGGCGGATCGCTTGCTTCGCTTCGCCGCCGCGCCGCCACGCTCGCCTCAGGGCAGATAGGGCGGGTGGTGCAGGCCCCGGGGCGAGAGCGTGAAGATTTCGTGCCCGTCGGCGGTCACGGCGACGGTGTGCTCGAACTGCGCCGAGAGCGAGCGGTCCTTGGTCACGGCGGTCCAGCCGTCGCTGAGAATCTTCACCTCGTAACGGCCGGCATTGATCATCGGCTCGATCGTGAAGAACATGCCCTCGCGCAGCTTTGTGCCCTGGCCGGCATGGCCGAAATGGACGACCGAGGGCGCGTCGTGGAACACGCGGCCGATGCCGTGGCCGCAGAAATCGCGCACCACCGAGAAGCGGTTGGCCTCGGCGAAGCTTTGGATCGCGTGGCCGATATCGCCGAGGGTCGCGCCCGGCTTTACCACCGCGATGCCGCGCATCATCGCCTCGTAGGTCACCTCGACCAGCTTGCGCGCCTTGATCGAGACTTTCTCGCCGACCAGATACATGCGGCTGGTGTCGCCGTGCCAGCCATCGAGGATGACGGTGATGTCGAGATTGACGATGTCGCCTTCCTCGAGCTTGCGGTCGCCGGGGATGCCGTGGCAGACGACGTGGTTGATCGAGGTGCAGATCGAGCGCGGGAAGCCGCGATAATTGAGCGGCGCCGGAATCGCGCCGTGATCGACGATGAAGCCGTGGCACAGCCGATCGAGCGCGTCGGTGGTGACGCCCGGCACGACATGCGGCGTGATGAAGTCGAGCACCTCGGCGGCGAGCTTGCCGGCCCGGCGCATGCCCGCGACGTCGGCGGCGCCGTGCAGCTTGATGCGCCGTTCCTCGAGCCCCGAGCGGTCGTCCTCTGGGGCGGGCTGAAGCTGGTTCATGGGCGACCTCATATCCTTTCTTCAAGCGCCCGGCAAGCGCGCCAGGCCGGCACCGGGCATTGCGGCTGCGCCGGGTTTGCGGCTTACTGGCGGGAGAAAGCTGGGGAGCGATAGGTGAGCACTGAACGGCCCGACGACCAGGCGACGGAAGACAAGAGCGGGGACAAGGTGGTGACCGCCGCGATCATCATCATCGGCAATGAGATTCTCTCGGGCCGGACACAGGACGCGAATCTCGCCTATATCGCCAAAGGCCTCAACGAGGTTGGCGTGACGCTGCGCGAGGTGCGCGTCATTCCCGATGTCGAGGCGACCATCGTCGCGACCGTCAACGAGCTGCGCGCCGCATTCGCTTACGTCTTCACCACCGGCGGCATCGGGCCGACCCATGACGACATCACCTCGGAATGCATCGCCAAGGCGTTCGGCGTGCCCTGGGTCGTCCATCCCGAAGCGCACAAGCATTTCCTCTCTTTCTATGCGCCGGCCGAGCTCAACGAAGCGCGCATGCGCATGGCGACGACGCCCGAGGGCGCGAGCCTCGTTTACAATCCGGTCTCGCGTGCGCCCGGCTTTCGCATGGGCAATGTCTATGTCTTTGCCGGCATCCCGCGGGTGATGCAGGGCATGTTCGATACGGTCAAAGGCGAGCTCAAAGGCGGCAAGCCCATGCTGTCGCGCACCATCGGCACCGCGCTCGCCGAGGGCGTGCTGGCCAAGAGTCTGGGCGAGATCCAGAGCCGCTATACGGATATCGAGATCGGCTCCTACC
>DATLUE010000210.1:0-15271 GCA_035533255.1 Allostellaceae bacterium | reverse complement strand
CCAATGCGCTCGGCGACACCATCACCTCCAACGATTACGGCTCGACGCTGATCGGCGGCACCGGCAACGACACGCTGATCGCGGGTCACGGCGCCGACACGCTCACCGGCGGCGGCGGCACGGATAGCTTCGTCTTCAACTCTCTGCCCTGGAATGCCGGCCAGATCACCGATTTCAACACCAGCAACGATATACTCGATCTGAGGGCGCTGTTCAGCGCGAGCGGCTACACCGGCAACAATCCCGTCGCCGATGGTTATTTGAATTTCGCGGCCGACGGCGCCGGCAATACCAAGATGTATTTTGACCCCCACGGGCCGAACACGACCATCCCTATTCTTGTCACCACCCTTGACCACGTCGCCCCCGCCGCGCTCCACGCAAGCGACTGGCTGTTCGCATGAGTGTACATGGGGGATCGGCGCGCGGCCGGCGCAGCGGAGCAAAAATGAAATATGCCATTTTCACAGCGAGCGCGGTTTTTCTACTAGGCTGCGGGATAGCGCAAGCGCAGCAGAACTGGAGCAAACCGAACGGGACCGCCGAGGACCAGGCTGAAGCGCTCAACCAGTGCGAGCAAATCGCCAAAATAGCGGCGATCAGGCCGGTCGCACCGCCGACCGTCGATAAGCGAACGGGATCATCATCCGCAATGCCCTGGACCGATTCTGCCACCGACAATCAAGCTGTGGCAGCAGAGCAAGAACTCTATGCGCCCAATTCCATCGCGCATATCGAGTTTCGGCAGTTGACGACGCTGTGCATGCAGCGGGATGGATGGAAGCCCGATCCCGACGACCAGTAATGACGGATTACGGCGTATCGGTCACGCTCTAGTGAAACAGATAATCCTTCGCGCTCACGCTCGCCGGCGAAACGTGGTCGAGTGTGGTGATCAGGGTCGGCCACGGGTCGGAAGGGTTATGGGCATTGAAATAGACTTTGGTGTCTCCCGCCCCATCGGAGGCAAGGCTCAAATAGCCGTCCTGGACCGGATTGGCGCCGTGATACCCGGCAGCGGTGAATAGGGCGCGGAGGTCAAGCACGTCGCTGGCGGGATTGAAGTTGGTGATTTGGCCCGCGTTCCACGGCAGAGAATTGAAGACGAATGTATCGCTACCCGCCCCGCCCGTCAGGATATCCGCTCCCTGGCCCGCGATCAGCGTATCGTTCCCGCTTCCCGCAATAAGCGTTGAGCCATAATTATTCGAGACGATGAGATCGTTAAGCGAATTTCCGGTCACGGTTTGCGCCGCCGTCCCGGTAAGCTGAACGTCCTGCACGCCGCTTGGCAGGGCGTAGTTCGCCGCGGAATCGCTTTCGCCAAAGACATTGGTCGTCGTCAGCCCCGCCGGAGAGACGTTGTCGAGCGTCGTGATCAGCGTCGGCCACGGATCGGACGCGGAATGAGAATTGACATAGACCTCGGTTCCTCCACTTCCGTTGGAGGCGAAGCTCACATAGCCGTCGGCCACGGGGTCGCTACCAGTAAAGCCGCTGTCGCTCAGCAACGAGCTGATGTCGAGCCGGTCGGTACCAGGCGTGAAGTCGGTGATATGGCCCGCGTTCCACGGCAGCGCGTTGAAGACAAAGGTGTCCGCCCCGGCGCCTCCCGTCATCGTATCGGCGCCCTGGCCGGCGATCAGCGTATCGTTGCCGCTGCCGCCGATCAGTGTCGAGGCGTAATCGTTGGACGTGATCGTATCGCCGAGCGCATTGGCCGTCACCGTCTGCGCTGCGCTGCCGGTCAGTTGAACGTCCTGGACTCCGGCCGGCACGGTGTAGCTCGGCGCGGACGTATCCACCACGCTAGGCGTGGGAGGCGGCGGCGGATTCGGCGACGATCCAGCGCCGCCGAAAACATTCGCCGCGGTCAATCCCGACGGCGCGACATTGTCGAGCGTGGTGATCAGCGTCGGCCACGGGTCGGACGCGGAATGCGCGTTGAAATAGACCTCGGTGCCGCCGCTGCCATTGGAGGCAAAGCTCACATAGTCGCCGGCCACCGGATCGCTGCCGGTATAGCCGGCGGCGCTGAGCAGCGCGCTGATATCGATCTTATCGGTTCCAGGCGTGAAGTCGGTGATCTGACCGGCATTCCAGGGCAGATAATCGAAGACGAAGCTGTCCGCCCCGGCGCCGCCGGTGAGCGTATCGGCGCCGTGGCCCGCGATCAGCGTATCGTTGCCGCTGCCGCCGATCAGCGTCGAGCCGTAATCGTTGGAGGTAATCGTATCGCCGAGCGAATTGGCCGTTATCGTCTGTGCCGCGCTGCCGGTCAGTTGAACGTCCTGGACCCCGGCCGGCACGGTATAGGTCGGCGCGGACGTATCCACCACGGTCGGCGTAGGCGGCGGTGGCGGTGGTGGATTGGATGAGCTGGCCTCGCCGAAAACATTGGCCGTCGTCAGTCCCGCCGGCGAGACATTGTCGAGCGTGGTGATCAGGGTCGGCCACGGGTCGGACGCAGAATGGGAATGGAAATAGACCTCGGTGCCGCCGCCGCCATTGGAGGCAAAGCTCACATAGCCATCGGCCACCGGATCGCTGCCGGTATAGCCGGCGGCGCTGAGCAGCGCGCTGAAGTCGAGCTTGTCGGTGCCGAGCGTGAAGTCGGTGATCTGGCCCGCGTTCCACGGCAGATAATCGAAGACGAAGCTGTCCGCGCCGGCGCCGCCGGTGAGCGTGTCGGCACCGTGGCCGGCAATCAGCGTGTCGTTGCCAGTACCGCCGATCAGCGTCGAGCCGTAATCGTTGGAGGTGATCGTATCGCCGAGAGAATTGCCGGTGACGGTCTGTGCCATCGTCCCGGTCAGCGTCACATCCCTCACGTCGGTTGGTACGAGGTAGTTCGCGGCGGCGGTGTCGACCGGGGTGGAGCTGCTCGGCGGCGTCGCTGGCGTTCCCGAGGACTGGAACAGCAAATCTTGGAGGCTCAGGCTCGCGGGCGAGACACCGTCGAGGGTCGTGATCAGCGTCAGGCCCGGGTTCGAGGGATTGTGCGAATCGACATAGACATTGGTGCTGCCGCCGACCGCGACGAAGGCCACATAGCCGTCGGCGATCGGATTGCTGCCGGTATAACCGATCGCGCCGAGCGCTCCGGTGAGGTCGATCTTGTCCGTGGCGGGGTGGAAATCCGTGATCTGGCCTGAATTCCACGGCAGGACGGGAAACACGAATGTGTCGCTGCCGCCGCCACCCGTCAGCACATCGGCGCCGTGACCAGCGACCAGCGTGTCGTTGCCGATGCCGCCGGTGATCGTCGAACCGGCATCGTTGGAGATGATGACATCGCCGAGCGCGTTGCCCGTCACCGCCTGCGACGATGCGCTGACGAGCTGGACGTCGTGGAGATCGCTCGGCAAAATGAAATTGGCCGCGAGCACCGGAACGGCAGCCGATGTAATCGACGCCGGCAGGCCCGAATAGGCCCGGATGTAATTGATCTCCATCTGGGCCGGCAGCGGCGTCGTGCCGTTGACGTCCCCCGGCCAATAGCCGCCGACCGCGAGATTGGCGATCATGTACATCGGTTGATTGAGATCGGACGGTGTCGCCGCCTGAAAGACCGCAATTCCGTCGAAATACCAGGTGATGAAATCGGGCTGCCAGTCGACACCGTAGGAGTGGAATCCCGTCGACATGTTGGCAACGATGGTGCCGACGCCGTCATTGACCTCCGCTCCCGTGCCGCTGGTGGAATGCACGGTCGTGTAAAGTTCCGACGTATTATTGCCGAGGACCTCCATCGCATCGATCTCGGGCGGCCATGCGCCGCTTTCGGGCAGCAGCCAGAACGCGGGCCAAAGACCTTGGCCGGCCGGAAGCTCGGCGTTCATCTCGAAATAGCCGTAAGTCTGGCTGAACGAGTGATAGGTGTTGATCTGGCCCGAAGTGTATTGGTAGCCGCCGATCAAAGATTGGATCGCGGCAGATGCCGGCGCGGCCGTCAGCGTCAGCACGCCGTTACTGACGCTCCAGGGCTGCACCGAAGCGGTCGGCGCGTAAGTCGAATTGATATACCATTCCTGCTCGCCGTTCGACGGCAGCGAATATCCGCTTCCGTTCAGCGGTACGTACGGCGCGGTCGTGTCCCAAGTCCCCGAGGTCCCGTTCCAGAGACTCAGCGAGTTGAATTCGTCGTTGAAAGTCAGAACGGATGGAGACGACTGGCCGCTGGAATTGTCCGTCATACCGAATGAGTCTCCAAACACATTGTGGCGAGCTAGCGGCAAATACGGCGAATCTGTGTCTTCATTTACTGGAGATTGTGTCAAGAGACACGTTACTGGCAAGTTAAAAATGAAAGAAAAATCGTTTACGGCCAAGGTTAAGCTAGTAAAAACCGAGGCTCCGCGCCATTTTGTTCTGTATAGTTCAGCTTAAGTTTACCGCATAGCGGTTGAGCGAGCATCAGTTGCACGCGTGAAGATACCGATAATGCGACCGCGAGTCGGACACAATCGCGCCACAATCGGCATAGAAGGCCGCGCGTTGCGGCGGATCGAGCGTTATCGCCCGCGTCAGACGGCGTCGGGGGAGTGCGCAGATACCGCGCCTGGGAGCTCGACCGGAAATGCGGCAGCAACCGGCGTGGCAACGGCGACATGTTTTGGCCGCGCGCGATGAAAAAAACGCATCAGCGGCCGTTCGACGAATTGATAACAGCCGCTTCCAACGGCGAGCCCGCCGATCACGCTCACGAGAAGAATGACCGGAGCTGCGCTCATTCCGATCATCGCCAGGACACGAGCGCAAAAGGAAATAGCCAACCCATGCACGAGGTAGATCGAATAGGAAGCGTCGCCCAGAAATTTGAGGATCGGCCAATCAGGCACGAGGCCCCGCCAGTCGAGAGACACAGCGCCGGCGACGATCAAAAATGCCGGAACGCCCCAAGCGAGCAGCCGCACCGGCTCGATATCGATTCCCGCCGCGGTGACGACCACCATCGACGCAACGCCAACCGCAAGAGAGGAAAATCCCACGATCGGTCGCGGCAGCAGGCCATCCGTCCAGGCCTTGCCGAGCCAGACCCCTGACAGGAATTCCAGCAGCAAGGGACTGGTATAGGTGCTCCATGCCGGATCGGAGGAAGGCGCCCAGTGACCCGACAGCACAAAAAATCCCAGCACCGCGGTGAGCGCGAAGGCGCGGATCCGGACCGCCATCGACAATGAAATCGCAAAGACCGCGTAGAAGAACACCTCGTAATTGAGAGTCCAGCCCGGGACGATGAGCGGGGCTATGAGTCCGCTCGGATCGGCATGGGGATAGAATAGAAGCGACTTGCCGACATGGCCGAGTGTCGGCCTGAGGTTGGGAAATAATGGCGGCAGCGCTAGGGCCGTCCCCGCCACCGCCAATGTGACCAGCCAGTAGAGGGGGACAATGCGCGCCGCCCGCCGCGCGAGAAACTGCGCCGGCCGCAACGGGTCGCGCGCGGTGATGACCCACATGATAAATCCGCTGATGACAAAAAAGATATCGACCCCGGCCGCTCCTACCCCGAACGAGGTCCCGGCGCGATCCGCCGCATGAAAAACCAACACAGCGACGGCGGCAATCGCACGCATATATTGTATGGACAGCAGCTCGCGCCGCTTGCGCGGCGGCGATTGCGCGGCCTTCGCCGACGAATCGCCGGGCTGCTCTGCGATCGACTGATTGGACATCCGCTCACCCGTTTATTCCCATCCCCAGGGGCTTTAGGACCGACGGTACGCAAACGCGCTACCGAAGATTTAGCTCCCTCGAAAAGGAACTCGGGCGCCGGTCGCCCGTTAAGGTTGGGAAGCATCTGGTGTGGAAATGCCTGTGAACGTACCCGTTCTCGTGACCCGAGCTCACATTGGCAAGGGTCCGGGAATCGTCTTGATCTCGTTCGCCGCGCCGGCTGGCGAGCTGGGCAAGGGCTCGGTGGGCAATGTCGAAGTAATGCGGATCGCGATGACGCACACAACCTTCAAAGAATTCGTCGGCCTGTTCAATTATACATTGGCAGAGCTTGGGCTGGCGCAACCGGTCGCTGCGCCCAACCTTGCCGGCGAGGCACAAAAAGGGTTCGAGCGCGGTCCCCGGCCACGCGCCGTCTCCGAAAAGACCTGAGCTTGCTGCGCGTGCTCGGAGCGGGACGGCGATGCAGGTAAGCGACGCAACGCGCCGGCCGATCGAGGACCCACAGCTCGACGGCGACGATCGGCTTGGCATCGACGTCTGCATCTGCACCTATCACCGGCCGGAGCTCTTCGACACACTTGAGGCCGTGGCGACGCAAGAGGGGCGCGACAAGATCAGCATCCGTGTCATCGTCGCCGACAATGCCGCCGAACCCGATGCGCGCGCGTCCATATGCGCGGCGGGCGACAGGTTGGGCCTGAACCTGATCTATGTGCATGCGCCGGCGCGAAATATCTCGATCGCCCGAAATGCGTGCCTCGCAGCCACCCAAAGCGATTGGATCGCCTTCGTGGACGACGACGAACACCCATCGCCGAGCTGGCTCAAAGAATTGCTCGCCGAGGCCAGGCGCGGCGATTGGGACGCGGTCCTTGGACCGGTCAAGGCGGTTTATCCCGCGACGGCGCCCTACTGGCTGGAGGCAGGAGACTTCCATTCGACGCGGCCGGTTTGGGTACGAGGCCACATCGAGACCGGATACACCGGCAATGTCCTGTTGCGACGCGCGCTCGTCCAGCGCGCGGGGCTCGAATTCCGCCTCGAGTTCGGCCGAAGCGGCGGCGAGGATCTCGATTTCTTTTATCGACTGCGCGATCGCGGCGGCCGCATCGGCTTTGCGGCGAACGCTTTGGTCTACGACCCCATCCCGGCGAATCGCACGAGCCTCGCGTGGCTGTTACGACGCAAGTTTCGGCAAGGCCAATCTCACGGCACGCGATTGCTGGAATCAACCCATCACTCGTTACGGGCCATCGTCGACCTTCCGGTCGCTTTGGCAAAGGCAGTGATGCTAGGGCTCGCTGCCGCCGCGTGTTTGCCCAAGGCCTCATCGCGAAATCGTTGCTTGACGCGCGCGGCCTTGCATTGCGGGGTGGTGGCGCGGATCGCAGGCCTATCGGAGATCACGCTCTATTGAGCGGACTCGATGAGGGGACTCCGGGTGCCGGCCGGCGAAGCGATTGCCTGCTCGCTCGATGATGTCGCTTTTCTCAAGGCCTCCAGCAGACGCGCGGAATCGCGATCATCCGCGATAAACGCGCTTCTCGGCACGGCACGGCTGGCTTGCTTTAGTTCGTCATAACATGCCGGCGTCAATTGCAGCAAAAACGCCTCCAGCGCACGGTCCGCCGAGCCGAGGACCACGCCAATGCCGTGAGCCTTCAACCAGCGCGCGGTCTCGGTCTGGTTCAGGGCAATCGGAACCGCGTTATACGCACCACCCTCGTAGATGCGGTTCGGGAGCAGCCAGGAAGAATTGGCGTCTTCCTCGAAATAGTCGATCGCCCAATTGAAATGAACGTCGCCGTAGAGAGTCTCGAGCTCCGACGGATCGTAGAGCCCGCCGAAAGAAATCCCCGGCGCGCGGTCCACTTGCGCGTCGAAATTCTCGAATTCGACTCGAGAAGGCCGGCCCCGGATCGTCAGATGGATCAGGTGCGGGTGGCGGAGAGCCAAATCGCACAACAGATCGAGACTCTTCCGGCAGCGAATCATCCCAAACCACCCGATCCGCCAGGGTGGCCCCGAAGGCGGATCGGACACGGGCCGCGGCATGTCGATTCCATCGAGCGCCGGCAACACCTTATTCTCGACCAGGAGAACCGGGAGCCGCAGGCCGTGATTCACCCCTTGCCGCGGCTCGAAATATTCGCTCATGAAGGCGGGCGCGCTGATCACGAGAAGATTCGCCTTTCGCATTAGCGTCCGCTCGATAGCGCGCAAAACGACGCCCCAAATCCGCTTCGACAAAAGCAGCCGATGGATATCGAGACATTCGTAGACCAGGCGCGCGCCCGGCGCGAATTTTCGCCGCGTGGCGACGGCAAGTGCAAGCATCTCCAGGTTGCGGGCCATAATGACATCGCAATTCCGGATGCTCTCGGCCCACGCGCGAACGCCGATGCAGCGCTTTAACACCATTACGGCCCGCTGCGCGAAGTTTCGATCCAAGGTGCGGCCGAGATCGACGGGCTTAACCCCCACGCCGCTGTAATCGACGATTTTCTCGTCGCGGCGAAAGCCGAGCAGATGCACCTCATCGCCGGCACTCGCGAGCATGCGCACGCGCTTGCCGACGGCGGGATCGGCGAGGTTATGAACAAAATAGGCGATTCGCACGGGGCATCCAATCCAATGGCGGGCGTCTAGGGCAGCTCAGCGGGTACGTTTCGATTCGCCGCCAATAGCCAATGCAGATCTTCCCAAAGGCGGCGCCACGAAATCGCCGCCAGCACCGACGAGAAACTCACCAACCCGCACAGCACCAAAGCCACGAGCTGAAGCCAGGGATCCCACGCGCCGATCTCGCGGCGCAGCACCGATATCGCGAGCACCATCGCCAACGTTGCCACGATCGGGGCGAGGATCTCCGAAGCGATCGCGTGGGTCGAAATAAGCAATTGCCGCGACAACGTGCGGAGATAGACCGGCGCTGCGAGCGCCGCGCCGAGGCTAAAACCCGCCGCCACACCGACGCCGCCATAGCGCGCGCCGATCACCGTACCTGCGCCCAGCAAAACACCGCTGAGCAATACCAATCTGAATTGCTCCGCAGACCGTCCCAACCCCATCAAGGCCGCGCCGATGAAGCTATAGAGGCAGAGGAAAAACCCCG
Organism: Allostellaceae bacterium; assembly: GCA_035533255.1. Taxonomy (GTDB): domain Bacteria; phylum Pseudomonadota; class Alphaproteobacteria; order ATCC43930; family CGMCC-115725; genus CAIKMD01. The sequence goes on along the minus strand of DATLUE010000210.1, from coordinate 6,474 downwards.
CGGGCGCCAGCCAGGTGAGGATGGGCGCGGTGCCGAGCCAGGTCGATCCGAGCAGCAGCTTGACGATCAGACCGGCCAGCAGCGCCAAACCGCAGAATGCCGGCGCGAGAACGATCATCAGGCCGCGCAGTCCCTTCAGTACCAGCGGCCTTGCCCCGACCCGATCGTCGCCCCATTGGGCAACCCCGGCGAAAATGGAAAGATAGAGCGGGCCCGAGATGATCAGCTCGGGCACCCGCACGAGCTGATAGGCCATCGAATAATGGCCGGCCGCGACCACGCCGATCAGACCGCCGATGACCATCGTCGGAAGGTTCTTGTTAGCTAAATTGGCGAGATTGGCGCCGACCGAATGCAACCCGAAATGCAGATAAGGCCACACCAGCGCCGGCCGGCAATACAGCATCGGGCGGAAACCCGACGCCGGAATGAGCCAGCTCGCCTTCAATACCCACAGGACGCATTGCTGAATCACCAGACTCCAGGGCCCGAATCCCGCCAATGCCGCGCCAATAGCCGCAGCCGACGACACCAAGGTGGCAACCACTTCGCCGGCTGCGAATAAGCTGAATTTTCCTTCGCGCGAAATCCGCGCATTGGAGACCGACAAGCTTCCGCCGATCGGAAGGATCACGGTCAGCGCAATCACGATCGGCGTGAGACCGGGCTGCGACATTATCCGGCTCATCGGCCAGGCGAGAAGCGAAACAATCGCCGCCAGGGTCACGGAGACCAGCAGCGAGAGCCAGAATATCGTCGATTCGAGCTCCCTTGATGATCCCTTCTCGCGCACCAGCGCGTTTCCCAACCCGACGTCGGCAAGCATGTTGGCGATGAGGATAAGCGGCATCGCAAGCGCAACCAGCCCAAAGGCCGAAGGTCCGAGCAGACGGGCAAGGATCGGCAAGACGGCGAGCTGCAAGCCGAGCTTGAGGACATTGACGACCGCGAGGGCCAGCGTTCCCAGCATCGCTCGCCGTTCGCCGACGAGAATGGCCGCTCGCCACCCCGTATGAATGCTGTGCGGCAGTTGAATGACCCCGTGTCTTGCTCGTCTTGCTCTGCGGCTCCCTAACGCGCCGTTCCGGCGAAGGTTCCGAGACAACGCCGGTAAGGGCGATCACGAAGAGCGCGCGCCACAGTCGATATCGAACCGCTGCCGTGAGCTTGGCCGTTCGCAAATTGCAGAGGTTAAAGAAATCATAATTCCTGCGTGAGGAATTCACTCCGCGGCCTCAATTCGCTTTTAGGGTTCCGATCGTACGCGCAAATTGCTCGTCGAGTTTTGATCATGCATGTGAATCTTTCTTTGGCCATCCCAACGAGTGACCGCGTCGCTGCACTGCCCCGAACCCGCGGCTCAGCTTTTCCGGCCGTCGCGCCGCGAAGCTGTGACGACGCCGGGGGTCGCTGTCGAGATTGCGATCAACCAGAAGTCTCCCAATTCATCGCTCGCGAGCGCGCGGCAGGCGCTCGTGCCGATCTCCGATCAAAGCGCCTGCCATCGTTTCGTAGGCCAGCCAAGGAAAGTGAGAAATACGATGTTAGTACAGACCGTCGAGATCGATGCGCGAAAGCCGCATGATCTTTTGGAGGCCAAAGGTTTCGAGGTCGGGCTCGCCGAGCTCATGCCCTTCATGCGCGCCCTCTCCCGGTCGCTGACGGGAAAACGGGAACTTGCCGAAGATCTGTGCCAGGAGGCTATGGCGAGCGCGTGGCAGGCTCGCCAATCGTTCACGCCCGGCACCAATCTGAAAGCCTGGCTATGCACGATCCTGCGCAATGAATTCTATTCCCACCAGCGCCGGGCTTGGCGGCAAGTCCCTTGGGCCGCCAAGTTTGCGGATACGATTTCGGCGCCGGCTGGGGCCCAACAGTCGGCGATCGATCTTTGCGATGCGGCCTCCGCGATGAATGCCCTGCCGGACCCCCAGCGCGAATCTTTGATTCTGGTTGGGATCTGCGGCTTTTCCTATGTCGAAACCGCGCTGCTCTTGGGCAGCACATTGGGGACGGTCAAAAGCCGGGTCGCGCGCGGCCGGGACTCTTTGCAAGACATATTGAACCGGCAGAATCTGGGGCGGATCGAATTGCGTCCGGCGAATCGCCATGCATTGAATAAATGGCTCACGCAGCTCGAGCAACTGAGATTCAACGGGTGTCGGACGCTCGATTCGGGCGACTTTGACGAATTTCGCAGGGCTCATCGGATGCCGAAAATGTCCGTCCGCTGCCTCGAACCCGTTAGAAAGACGCGGGTTTGCGGGGTCGAAGCGAAGGGTTCGACGTTGCGGCCTTGCACGGCGGCAGGTTGGAAGGAGCCGCTTCCGGCAAACACCAATCTCGTCTGCGATATCGGGAAAATCGCGCCCGCTCGCGAAAAGGCGTCGTGCCAGGCTACCGGCTGACAGCCGCATCCTTGTCGATTCGATGAAACTTTTGTAACGCATCGCCGTTCTAGGACGCAAGGTGACGAAGCCGCGCGCCAGTGAAGGAATGGGTTTGCCGCGATGACAACCGCCCACCGCTATGCCGTCCTGTTCAAAGCTTTCGCGATCGACGAGTTTGTGCAGCGGCGCCTGGCGCACATTGTCGAAGCCTGTCCCTCGGGCGACGTCTATCTGATGCTCGACGAAACCAAGGGCCGCCTCGGTCCGATTCCTTTCGATTCGGTCATACGGTACCGCGAATCGGATTTGGGCGATCTCGGCTTCGCGCAAATCTCCCAGGGCTCGCTGTTCTGGTACAACGCCGATTATCCTTTGTACTATTTCCAGCATCTCAAGCCCGACTACGATACCGTCGTGATGATCGAATACGATGCCGCACCGAGCGTCGGCGTCGACGACCTCGTGACCGAATTCCGGAGACAGAACCTCGATTTCCTCGGTCACCCGATCAAGAAGAGCGCCGATACCTACTGGTGGACCAGCACGATGTTGCGCTTTTACACGCGCGACCAGGTGCGCCCCTATCAGGTTTGCGCGGCGGTGTTCTCGGCGCGGGCGATACGGCACCTTGCCGAATGCCGGCTCCGACAAGGCCGGTCGGGCGTGTCCGATGGCAAGCAATGGCCGATCGGCGAGACCTTCGTCGGGACGGAGCTCGCCTTGGCCGATTTTCGCCTACGTGATTTGTCGTCGTTCGGCAGGATGACGCGTTACGATTGGTGGCCGCCGATCCACGAGGCGGAGCTGCCCGATTGCGCAGGCGAGGTGTTCGTTCATCCCGTCCTGGCCGGCCGCCGTTACGTCACGTCGCTCTTCAAAAGCGGCATCCTGTCGGGGCTGATCGTAACCGCCAAATTAATCGCGGCGGCGGCGGTGCGGCGAACGCCGCGGCGCAAGATGACGCCCAGCTCAACGCTTGTGCCGGCAAGTGCACCGGTATCGCCCGCGCAAGCCGCCGTCTTGAGCAATTTTTGCGGCAGCGGCACAACCGATGCTCTCGAGGCGGATTAGCACCCCGATCGATTTTTAGCCCGAGCGATTTTTAGGACGGCAACGGTTCGGATAACGCCGCGCGGGATAACGGCCTGGCGAGCTTGGGAGCCGCGGTTGCTACGCTCTTGCTGAGGCCCTGCGCGTGAATCTGGCGCGCGATCAAGGCGCCGACATCGTTCTGCCATTGCCAGAGGCTGTTGGTTTGTCCCGAAAAGCTTGGCTCTCCGCCGACCTTTTCCGGAGCCGTAAAGCCGGCCGCCAAGCCGATGCCCAGCAATCCATCCAGTGGCATACGCTGGGCGTCGAGCACGCGGCATTCGCCGTCGACCAACGAGCCCGCCGGATCGTCCGCGAATAGCGAGATCGGGCGTCCGGAAGCAGACAGGACCGGCAACGCACGCGGTCGATAGCCGAGTGCCGCGACAATCACCTCGGCTTCATCGAGAACGCTCAGCGCGGCCGGATCGCTTCCGCTGGCCAGCCTGTGCAGGCGCAGTCGTTTTTCGGGAGGACGGCCGCCGATCCCGCGTACCGCCATCACCAATTCGCGCGATTCCAGCCGGAAGCCCGCGAAACGGAAGACGAAGCCGCTGACCGGACAAATATCCTCGGCGCCAAATTCATCATAGCCTTCGGATAAAGCTTCGGCAGCGGACGGAAAGAAAACCCGTAGCGGCCGCCGGTGCAGCAGGGTAACCGCGCCCTCGCCAAGATCGGGGCCGAATTTCGATCGTAGCAACGCATTGGCACAGGCCATCGCGCTGCTCGAGCTGCCGATGATGGCGATGCGCCGGTTGCGGCTCGCCGCCAGACGCGCGCCGATCGCGTCCAGCCCCGCCGCCGTAAGCGCGGTATCGGATTGGATCAGCTTGCCGGCATAAGTCGGCAGCAGAGGCCGGCCATTCATGTAACGGTTCGTCAGGATCGATTGAGGCTGATGTCCTCCGGTCGCCAGCACGACGAAGTGCGACAAAATCGACATTTCGGACCCGTCCGCAACGCGGCGAAGCCGGGTCTGCCACAAGCCATCGCTGGTGCGTTTGGTATGAAGCGCCTCGTGCCCAAGCAGAACCGGGTTCCCGCTGGCCGCCGCGATCTCATGAAACGCCACCCCCAAAGCCGCCATCAGCTCGCCGACGAGCGCCAGAGGCACGGATCGGACGCCATATGCAGCCACCGCTTTGGTCGTCGGGTGGTTCCACAAATTCGCGAGCACCGGATGGGGATTGTCGAGCAGGCCGCTCACCAGCGTATTGCCGGTACTGTCCGAGTTGATGGCATAGTTGCCGATGCGGCCGCGGCCGATCGCCGGACCGCGCTCCGCAATAGCCAGCCCTGCCGCCATTATCCGGTCGAGCTGGCTGTTACGGCTGGCCGCCAGCAGCGGCGCGAGCCCGGCGGGTCCGCCCCCGACGATCAGCGTGTTGGTCATCATCGCGGACATGGATTCGTCACAAGCTGTCTTCAGGGCAGAGATTCCGCAGACGAGATTTTATCGGCCGGACGCGGGCGCGCGGCGCACTCGATTGCGAGCTGCATGCGTGGCGGAAGACATCGCAGACATAACCGACTTCATCCTCGGTCAGCGTGTCCGACATCGGCAATGCGATGACGCGCCGGCTGATCGCCTCGGTCACCGCCAGATCGCCGGCGACGCAGGTCGCCTGGAAAAATGGCTGCTGCGCCAAATGGGGAACAAAGTAGCGGGCCGCACCGACGCCCTGGCGAGCGAGCGCAGCGACGATCTCCCCGACCCTGCCCGCCAAGGCCTCCGGGACCAGGACCGAGACGAATTGATGGGCTGTGCGCCGGCCGGTCATGCGCTGGAAGGTGAATTCGGGCAGCAAGCTGCGATAGCGGTCGAAGAGATCCTGGCGATGCTCGACGACCGCATCGAAGTCGTCCAGCTTTAGCAACCCGAGCAATGAAGTGATCTCGCTCAGCTTGGAATTCAGGCCGGGCATCGTTACCGTCCGCGGCTCGCCGAAGCCGAAATTTCCCATCGCGCGCAGGGTCGCAATCAACCGGCGGTCGGCGCAATAGACGATCCCGCCTTCGGCGGTCGCGAACGCCTTCGTCGCGTGCATCGAGAATATCAACGGGTATTGGCTGCCGAGGCCGAAGGGTTTGTCGTCCGCATCGAGGCTCCCGAGCGAGGCCGCGGCATCGACGACCAGCGGAATGCCGCGAGCGGCAGATACCCGATGGTAGCGCTGGAGGTCGAGACAATTGCCAAAAGTGGCATTGGGCAGAAGGACGGCGATGTCGTCGCCATATTGCGCGAGCAACGCATCCTCGGCCTCCGGATCCGGTAGCCAGGTTTCGCGATCGACATCGCAGAGCAACGGCGTGAGGCCGCACCACAGCGCCGCTTGGGCTGCCGCGGCAAAGGTGAAAGACGGCATCAGCGCATAGCGCTTGCGAGGCCTCCACCCGACCGCCTGCTTGACCGCCAGCATCAGACCGAGCGTTGCATTGGCAACGGTCACGCAAGTGTGCCCAGCGTTGAAAATGCCAGCGGCAATGCGCTCCTCGAGGCGCGAATTCGCCGGGCCGTAATTCGAGAAAATGCCGCTATTCTCGACCTCTTCCAGCACGGCAAGATGCGCGGAAAGCTTGGGCGGATTGGGGCGGATGAAGGGAATTTCGACCGGGCGTTCCGCGCGACGAGGACCCGTTCTGCGATGTGCTACCGACGTTTCCATGCGGGCGCCCTCAGTTCCCGTACGAAACGCACCCGCGGTGAAATAGTTCTGCGGCGCTTGATTTTTTTTAACCGCGCGATTTCTCTATTCGCACCCTATTCGGCGGCGACGCGTGATTCGAGTGATTTTTCGGACGGCGGCGCGGGCCGCGTGCAAGCCGCCGCGCCGTGATCGATCCCATGCGCGGCCAATAGCTGCCTCATTCGCTGAATCGCAGAAGAAAACGCCTGCTCGACCTGCCGCTGCCAATGGTCGATCTGGCTATGAAGATCGGCGACGCTGCGCTCGCTGGTGACCGGCGGCCGGGCGGCACTCGATCGGGTCGT
>DATLUE010000209.1:0-2443 GCA_035533255.1 Allostellaceae bacterium | reverse complement strand
TATTGGGAGCGCGTCAACAAGTTGACGAGCGACGTCCAGCGCGTGCCGGCGCTTCGGCTCGACGATCTGGTGGCGGAATTGAAGCTCGCGCCGCCCTATCTTCTAAAGCTCGACGTGCAGGGCGCCGAGGTGCAGGCGTTGCGCGGCGCGCGCGGCATGCTGGCCGATACGCAGGCGGTGATCTGCGAGGCGGATATCGCCGATTTCCAAGCCATCAACGCCGAGCTCGTAGCCGCCGGGTTCGATCTTTACGATATCACGGTGCTCAACCGGCTCGCCGATCAGACCCTGGGCTGGTTCTATCCGGTCTATCTGAACAGGCGCTTGGCGCATCTGAAGCCAGGCCGCTTCTGGAACGAGTCGAGCAATGACAGCGTCGTTCAACAGCAGATCAGGCGGCGCCAGCAAATCCTCGGCCGGCTGGCGAATGTCTTGCCGCAGATTCGTGCCGCAAAGGCCGCGCGAAAGCCCGGCTGAGCGTCGCCATGCCTGATCCATCCGAGAGCATCGGGGCGCTGATCGCCGAAGGCGCCCGCCAGCAGCAGGCCGAGAATTTCGCCGCCGCGGAGCGCGCCTATCGCGCGGTGCTGCAACTCGATCCCACCAATCCGCAGGCGCTGGCGCTGCTCGGCATGCTGTCGGGCATGTTCGGCGAATTTCAGGCGGCGATCGAGCTGTTTCTGAAGGCGCTGGCGCGCGATCCGGACAACGCCGACCTTTATCACAATCTGGGCGAGACCTATCGCCATCTCGACGAGCCGGCAAAGGCGCTGCCCTGCTTTGCCAAGGCGATCGAGCTGCGCCCGGACCACTTCATGGCCTATCGCAGCGCTGCCGATACCGCGCTGGCCGCGATCGAGCAGGCAGCCAAGCCGGAGCATGCCGAGGGGCTGGGGCGGCTCGCCCTGCAATACCGGCGCAAGCTCGGCACGCTGCTGCACCAAAAAAAGCATCCCGATGCGCTCGGTGTGCTGCGCGAGGCGCTCGATCTCAATCCGATCGACCCCGAGACGCTCGTCAAGCTGGCCGACAGCCTCCACGACCACGGCCTGGTTACCGAATCCGCCGAATTGCTGCAGCGCGCGGCCGCGCTCGCGCCCGGCAACGCAAATATTTTCAATGACCTCGGTCGCGCGCTCTATGCGCTCCGCCGTTGGGAGGAGCAAGAACAGGCGTTCCGCACCGCGCTGAAACTCGATCCCGGCCACAAGGTCGCGCGCGTCAATCTCGTCACCTGCGATCTGATGCACCGCCTCTACAAAGACGAGCCGACCCCGGCGGAGATCTTCGCGCGCCATCGCGATTGGGGCCGCGAAATCGCCGCCGAGCTTGCCGCAACCGCGGCGGCCGAGGCCCGGCCTTTCGCGAATTCCCGCGATCCCGACCGGCGCTTGCGCGTCGGTTTCGTCTCGGGCGATTTTCGCGATCATCCGGTCGCGCATTTTTTTCGTCCGCTGCTCGTGCATCACGATCGCGCCGCGCTCGACATCTATTGCTACGCCGAGACCGAGCGCACCGACGGCTACACGCCGGTGCTGCAAGCGGCCGGCGGCACCTGGCGGCTGGCGAGCGTGACGGCGAGCGACACGGCGCTCCGCGCCCAGCTTCGCGCCGACGCGATCGACATCGCGATCGATCTGGCCGGCCACACCGCCGGCACCCGGCTGCAAGCGCTGGCAGTGCGGGCAACCCCGGTGACCGCGAGCTGGCTCGGCTATCCGGCGACCACCGGTCTGCCGACGATCGATTGGCGCATCACCGATGCGCTTGCCGACCCGCCGGGCTTCGAGCGCTATCACACCGAGAAGCTGCTGCGCCTGCCCGCGGGCTTCCTCTGCTACGAGCCCCGCGCCGAGAACCCGCCGGCGGTTGCGCCCTTGCCCGCGCTGGCGCGCGGCGCGATCACCTTCGGCTCGTTCAACAATTCGCTGAAGCTGACGCCCGCCACCTTGCGCTGCTGGGCCGCGATCCTGGCAGCGTTGCCCGAGGCGCGGCTGGTGCTCAAAGCGGCCTACCTGGCCGATCCCGGCGTGCGGGGCTCGTTCCATCGGCAGTTCGCGGCATTCGGCATCGCGGCGGACCGGGTCGAGCTGCGCCCGCAACTCGCCGATCTGGGCACGCATCTGACCGCTTATGGCGAGATCGACATCGCGCTCGACCCGTTGATTTACAACGGCACCACCACCACCTGCGAGGCGCTGTGGATGGGCGTGCCGGTCGTCAGCCTAATCGGCAACCGCCACGCCGCGCGCGTCGGCTTCGATCTGCTGAGCCGCATCGGGCTGACCGAGCTGGCGGCGCCCGATGTCGATGCCTATGTCGCGCTCGCTGTAAGCCTCGCCCAGAACCTGCCGCGGCTGCAGCGGTTACGCCGGGAATTGCGCGATCGCATGCGGCGATCCCCGCTCTGCGACCCGCCGGGCTTTGCGCGGCAGTTCGAGGG
>DATLUE010000208.1:0-2075 GCA_035533255.1 Allostellaceae bacterium | reverse complement strand
CACGTTGGTCGCCAGCGTATCAATGAGGTCCGGCGTCGTGATCACTTGTCTTCGCTCCGAGAAAGGATGGTCTTGAGACTTTTTACGGCCCGGTACGTCGCCGCTTTGAGTGCGCCGATCGACATCCCGCTCGCCGCGGCCGCTTCTTTGAGTGACATTTCCTTCAACTTCAACAGCCGTATTGCCTGCTGCTCTCCAGGGGGCAATTTTTGGATGGCTGCCTCGACCGCATATCGATCCGATAGCTCTCCTTCGAGATTCGTTCGAGACTCGGGAAAGGTTTCGTGCGTCGGCGTCAAAGGTGTTTCGCGCGCTCGCAACCGACCTTGCCGCCGCAATCGGTCGACGAGGCGACGATTGGCGATCGCGACAAGCCAAGGGCCGAAGGGCCGTGCCGCATCGTAGGTGTATCGGATGGCATGCAGTGTAAGCAGCGTGTCTTGCACCGCGTCTTCGATGTCGCTCCGATCGTTGTGGTAACGCGCCGCAAGAGAACGAAGGTACGGCGCGATCTCTTCCAGGAGACGGCGATAGGCGGCGGAATCGCCGGCCTGCGCGCGCGCCATGAGGATCGACCAATCCAGCTCACGCGGCTCGGCGGCATCGCTCGCGGCGGTCGTCGCGGCGCGATCGGCGGCGCCCTTGACGATCGTCAGCCGTGGCGATTGACGACGTAATCCCGAGTTCAACGCACAAACGCTCCTTTCGCTAGCGCTCTCAGTCGACCGATTTCGCTTCGCAGATACAAGAGGAATATTTTTGTCGATGACCGTCACCTGCGGAAGGGCTGCGACGAAGCTTGATGTTGCAAGTGTCACCCCACTCATCCAGCCACGGAGAATCATTATATGAATCGTCGTCTTTTCGCTGCATCCGCGCTCTCGGGCGCAGTCGGCCTCGCGCTTACGCTTCAGGCCTTGCCGGTCAGCGCGCAGGGCATGAGCGACCCGCCGCAAATCGTCAAGGACAACATGGCGCGCATGGCGCAGCAGCATCTCGAGAAATGCTATGGCATCAACACCGTCGCCAAGAACGACTGCGCCGAGGGCGCCCATTCCTGCGCCGGCCAGGCAACCCAGGCACGCGATCCAAAATCCTTCGTGCTCCTCCCTGGCGGCGACTGCAGCAAGATCCAGGGCGGCAAGCTGACGCCCAGCTGATCGCGAGGCGGCGGTTGTTCCCCCATTCCGCCGTGCTTGTCGCGGAGCGCGGCCCGATCCCGGCCAAGGCCGGAATTGGGCTACGTTTTCCGCATCACCAAGCCGTGATCGACACGCGCCCCGACATCGCTTGGCTCGAGATTCATACCGAGAACTATATGGGCGGTGGAGCGCCTGCCCGCTGCCTCGAAGCGATTCGCCGCGATTACCCGATCTCCTGTCACGGTGTCGGGCTGTCGCTCGGCAGCGCCCAATGCCTCGATCGCGCGCATCTCGAACGCATTCGCCGCACCATCGAGCGGTTCGAGCCGGGGCTCGTCTCCGAACACCTGTCCTGGAGCATCATCGGTGGACATTACCTCGCCGATCTGTTGCCGCTGCCCATGACCGAGGAAGCCCTCGAGGTCATGTGCCGGCATGTCGATCAAACGCAAGCCTATCTGCAGCGCCGAATCCTGATCGAGAACCCGTCCTCTTATTTACGTTATCGCCATTCGACTATTCCCGAGTGCGAGTTCCTCGCCGCCGTCGCCGCGCGCACCGGCTGCGGCATTCTCTGCGACGTCAACAACATTTTCGTCAGCGCCAGCAACCACGGTTGGGATCCGCACGCCTATCTTGCGGCGCTTCCGCCCGTGGCGATCGGCGAGATTCACCTTGCCGGCCACACGGTCCGCCAGCTCGACGATGGCAAGGTCATCCGGATCGACGATCACGGCGCACGCGTCATCCCTGAGGTCTGGATGCTTTATGCCGAGGCGCTCGACCGGTTCGGTCCTATCCCGACCCTGATCGAATGGGACACGAATATCCCGGCACTCGACGTGCTGTTGGGCGAGGGCGGACGCGCGGCGGCAGTGCTCGATCGCGTCGGCAAAAGAGTTTCCCATGCCGACGCTGCTTGACCTTCAGCAC
>DATLUE010000207.1:0-2145 GCA_035533255.1 Allostellaceae bacterium | reverse complement strand
TCGGCAGGGTCGGTCCGGGGCCGATGCCGTTGACCCGGATGCGCGGCGCCAACGCCAATGCCGCCGTCCGGGTCAGCGTCCACAATGCCGATTTGGTCAAGGTGTACGAAACGAAATAGGGCGTCAGGTTCCACACCCGCTCGTCGAGCAGGTTGACGATGACGCCGCCCATCTCGCGCGGCAGCAGCGCCGCAAATTCCTGGGTCAGCACAAAGGGCGCGCGCAGATTGACCGCGAAATGCGCGTCCCAGCCCTCGCGCTTCACCGTCGGCACCGTATCGTTGCCGAAGATCGACGCGTTGTTGACGAGGACGCCGATCGGACCGAACAAAGCGGCGGCGCGCGGCAACAATTCGGTGACGGCCGCCTCGTCGGCGAGATCGGCCGCGAGCGCCATAGCCTTGCCGCCCGCCGCGACGATCTGGCCGACCAAAGCATCGGCCTCGGCGTGCGAGCGATGATGGTGGATCGCCACGGCATAGCCGGCGTCGGCCAATGCCAGCACCAGCGCGCGGCCGATGCGGCGCGCCCCGCCGGTGACCAGCGCCGCCATCGGGACCGGCGGGGTCGCGAAGGCGCCGGTCACCTCCTCTGGAATATCGCGCTCAGGCACGGGCACGGCGCTGCTTGCCCGCGGATTTCGCTCTGGCGCGCACCTTGGCGCGCACCGCCTCGCGCGCCGACATGCCGGCGCGGCCCAAGGTCGAGCGGCCGCGCGTCCCATTTGCCGCGGTGCCCTCGGCAAGCCCCAGTTCGACCTGTTCGAGCCGGCGGATCTCGTCGCGCAATCGCGCCGCCTCCTCGAATTCGAGATCGCCGGCGGCGGCGCGCATGCGCTTGTCGAGATCGGCGATGACCGCCTTCAGATCCTTGCCCTGGTAGTGCGCCGCATCGCTCTCGCCGAGCCCGAAGGTGACGTGGTCGCGCTCGTAGACGCTGTCGAGGATGTCGGCGATGCCGTGCCTTATGCTCTCCGGGGTGATGCCGTTGACGGCGTTGTAGGCCTGCTGCTTCTCGCGGCGGCGGTCGGTTTCGGCGATCGCCGCTGTGAGGCTGTCGGTCATGCGGTCGGCGTAGAGGATGGCGCGGCCGTCGATATGGCGCGCGGCGCGGCCGATCGTCTGGACCAGCGAGGTGCGCGAGCGCAGATAGCCCTCCTTGTCGGCGTCGAGCACCGCAACCAGGGCGCATTCCGGAATGTCGAGCCCTTCGCGCAACAGGTTGATGCCGATCAGCACGTCGAACACGCCCAATCGCAAATCGCGGATGATCTCGATGCGCTCGATCGTGTCGACGTCGGAATGCATGTAGCGCACCCGCAGGCCCGCTTCGTGGAGGTACTCGGTCAATGCCTCGGCCATCTTCTTGGTCAGCGTGGTGACCAATACCCGGTGGCCTTTCAATGCCGCGTCGCGGCATTCGGCCATCAAATCGTCGACCTGGGTCTCGGTCGGGCGGATGATGCAGGGCGGATCGACGAGGCCCGTCGGCCGCACGATCTGCTCGACGAAGACGCCGCCGGCATGCTCCATCTCCCAGCGTCCGGGGGTTGCCGAGACGAAGATCGTCGGCCCGCGATAGGCGTCCCATTCCGCGAATTTCAAGGGCCGGTTGTCGGTGCATGACGGCAGCCGGAAGCCGAATTCCGCCAGCGTCGTCTTGCGCGTCCAGTCACCGCCGAACATGCCGCCCAGCTGCGGCACGCTGACATGGCTTTCGTCGACAAAGACCAAGGCGTCGCGCGACATGTATTCGAAAAACGTCGGCGGCGGCTCGCCCGGCTTCCTGCCGGTCAGATAGCGCGAATAGTTCTCGATGCCGGCGCACGAGCCGGTCGCCTCGATCATCTCGACATCGTAAGTGGTGCGCTGCTCGAGCCGCTGCGCCTCCACCAGGCGGCCGCCGCGGTGCAATTCCTCCAGCCGGATCTTCAGGTCGCGCTTGATCTGCTCGATCGCCTGCAACAATGTCGGGCGCGGCGTCACGTAATGGCTGTTGGCGTAGATTTTGATCGAGTTGAGCGCCGCGGTCTTCTCGCCGGTCAACGGGTCGATCTCGTGGATCGCCTCGATCTCGTCGCCGAATAATGACAGGCGCCAGGCGCGGTCCTCGTAATGCGCCGGGAAGATTTCGATCGTGTCGCCG
>DATLUE010000206.1:0-9212 GCA_035533255.1 Allostellaceae bacterium | reverse complement strand
CAGAAGGCTTGGCGGCACTTGACCCAAAGTTGGCCAAGGGCATGTATATGACGAAGACACAGAACCACCGACACGATCTAACCCAAGTGATAGCGGGGATCGTTTATGAGAGTCTCGCGTCAGTCGCGAACGGCTTTCTCGGGTATAATGACGATGCTTGGCTTTACGCTCACGGGATATTCGACAAACTATATCCGCAGTTTGGTGATGTCCCGCCGGGATTGGATCCGATCCAGCAGCAAGTGGCCATAAAGCTGGTTGCGAAGTTGCGCGATAACATGCAGGGCTGGTACCCTGCGATTTCACGAGTGCTGCTCGCTGCCATCGGGCCTTACGAACAGAAACCGGAATCAAAAGTTCGCACCGCATTCCTGATTCTGAAAGATGCGGTGTACACGGAACTTCAGAAGCTGTCCGGCTTACATGTGGACAAGCCTTCAAAGACTGGCGATTTCCTGCCCCAAAACGTTACATACGACGCCGTGTCGGATACGTTGACTCATGTCTATTCAGGGGGATCACAACAAACGACAACCTTACGTGATCTCACGATCTCAGAGATCGACTTGTTCGACGAGATTAACTGGCGATTTTCATGAGCCTTAAGAATTCCCATGATGTTCTTGGTAGGTGGAATCGGGGCATTCAGGATCGGAGCCATCACGCTGTGGGGGGCGGCGGAATGGCATCGAGTTCAACCTCGGCGGCGCCATCCTCCTTGATCCGAAGCAGACCGGACACGCACGACTCGGGCGCGAGCTTCCCGTCTGGCACAGGCTCTTCTGCCCACCAAAAATGCCGCGTTCCTCAAAGGCGGTCATGGCGCTACAAACCTCGTCAGTCGGGATTCGAAAAGTTGTCTAGCGCCGGCCCTCTATCCTTTAGGCTTGCCGACTGCTTTGATTTTATAAAGCAGCTCCAACGCGTCGCGGGGCGAAATCTCGTCGGGCTTTAGACCGGCGAGCAGTTGCTCGAGCGCCGAGGGCTCGGCCGGCGCCGAGGGCGCCCGCCGGGCGGCAAAGAGCGGCAAATCCTCGGCGAGCCGGTTGAGGGCGCTGCCGGCCTCGCCGGTCTCGAGCGTCGCCAGCACCTCTTCGGCGCGCGCGATGACAGCCGGCGGCAAGCCGGCCAGCTTGGCGACGTGAATGCCGTAGGAGCGATCGGCGGCGCCGGGCGCGATCGCGTGCAGGAACACGACATCGCCCTGCCATTCCTTGACCCGCATCGTGTAGCAAGCGAGGCGGTCGAGCTTGGCGGCCAAGGCCGTCAACTCGTGATAATGCGTCGCGAACAAGGCGCGGCAGCAATTGCGGTCGTGGAGATGCTCGACCGCCGCCCAGGCGATCGAGAGCCCGTCATAGGTCGCGGTGCCGCGCCCGATCTCGTCGAGGATGACCAGCGAGCGGGGCCCCGCTTGGTTGAGGATCGCCGCCGCCTCGACCATCTCGACCATGAAGGTCGAGCGCCCGCGCGCCAGATCGTCGGCCGCGCCGACCCGGCTGAACAGGCGATCGACCACGCCAATATGCGCCGCCTCGGCCGGAACGAACGAGCCCATCTGGGCGAGCACGGCCATGATCGCGTTTTGGCGCAGGAAGGTGCTCTTGCCCGCCATGTTCGGGCCGGTCAGCAGCCACAGGCGCTGCGTCTCGCGGAGGTCGCAATCATTGGCGACGAAGCGCGGCCCGGTGGCACGCTGCAGCGCCAGCTCGACCACCGGGTGGCGGCCCTGGACGATCGCGAAAGCGGTGCTGTCGTCGACCTTCGGGCGGGCATAGCGCTCGGCCACCGCCAGCTCGGCGAGCGCCGCGGCGACATCGAGCGCTGCCAGCGCGGTCGCGGCGCGCGCGATCTCGGCCGCCTGCGCCAACGCCTCGGCAACTAGGTCGTCGAACAGCCTCAGCTCCAGCGCCAGCGCCTTGTCCGCGGCCGAGGCGATCTTGCTTTCGAGCTCGCCCAGCTCGACCGTCGCATAGCGCATCGAGGAGGCGAGCGTCTGGCGATGGATGAAGCCCGCGCCCATTTTGGGCGCGTGGTTGGGGCCGATATCGATGTGATAGCCGAGCACGTTGTTGTGCCGGATTTTGAGCGTCGCGATCCCGGTCTCGGCGGCGTAGCGCGCTTGCAGGCCGGCGACCAGGCGGCGGCTGTCGTCGCGCAGCTTCGCCAGCTCGTCGAGCGCCGCGGCATAGCCCGGCGCGATGAAGCCGCCGTCGCGCGCCAACAGCGGCAATTCAGCCGCCAGCGCGCGCGTGAGGCGATCGACCAGCGCCGCATGCTCGCCGAGATCGCGCTCGAGCACGGCGACCAGCGGCGGCGGGGCGGCAAAATCCGCTTCGCTCAAAAGCGCGCGCAAGCTTGCGCCGATCCGTAAGGTATCGCGCAGGGCGGCGAGATCGCGCGGCCCGCCGCGGCCGACGCCGAGCCGCGCCATCGCCCGCGCCATGTCGGCGCAATGCCGCAATTGCGCGCGCAACGCCAGGCGCAGCCGCTCGGCCGAAACGAAGAACGCGACCGCATCGAGCCGCGCGTCGATCAGCGCCGGATCGGTCAGCGGCGCCGCGAGATATTCGGCGAGGAGCCGCGCGCCGGCACCGGTTTGGGTGCGGTCGATCGCCGCGAGCAGGCTGCCCTGGCGGTCGCCGGTCAGGCTTTCGGCGAGCTCGAGATTGCGCCGGGTCGCGGCGTCGATCTCCATCGCGTCGCCGCTGGCCAAGCGCCGCGGGATGCCGAGCGCCGGCAGCTTACCTTGCTGCGTCAGCTCGAGGTAATCGACCAGCGCGCCGGCCGCCGCGACCTCGGCCCGCCCGAAGGCGCCGAAACCGGCCAGCTCGCGCACGCCGTAAAGCCGCTCGAGCCGCTTGCGGCCGTTCTCGCTGTCGAAGCGGGCATTGGGCTGCGGCGTGAGGCTGCCCTGGCGCGTCTCCCACAGCTCGGCGAGCTCGGGCCGCGCCAGCAGCCGCTCGGGCAGCAAAAGCTCGCCCGGCTCGATCCGCGCGAGCGCCGCGCCGAGCGAGGCGGCACTCACCGCCTGGGTCGCGAAATCGCCGGTCGAGAGGTCGAGCCAAGCGAGCGCGAGATCGCCCGAGGCATCGGCCAGCGCGGCGAGGTAATTGTGGCGCCGCGCGTCGAGCAGCGAATCCTCGGTCAAGGTGCCGGGGGTGACAATCCGCACCACGGCCCGACGCACCGGCGACTTCCCGCCGCGCTTTTTCGCCTCGGCCGGGTCTTCCATCTGCTCGCACACGGCGACCCGGAAGCCCTGGCGGATAAGGCGCGCGAGATAAGCCTCGGCGGCATGCACCGGCACGCCGCACATCGGAATATCCTCGCCCTCATGCTTGCCGCGCTTCGTGAGCTGAATATCGAGCGCCGCCGCGGCGCGGCCGGCATCGGCAAAGAACAGCTCGTAGAAATCGCCCATGCGATAAAACAACAGGCAATCGGGATGCGCACGCTTCAGCTCGAGATATTGCGCCAGCGCCGGCGTCGCCTCGGGCATAGCGGCGGGCGCGTCGCGCTGAGCGGCAGGATTCGGATCGCGACCGGCTTCGGGCATGGCGGCAAGCTAGCAGCCGCCGCCTTGCTTGAAAACGCGGCGTCCCCCTAGACTGCGGGCAACGCGCCGACCCGCTCAATGGCGCGAGAGACCGGGAGGATGATTTGCCTTGTATTCCTTGTCGCTTGATGGCGCTGGCGCCGCGCGCGCTGGCCGCGATGATCCTCGGCTGCGCGCTGGTCGCCGGCGGCATCCGGGAAAGCGCCGCCGCCGAGCACGTCAAGATCTGCAGCGTGCGCTCGATGGGCGGCGGACCCGGGTTCGTCGCGAAGGACAAGGGCTTCTTTGCCGCGCAAGGCCTCGACGCCGAGCTCGTGCTGTTCAATTCGGCGCAGCCGATCGCGGTCGCGGTCATGTCGGGCGATTGCGATTTTGGCGTGACCGCGATGACGGCGGCGTTCTTCAACTTGGCGGGCCAAGGCGCGCTGAAGATCATCGGCGCCGGCACCTGGGACCATCCCGGCTTTCAGAGCGTCGGCATGCTGGTGTCGAACCAGGCCTATGCGGCCGGACTCCATACCTTCAAAGATCTCGGCGGCCATTCGGTCGCGATCACCCAGCTCGGCACGCCGCTGCAGTTTTTCGTCATCGAGATCGCGCGGCTCTCGCATGTCGACGAGCACAGCCTGCGGTTCCTGCCGCTGCAATCGAACGGCGTCGTCGCGTCGGCGATCGCCGGCGGGCAGGCCGACACGGCGGTGCAGACCGTGGCGCCGATCTCGGCGCTGGTTGCGAAAGGGGATGCGCGGCTGCTCGGCTGGACGACCGACGTTCTGCCGGCGCGCCAGGGCGAAGGGGTCTTCACCACGACCAAGACGGCGGACGAGCGGCCCGCGATCGTCAAAGGCTTCATGGCCGGGCTGCGGGCCGGGCAGCGCTATTTCCACGACGCGTTCGTCGGCCCCGACGGCCGGCGCCGGAACGGCCCGCATGCCGGCGAGGTGCTCGCGATCGCGGCGAAATACCTGCAGCAGCCCGTGAGCGCTTTGCGCCTGGGCATTCCCTATTACGATCCGCTGTCGCGGGTTGCCCCGAAAGATATCGACGCGCTGATGCAATGGTATGTGTCGCAGCACATGCTGAAAGCGCCGGTCTATGCCAAGGACATCATCGACTGGCGCTACGCGATCAAGATGCCATGACAGGTCCTCGTGGACCGGCCCCGCGCCGCCCCTTATGCTCGGTGCCAACGACCGGCCGCGGCGAGCGCGCCGGCAAGGGATACGGCGGATGAATCCGAGGGAGGTCAGGTGAGATCGAAAGCGACGTCAGAAGCATTGCGTGCCATGCCGGCCGCGCGCCGATCCGCGACGAGCGATAGGAAAGCGAAGACGCTGTCATGGATGTGATCGTCGATGTGAAGCGCCACGCCTACGACCAGTTGGTCGTGCTCGAGGACATCAAGATGCATGTCCGCGAGGCCGAGATCGTCGCCGTCATCGGCCCGTCGGGCTGCGGCAAGTCCACGCTCTTGAGCATCGTCGGCGGCATCCTCAAAGCCAGCGACGGCCGGGTCTATCTCGAAGGCCAGCCGCCGGCCGATTGCCTCAACCCGCTGACCTTCATCTTCCAGGATTTCGCGCTGCTGCCGTGGCGATCGGTTGCCAAGAACGTGGCGCTGGCGCTGGAGCATCACGGGCTGAAGCCGGCGGACCTGCAGGCCCGCGTCGCGGACGCGCTGCAGCGCACCGGGCTATCGGAGTTCGCCAATGCCTTGCCCAAGCAGCTTTCGGGCGGCATGCGCCAGCGCGTCGGCATCGCCCGGGCGCTGGTGGTGCGGCCGGCCGTGCTGCTGATGGACGAGCCGCTGTCGGCGCTCGATGCGCAGACCCGCGATCTGCTGATGGAGGATTTCCTCGATCTGCTGCTGCGCGAGCGCACCGCCGGCATCTACGTCACCCATAATTTCCAGGAAGCCTTGCGCCTTGCCGACCGAGTCGTGGTATTGTCGCGCCGGCCCGGACGCATCAAGGAAGTGCTCGAGGTTCCGATCCCGCAGCGCGAGCGCACGGGAAAATCCGCGCTCCTCCAGTTGGCCGACCTGGGCGAACGGTTATGGTCCCTGATCCGCGACGAGGCGTCGGTGGCCGATCGAGAGGTGCTTCATGAGTGAGCTCGCGGCGAATGGCCTGACCGCCAGTCAAAGCGTCAATCAAGCGGGGCTGCGGCGCGAGGTCGCGTTCCGCGGCGGCGGCTTCCTCGAGGTTCCAAAGCCGCTTTATTCCTGGATCGCCTTTGCCGGCATCCTCACGGTCTGGCAGGCGGCGATCTCGCTCGGTTGGATCGATCCGGTGTTCCTCCCGTCGCCGGCGGCGATCGTCGAGGCGCTGTGGCAGCTTGCCGTGAGCGGCGATCTGTGGCGGCATCTCTCGATCTCGCTGATACGCATCAGCTCGGGCTGGGTGGTCGGCTCGGGTCTCGGCGTCATCTTCGGCCTGGTGATGGGCCTGACCACGTCGGGACGCGCGATCGGCATGCCGCTGGTATCGGCGATCTATCCGGTGCCGAAAATCGCGCTGCTGCCGCTGCTCATCCTGTGGCTCGGCATCGGCGAGACGCCGAAGATCGTCACCATCGCCTCGGGCGTGTTCTTTCCCACCATCATCGCCACCCTGGCCGGCGTCGACAGCGCGCCGCGCAACCTGATCCGCATGGGCCAGAGCTTCAACCTGCCGATGTCGGCGATCATTCGCAAGATCATCCTGCCCTCGGCGCTGCCCGGCATCCTCGCCGGCTTCCGCATCTCGGTGTCGATCGCGCTGATTCTGGTGGTCTCGGCCGAAATGATCGGCGCGCAATACGGCATCGGCGCCTTCCTGCTCACCGCCGGCAATCTGATGCAAACCGACGATCTGATGGCCGGCGTCGTGATCCTGTCGATCCTCGGATTGCTGATCGGCGCGCTGCTCACCGCGATCGAGCGCGTCTTCCTAAGCTGGCGCTAGCACCGCTTCTCGTGACCACCCAAGCGATCGCGGAGCGCCCGCCGCGATGAGCGGGATGCCGCGCTTGCTCCTGGGCTCGGCATTCCTGGCGTCGCCGTTTCTCGCGATCCTGTTCCTCTTGGTGCAAGGCGACGAGCTCGCCGCGCTGCCCGCCTGGATCGCGGCGGCGGTCGGCTATGGCGGCGTGACGCTGCTGTTCCGCCCGCTGCTGAGCGGCTTGCTCGCGATCGAGGCCGCGATCCGGACCATGAGCGAGAACGAGGCGGCGACCCCCGAGGTCGAGACCCTGAGCCCGCTGGCGCGCGAATTGTGGCTCGCCTTGGCGCGCTGGGCGCGCGGCATGCGCGCGACCCTCCACGCGCGCGCCGGCGAGCTGGCCGCCGCCCGCGCGGTCGAGACCGCCTTGCCCGAGCCGTTGCTGCTGCTCGACAGCGGCCGCCGCATCGTGCGCGCCAACGACGCCGCGGTGCAGCTTCTGGGCGATCGGCTGGTCAATCGCGACCTGGCCGGCACGCTGCGCCATCCCGCCGTGCTGGCGGCGACCGACGCGGTGCTGCGCGGCGAGGGGCTGCGCGTGGTCGAGTTCGAGGTCGCCAGCCCGGTCGAGCGCCATCTCTCGGCGCGGCTCGCGCCGCTGTCGCCCCCGACCGCCGAGGGCGCCGCCGCGGTGCTGGTGCTGCACGACCTGACCGACCTCAAGCGCAGCGAAAGATTGCGTGCGGATTTCGTCGCCAATGCCAGCCACGAGTTGCGCACCCCGCTCGCCTCGCTGGTCGGCTTCATCGAGACCTTGCGCGGGCCGGCGCGCGACGACGCCGCGGCGCGCGAGCGCTTCCTCGCGATCATGAGCGAGCAGGCCGGGCGGATGACGCGGCTGGTGGACGATCTTTTGTCGCTGTCGCGGATCGAGATGAACGAGCACCGCGCCCCGACCGACGCGGTCGATATCGGCACGGTGCTGCGCGCCGTGGCCGACGCGCTCGAGCAGCGCGCCGCCGCCCGCGACATGCACTTCGCGTTCGCGCTGCCGAGCGATCTGGCGCCGGTGCTGGGCGATCCCGACGAACTGGCACAGGTGTTCCAGAACCTCTGCGACAACGCGATCAAATACGGCGCCGCCGGCACCGCGATCGAAATCTCGGGCTTCGCGTCGGGACGCATGCTGCCGGCCAGCCGCCCCGGCCAGCGCGGTGCCGCGGTGGCGATCGCCATCCGCGACCACGGGCCGGGCATCGCGCGCGATTTCCTGCCGCGGCTGACCGAGCGCTTTTACCGCGTCGACCCGGCGCGCTCGCGCGCGCTCGGCGGCACCGGCCTCGGCCTTGCGATCGTCAAGCACATCGTCAGCCACCATCGCGGCGCGCTCGACATCGACAGCGAGCTGGGTCAGGGCTCGGTCTTCACCGTCCACCTGCCGGTGGCGGCGAGCGGCGCCTGACCCGATTTTTCCGCGTCACGACAGGGGTGCGGTCCATAAGTATTGTGTCCTGTATGGACGGCCCCTCCGGAACTCACCGGAACTCAAAATTGCAAAAAAAGTATTTGAAATAGCTTAATAACTGTGAGGCTGAGTTTGCCGGCAGCGCGCCGCGGACCCATCGGTAGCTTCAAAACAGGCCACTGTGATATAGTATTGCCATGACAAACAAGCTGACGGAACTCCTCGTCCGCGCGGAAACCTGGCCCGACGAGGCACAGGAAGAGTTGGTGCGCTCGGCTTTCGATATCGAGATGCGCTATCTGAAAGCCTACCAGCTCACCGATGAGGATCGAGCCGCGCTCGACCGCAGTCTGGAAGATATCCGCGGTGATCGATTTGCCAGCGAGACCGAGGTCCAAGAAGTGTTCGCTCGTTTCCGCCAGGCCTGAA
The DNA here is from genome assembly GCA_035533255.1 of Allostellaceae bacterium. Taxonomy (GTDB): domain Bacteria; phylum Pseudomonadota; class Alphaproteobacteria; order ATCC43930; family CGMCC-115725; genus CAIKMD01. The sequence goes on along the minus strand of DATLUE010000206.1, from coordinate 838 downwards.
GGTCCGGCACACCGCAACAGATACGAGTATCCCAGTTGATGAGAATCTCTTCGAGAGGAACCACTAGTCTGCGATCGAACCAATACATGAGGACTTCTTCACCAGCGCATCTGACACAGAACGCGTGGCTGTCAGCATTTTTCTCAGTGGCGCTTCTATCGGCGGTTTCCGCGTGTTCCGGCGTCCCGCCGCACTATTCGATCATGGTCAGATCGGCCAATCAAAATGCTTTGGATACTATCCGCGCCATTATGAGAGCCGACGGCCTTCCCTATGAAGCCGACGCTGCCCACACCCCTCAGTTCGAAATGAAAGGCTTCGGGCCGGGGGTATTCCGGTCTGCATTCTGCTTAGATGCTCCGCCTCCATGTGAGAATTTGACGGTCACAGCAGCAGTGTATTTGTTATCGAGCGGAAGCATTGTAATCGATGTCGCGCAAGGATCTTTCCCAGGAGAACATCTCAGTGACCAAGCTCTCAAATACTATGATCGCGTTCTAAACGATTTCCGCCAGCGGTTCGGCGTAGATAATGTTTCCGGTGATCCGCGGCGCGACTAAATGAAGCGAGGGGCAAGGTCAGTGTTAGCGATAGGAGGGAACTGAATTGTCACCGGCAGTTTGCCGGGGAATTACGGCGACGGTGCATTCTAGTCACCCGATTCAGTCAGATTGCAGGGTATAGGTGTTTGAGTTTGGTCCGGGCGTTTGGCGTTGTGAGGTGCCAGTTGGCGGTGGCGTGATTGTCATTTCGGTCTCGCACCCAAGCATCGATCTCGTCGGCGAGTGTCTGCTTGTCGGGGATGCGCCGGTCGAGACACTGGGACGATAGAACGCCG
>DATLUE010000205.1:0-13784 GCA_035533255.1 Allostellaceae bacterium | reverse complement strand
GACGTTCATGAGGTGACTGAGGCCGGCTTGGGTGGCGATGCGCTCGGCCTCGGGCAAAGCGGCCTTGCAGTCAAAGTCGAGGTCGAGTTCCGGCGGGTCCGACTTCGGCGGTCCAATGAAGGAATTCGGACAGAGCTTGCGGAAGATGTCTCCGTCAGTTCCGACGTCTGTGTAGCCCGCGTCCGGTACGCGAAAGCCTTGATAATCGAAGACGTGGGTGTCGTAACCAGCCGATGTTGCTGATGTGCCCGTGCCCAGATCGGAATGATGGATCTGACCGACGTAGAACCGCGACGGTTCGGGACCCAAATCCGCCAGCTCGGAGGGAAGGTTCATCTGCGGGCGGAAGCCCCACATTTCCCCGGTGCTACAATTCGCGCGCGCGGTCATGTGGTAGGGGCCCGTAAACGTGCTCTTGGCATAATCGACACAGCGATCGTAGTGCGTCTTATCCTCAGCGTCTGGCGGATCGCCTAGGTACTCCTCAGAACAGGCGTGTATCTCCCGGTCCATGTCCATGATGACCCCGACTTCGGCATCTTCCGTGCCTAGCCCTGATTTCCTGACGACGCGGGCGTTCTCGCCTGCGTGATTGCCAATCTCGATCCATTCCGCAGCATTATTGTTATTATCGGCCGGCGAGGCCCCTTGGGATTGGTCAGATTTCTGGGGTGCAGGGGCCGGTGTAGCGCTGATCGCCGCAGCGGTCGGCGCCCCTGCCGGAGGTGCCGCCGGTGCGAGTGGGACCGGCGCTGCCTTTGCCGGCTTCGGAGAGTGGGAGGCGGTCGACGCGGGAGGCGTAACCGGCAGAGGCTTTTGGGGCTGCGCGTTGGCGACTACGGGTCGCCACGGCCCCGGACAGGTAGTGACGTAGGGGTAATAAGCGTGCGCCTGATCGCAGTAGTACCAGTAGGCTTCAGCACCGGCGCGATTGGGCGCGTCGAAGCACGCAATCACGAGGATTCCGATGAGAAGGAGCAATCGTCGTCGCGTTTGCGGGTTCAATGCTGACCGAGTGGAAAGATACCGGCAAAGGCCTCGTGCCGCGGGTGGATGCGGACCACCAAATTGCGCGCTGTTCATCGTTTCCCCCGTGACGGCTGGAGGATACCTCCAGGCAGGAGGTATTTTACCCTGAAAGGCAGCAGTCGTCTCGGCGCGGAATCTGGTCAGCCGACGAAGAACTTTTCTGCCGTCAACATCATCAGCGTGCAAACGATCGATATAGGGCTTGGCGCGCAGCTGATGTAGCGTCGCGATCGCCTGCAGCAGTCGTCGAAGCTGACGATGAGTGTCCCCGAGCTCAGGCAAGCACTGGAGGCCATGCAAAACCTAGCGCGGAGTCTCGCAAAGGCCGCTCGACAGCAGATCGAAGGCCTTGTCGCGGCGTTGCGTGCCGAGGCGAACTGACCCGCACCGAACCGAGGCACGATCTGGACGCTGTTGGATTCTCAGGACGGTAGCAGGGACGTTCGTCGGTGGGCGTAGCCAACCTTGCGACGGCACCTGCGATCATCGAGCAGGTACATCATCTCTTGGCGCACTGGTCGGTGTAGTAGGCTAGACGCCAGATCTTGCGACTTGCATGATCGCTGTAACGCCAATGATCATTGCACCCAGGATGCCCAAGGCGTGCCGCCAGACGATCGATGGAACGCCGATTTCGGAGAGCTGAAAGACCAGGCTATAGCCCGCGACTGCGGCGGGTAGCGCGAACAGAAGCACGATGATCCAGCGCGCAGCCAGCGAATGGCTGTGCGAGAGCGCAAATCGCCCAACTACGAAGACAATGACACCCGCTGACAATCCGATGAGAATACTGGCAACGCCAGCGCCAACGTTTAGCGCCAAAAAGGCGACAGACAAGCCAATGAACACCGGCAGCGCAAATACAGCGCAGTAGTTGAGCAGGGCACAGGCTGCTCCGAGTCCGAGAGCCGTCATCAGAAGACCGAAAACCATCATCTTTCTCCGACCGTGTACGCGGCGACGGCAAAAGGCGCTGCGGATTTAAAGCACAACGTTCTCGCTTTTCAGCACAACGTTCTCGCTTTTCAGCGCAACGTTCTCGCTTTTCAGATCTTTGAATTTGCCAATCATACGCTCAATTCTCGTTTTTTGGGTCACACAAAGCGGTGCTGTTTGCGCTTCGCAATTTTCGAATCGCCGCGGCATCGTTTGCGAATCAATATTGCGCTCCCGATCGCCGGTAATCGGACATGTTCGGCTGAGTGAATCGCGACACACGCACGCGCTCTTGCGCCCTAGCCCGCCATCGCTCGATCCGGAAGAGTTCGGCGTAGGAAAGCGCAGATAAGGGCGATTGCTCGATTGGGCGATCGATCGTCTCCTGGTTTCCATTCGAAAGCGCAAAAGGCGCATGGGTGGAGGCAAGGCATGACGCCGACGAAGGTTCTCGTCGTCCAGATTCTCGTCGTCTTTGCGGTCGTGATCGGCGGGTTGTGGGTTGCGACGCAATGGACCGCGGATCAGTTTGGCTATCAGCCGCAACTCGGCGCGCCCTGGTTCATTCTCCTCGGTTGGCCTGCGTACTACCCCTGGCGCTTCTTCGAGTGGTGGTATGGGTTCGACGCGTACGCGCCGACGACTTTCAACCACGGTGCCATCATCGCCGCATCGAGCGGCGTCGTGGGTTGCGGCTTTGCGATCGTCGGTTCGCTCTGGCGGGCACGGCAGCATCGCGCCGCCACGACGTACGGCTCCTCGCGTTGGGCAACCACGCGCGAAGTTGCGCGCGCCGGGCTCTTCCGCTCCCAGGGCGTCTTTCTTGGCCGGCTCGAGGAGCGGTATCTCCGGCATGACGGGCCCGAGCATGTTATGGCGTTCGCCCCGACGCGCTCGGGCAAGGGCGTTGGTCTCGTTATTCCAACCCTGCTGAGCTGGACAGGGTCCGCGGTCGTTCACGACATCAAGGGCGAGAACTGGCAACTCACGGCGGGCTGGCGGTCGCGCTTCTCCTATTGCCTGCTCTTCAACCCGACCGATCCGCGCAGCGCCCGTTACAACCCGCTGCTCGAAGTCCGAAAGGGCTCGAACGAAGTCCGCGATGTCCAGAACATCGCCGACATCCTGGTGGATCCGGAAGGAGCGCTCGAGCGCCGCAACCATTGGGAAAAGACCAGCCACGCGCTGCTGGTCGGCGCGATCCTGCACGTCCTCTACGCGGAGAAAGAGAAGACGCTCGCACGGGTCGCGACCTTCCTTTCCGATCCGCGGCGATCTTTCGAGCACACCTTGCGCGCCATGATGGCGACCAACCATCTCGGCACGCCGCATGATCCATTACCGCATCCAGTCGTCGCCTCTGCGGCTCGCGAGCTGCTGAACAAGTCCGAAAACGAGCGCTCGGGCGTGCTCTCGACGGCGATGTCGTTCCTCGGTCTCTACCGCGACCCGACCGTCGCATCAACGACCTCGGCTTGCGATTGGCGGATTGCCGATCTGGTCGATGCCAACATGCCGGCGTCGCTCTATCTGGTCATCCCGCCTTCGGACATCTCGCGAACCAAGCCGCTGGTGCGCCTGGTCCTCAACCAGATCGGCCGGCATCTGACTGAGCGGCTCGAAGGCGATCCGGGGAAGCGCCGGTGCCACCAGTTGCTGATGATGCTCGACGAGTTCCCGGCGTTGGGGCGGCTGGATTTCTTCGAGACGGGGCTGGCCTTTATGGCCGGGTACGGCATTCGCGCCTATCTCATCGCGCAATCCCTCAATCAGATCTCTAAAGCCTATGGCGAGAACAACTCGATCCTCGACAATTGTCATGTCCGGATCGCGTTCTCATCCAACGACGAGCGCACGGCGCGGCGCATCTCGGACGCGCTCGGCACGGCAACCGAGAGCCGCGCACAGCGAAACTATGCGGGTCACCGGCTCGCGCCCTGGCTCAGCCATGTGATGATCAGCCGGCAGGAGACGGCGCGGCCGCTCCTGACGCAGGGCGAGGTGATGCAGCTGCCGGCGAGCGACGAGCTGGTGCTGGTGTCAGGCCTGCCGCCGATCCGCGCCAAGAAGCTGCGCTATTACGAAGATCACAACTTCACCCGCCGTGTCCTGCCGCCGCCCGAGCTCCATTGGGCCGGTTACCAGGATCGCCCGCCCCACCGGCCCGACGATTGGACCGGCCGCTATCGCGGGACCGATGCGCGCCTCGCGCAGAAGATCGCGCGCGAGTTCGGCGAAGCCGAGACAGAAGACGAAGGCGGGCTGCAGCAGCGGCGCCACCCCGATCTGCCAGAGCGGGACACCGCGCCCGCCTCTTCGGATCGCGATTCCGATCTACCCGACCTGGGCGACGAAGGCGACGTGGCGGCCGAGAGCGCCGCCATCGGAGAGGCGCGTGCCGCCTCGATCAGCCACGCCCATGCGATCAACACCGGCGAGCATCGCGGCCCCGATCTTCTGCCGTCCTTCTGAGGTTTCGATGAAGCGCCGCCATCAATTCTATCTCGACGGCAAGCTCGCGGAGCAACTCATGGCGCTCGCGGCGAAGCCGGGCTCGTCGAAGACCGCGATCATGACCGACGCACTGCAGGCCTATCTCGACCGGCGCGGCGCCGGCGAGCTCGAGGAACGTTTCAAGGTCCGGCTCGACCGGCTCTCGATGCAGCTAGGCAGGATCGAGCGCGATCTTCAGGTGGTGGCCGAGAGCCTCGCGCTCCTCATCCGCTTCCAGCTCACCATTACCGGGCCGCTGCCCGAAGCCGATCGTGCCGCGCGCGCGATTGGTCAGGACCGTTTCCATTCCTTCATGCAACAGGTGAGCCGGCGTATCGCTTCGGGACGCAGCCTCAGCGACGACGTGCTCTCGCCCGAGACCGCGGAGGCGCAGCGGTGAGCCACGATTATGGCCATCCCGAGACCCGCGGTCGACGCCGCGCCATGCTCCGTACCGCCATGGGCCCGGCAATCGCAGCGGCGCTCGCCGATCCCGCGGTGATCGAAGTGATGGTCAATCCGGACGGCGTGCTCCGCCTCGACCGGCTGGGCGAGGGTAGGGTCGAGACCGGCGAGAAACTGGGAGCATCGGAAGTCGAGCGAATCATCCGCCTGGTGGCTTCGCATATCCGGGTCGAGGCGCATGCCAACAACCCGATCGTCAGCGCCGAGCTGCCCGACACCGCCGAGCGCTTCGAGGGCATCCTGCCGCCGGTCGCGTCGGCCCCGTGCTTCTCGATCCGTAAGCCCGCGATCAAGATCTATACGCTCGATAATTATGTCGAGGATCGCATCCTCTCGCCGGTTCTCGCCGACATCCTCAAAAAAGCGATCGCCGAACGCGCCAATCTTCTGATCGCCGGCGGCACCAGCTCGGGCAAGACCACCCTCGCCAATGCGCTTCTCGCCGAGATCGCCCAGCTCGATGAGCGGGTGATCCTGATCGAGGATACGCGCGAGCTGCAATGCGCGGCGTCCGATTGCGTCGCGCTGCGCACCAAAGCGGGCGTCGTTTCGATGGCCGATCTGGTGCGCTCGACGCTTCGCCTTCGGCCTGATCGCATCATTGTCGGCGAGGTCCGCGGCGCCGAAGCGCTCGACATGCTGAAAGCGTGGAACACGGGCCATCCCGGCGGCATCGCTACGGTTCATGCCAATTCCGCGCGGGCGGCGCTCTACCGCCTCGAGCAGCTCATCCAGGAAAGCGTCGTCACGGTGCCGCGCCGGCTCATCGCCGAAGCGATCGATCTGGTGGTCTTCATCCGCGGCCGCGGCACGGCGCGCCGCATCGAGACCATCGGCCAAGTGACCGGGCTCGATGCCGATGGCGACTACGCGGTCAACGAGATCGTCCCGCACAAGCTTCATGCCCTCTGACCCAAGGAGAAAGCCATGCACCTGCCGAAGCCGAACCGCCTTGTCTCTGCCCTCATGCTGGCCCCGACCTTTGCGTTGTGCTCGATCGCGACGGCTCAGGCGGCGGGATCGACCATGCCGTGGGAGCAGCCGCTGCAGCAGATCCTCGATTCGGTCCAGGGGCCGGTCGCGAAGATCGTCGCGGTGATCATCATCATTATCACCGGCCTCAGCCTTGCTTTCGGCGAGACCGCCGGCGGCTTCCGGCGGCTCATTCAGATTGTCTTCGGCATCTCGATCGCCTTTGCCGCTTCGAGCTTCTTCCTGTCCTTCTTCTCCTTCGGCGGCGGCGCGCTGGTCTAATGAGCGGCCATATCGAAGGCTTCGAAGTTCCGCTGCACCGCTCGCTGACCGAGCCGATCCTCTTGGGCGGCGCGCCGCGCTCGATCGCGATCCTGAACGGCACGGTCGCCGCTGCCCTTGGTCTTGGACTGCGGCTCTGGCTCGCCGGTCTCTTGCTCTGGATCGTCGGTCATTCGCTCGCGGTGTTCGCCGCGAAGCGCGATCCGCAATTCGGCGAAGTGCTGACACGGCACCTCCGCCAGAAGGCGTGGCTCGCATGCTGAACCTCGCGGAATACCGGCATCGCACAGATCGGCTTGCCGACCATCTGCCTTGGGCCGCTTTGGTCGCACCGGGTGTTGTGCTCAACAAGGATGGCAGCTTTCAGCGGAGCTTCCGTTTCCGCGGTCCCGATCTCGAAAGCGCAACCGAGCCCGAGCTGGTCGCGACCTGCGCGCGGCTCAACAATGTGCTGCGCCGCTTCGGCTCTGGCTGGGCGCTGTTCTTCGAAGCCGAGCGCGTTGCCGCGCCCGGCTATCCGGAATCGACGTTTCCCGATCCGGCGTCATGGCTGGTCGATGAAGAGCGCCGCGCTGCTTTCGAGGAGGGTCAGGGCGACGATCGCAGCCCCCATCAGCGGCGGGAACATTACGAGAATCTCTATTACCTGACACTCTTATATATGCCGCCTGCCGACCCGGTCAGCCGGGCCGAGCAGGCGCTCCTCGAAAAGCCCACCGAAGAGCAGGGACGCGATTGGCGCCAGGAGCTCGCCGGCTTCGTCGCCGAGACAACCCGCGTCTTCGATCTCCTCTCATCTCTCATGCCGGAATTCGAGGTGCTCGATGACGCGGCGACGCTGACCTATCTCCATGGGACGATCTCGAGCCGGCGCCATCCGGTCGCTGTGCCGGAGACGCCGATGTATCTCGACGCCGTCCTGGTCGACGAGAGCCTGAGCGGCGGGCTCGAGCCCGTGCTTGGTACCCGCCACCTTCGCACGCTGAACGCGCTCAGCTTCCCGAGCTTGACCCGGCCCGGCATTCTCGATGCCCTCAATCATCTCGGCTTTCCCTATCGCTGGGTCACGCGTTTCATCGCGCTCGACAAGACCGAGGCGACGCGAACCTTGACCCGGCTGCGGCGGCAATGGTTCTCCAAGCGCAAATCGATCACCGCGTTGTTGCGCGAAGTGCTCTACAACGAGCCGGTCCAACTCGTCGATTCCGATGCCGCGAACAAGGCGACCGATGCCGATGAAGCGCTGCAGGCGCTCGGCGGCGACCATGTCGCCTTCGGCTATCTGACCGCGACCGTCAGCGTCTTCGACGACGATCGCGCGCGCGTCGACGATAAAGTCCGCGCCATCGAGCGGGCGATCAATGGCGCCGGCTTCACCACCATCCGGGAATCGGTCAATGCGGTCGAAGCATGGCTCGGCAGCCTGCCCGGTCATGCCTATGCCAATGTCCGGCAGCCGATCGTTCATACCCTCAATCTCGCGCATCTCTTACCGCTCTCCTCGGTCTGGGCCGGCCCGGCGCGCAACGAGCATTTGAACGGCCCGCCGCTCTTTTATGCGGAGACCAGCGGCTCGACGCCGTTCCGGGTCTCGACCCATATCGGCGATGTCGGCCATATGCTGATTGTCGGGCCGACCGGCGCCGGCAAGTCGGTTCTGCTGGCACTGATGGCGCTGCAGTTCCGCCGTTACCCGCAATCGCAGGTCTACGTCTTCGACAAGGGCTATTCGGCGCGCGCCGCAGTGCTGGCCATGGGCGGCGAGCATCATGCCCTCGAACTCGACGGCACGCTCGCTTTTCAGCCGCTGAGCGCGATCGAGGATGCAGCCGAGCGCAGCTGGGCCGCGGAATGGCTCCAGGGCCTTCTGGTCCATGAGAAGGTTCCCGTCACCCCGGAAGTAAAGGAGACAGTCTGGTCGGCGCTGTCGAGCCTCGCCTCTGCGCCGCGAGCCGAGCGGACCTTGACCGGCCTCTCGATGCTGCTGCAATCGAACGCGCTCAAATCCGCGCTTCTGCCTTACACCCTCGATGGTCCCTTCGGCCGCATGCTCGATGCAGCCGAGGACCGGCTCGCTTTGGCCGATGTCCAATGTTTCGAGACCGAGGGGCTGATGCAGACCGCCAGCCTGGTGCTGCCGGTCCTGACCTATCTGTTTCATCGTCTCGAAGAACGCTTCGACGGCCGGCCGACCTTGCTCATTCTCGATGAGGCTTGGGTCTATCTCGACAATCCGCTCTTTGCCGCGCGCATCCGCGAATGGCTCAAGGTCCTGCGCAAGAAGAACGTCGCGGTGGTGTTCGCAACCCAGTCCTTGGCCGATATCGCCGGCAGCAGCATCGCGCCCGCCATCCTCGAAAGCTGCCCGCAACGGATCTTCCTGCCGAACGACCGCGCGATCGAGCCGCAGGCGAAAGAAGCCTATGAGCGCTTCGGCCTCAATGCGCGGCAGATCGAGCTTGTCGCCCGAGCGACGCCGAAGCGGCATTACTACCTGCAATCCCGTCAGGGCAATCGGCTCTTCGAGCTTGGCCTCGGGCCGATCGCCTTGGCCCTTTGCGGCGCGTCCTCGGCCGCCGACCAGGCGCTGATCGAGCGCGTCCTCGCCGAACACGGTCCCGCCGGGTTCCTCGAAGGCTATCTCCGCGCCCGCGATCTCGCCTGGGCGGTCGAGCTTCTCGGAACAACCGAACATCCGGAGGAACGCTCATGAAGCAACGATCACTCCGCGCCACAACTCTCCTCGCCACCGTCAGCATTTTGGCCGGGCTTGTTACGGCGCCAGCAAGAGCCGATCTGCCCGTGATCGATGTCTCGGTCCTGAGCCAGAACGTGATCGAGGCCGCGCGGCTGCTGCAGCAGATCAATAACCAGCTCCAGTCGCTGCAGAACGAAGCGATGATGCTGGAGAACATGGCCCGCAATCTCGCGAGCCTCAATTTCTCGACGCTCAATCAACTAGTCTCGCCGCTGCAGCAGATCAGCCAGCTCATCAACCAAGCGCAGGGGATCGCCTTCACGGTGAACGCGGCGGAGAGCGCCTTCGCGCAATTCTATCCGCAGCAATACGGAAGCTCGACCTCGCTCGCCCAGCTGCTCGCCGATGCGCGCTCGCGTTGGCAGAACTCGATGTCCGCTTTCCAGCAAACCCTCACGATCCAATCCCAGATCGCGCAGAACGTCTCGACGGATACCGGCACACTGTCGAGCCTGGTCGCTGCTTCGCAAGGCGCGACCGGCAACCTACAGGCGCTCCAGGCCAATAACCAGCTGCTCGCGCTGTCGACCAAGCAGCAGCTCCAGATCCAGACCTTGATGGCGACGCAATATCGCGCGGAAGCCCTGGAGCAGGCGCGGGATGCCGAAGCCGAGGAGGAAGCGCAAACCGCGCTTACCACCTTCCTCGGCTCGAACACCGCCTATACGGTGCAGCCCTAAGGATCGAGACCGGCGATGGGCGATCTCGGCGTCATCGATCAGTTCACCCAGACTTTCATCCTCTACATCGATAGCGGCTTCGGTCTCTTGAGCGGCGATGTTGCCTCGCTCACCACCGTGCTCGTCGGTATCGATATCACCCTCGCCGGTCTCTTCTGGGCCCTCGATGGCGAGGCGAACGTCCTCGCGCGGCTGATCAAGAAGACCCTCTATATCGGCAGCTTCGCCTTCATCCTGAACAACTTCTCGAATCTCGCCACCATCATCTTCAATTCCTTCTCGAGCCTCGGCCTTCAGGCGAGCGGCAGCGGCCTCACACCGCAAACCCTGCTCGAGCCCGGCCATCTCGCCGCCACCGGCTATCAGGCTGCATGGCCGCTGCTGCAGCAGGCTGGCTCGCTGATGGGCTTCACCTCTTTCTTCAATCACGTCGTGACGATCGCCGTCCTGATCTTTGCCTGGGTCGTCGTCATCCTCGCTTTCTTCATCCTTGCCGTGCAGCTCTTCATCACGGTGATCGAGTTCAAGCTGACGACCCTGGCCGGCTTCGTGCTCGTGCCCTTCGCGCTTTGGAACAAGACGGCTTTTCTCGCCGAGCGCGTGCTGGGGAATGTCGTCTCGGCCGGCGTCAAAGTCATGGTGCTCGCGGTCATCGTCGGTATCGGCACGACGCTCTTCAGCTCCTTCACCGGCGCACTTCAAGGCCAGACCCCCGATCTGGCGCAGGCGATGTCGCTGGTTCTTGCATCCTTGACGCTCTTCGGGCTTGGCATCTTCGGTCCGGGCATTGCCGCCGGCCTCGTCTCGGGCGCGCCACAGCTCGGGGCCGGCGCGGTGATCGGCACGGTCGGCGCCGTGGCCGCGGGGACTTTCATCGCCGGCGCCGGCGCGATGGGTCTCGCCCGTCTCGGCGTCTCGGGTGGGCTTGCCGCTATCCGCGCCGGCACGGCGCTCGGCTCTGGCGCCACAACGGCCTACGGCCTCGCGCAGGCGACCTCGGGTGCCGAAGGCCTCGCCGGAATCGGCGCCGGCCTTGGCGGTGTGGCTCGCGCCGGTTTCGGCGCGTTCAGCCAAGGTTCGAGCGCGTTTGGCAGTGGCCTCGCTGAGGATCTGGCCGAGAGCGCGGCCGCTGGCCGGCGCGCCGCCTGGCGCGCCACCGGCGGCAAAGGGTTTGGTGCGCCGCCAAACGGATCGCCTTCGCCTTCGACTTCCGCCGCCGGCCCGGGTTGGGTTGAGCGCCTCAAAGCCGAGCAGCGTTTCCGTGCCTACCGCCACGTCGTGAGCCAGGCGATCCGCGAAGGCGACCGGCCAGCCTCGGGGCCGAGCCCGGATTTGGGCGAGTGAAGGAGTAACGCGATGATCTTCAAACGCGCCATTCAGCGCTACGGACAGACACCCCAGCCGGTGACGCCATACCAGAAAGCGGCGCAGCTCTGGGACGAGCGCATCGGTTCCGCCCGCGTTCAAGCGAAGAACTGGCGCTTCATGGCCTTTGGCTCTCTCGGCTTGGCGCTCGGCCTCGGCGGCGGCGTGATCTGGCTCAGCGCCCAAAGCCGCATCACGCCTTATGTCGTCGAGGTCGACAAGCTCGGCGACGTCCAGGCCGTTGGCCCAGCGATCAGGCCCTACAAGCCCGACGACGCGCAGATCGCGTATTTTCTCGCGCGCTTCATCACCGATGTGCGCTCGCTCTCACTCGATCCGATCGTGGTGCGCCAGAACTGGCTCGAGGCTTACGCCTATGCAACCGATCACGGCGCGGCGTTTCTCAACGATTTCGCGCGCACGAACGATCCTTTCAAAGCCGTCGGCGAGCGCACGGTCTCGGTTCAGGTGACAAGCGTCGTTCGGGTGTCGGACGATTCCTTCCAGATCAAATGGACCGAGCAGACCTACGACCATGGCAGCCTTGCGAAGACCGAGCGCTGGACGGCCATCGCGTCGGTCGTGCTGCAGCCGCCGCGCACTGTCGATGCGCTGCGCCAGAACCCGCTCGGCCTTTTCGTCGACGGTCTCAACTGGTCCCGCGAGCTCAATCCCGGAGAAAGCCCATGACTTCCTCGCTCCGCTTCTTGCTGCTTCTCTCGATCTCGGTTCCGGCTCTCGCCGCCTGCTCCGGCCAGACCCCGCCGCCGAACATTCGCTACGATAGCGCTTCCTTCACGCCCTCGGTAATCACCTCTGCGCCGCCGAAACCGGTCGAGGTCGTTCGGATTCGCGAGCCGCTGCCGCTGCCGGGGCAGCTGAAGCCGCCGCGTTCGGCGAAAACAAAACCCGAGGCCGCTCCGCCGACCGCGCGCGTCGACGCGGCGAACAAGGCCGCGCTCGAAGAGCCGACTAGCCATGGCTATATCAACGCCATCCAGGTCTTCCCCTTCACGGAAGGAGCGCTTTATCACCTTTACACCGCGCCCGAAGAGGTGAGCGATCTCGCCTTGCAGCGCGGCGAGAAACTCGTCTCCATTGCGGCCGGCGACACGGTGCGCTGGGTCGTCGGCAACACCACCAGCGGCGCCGGCGCGAACAGCCAGGTCCATATCCTGGTGAAGCCCTTCGCGTCCGGGCTCAAGACCAATCTCGTCATCACCACCGATCGGCGCATCTACCATCTCGATCTCGAGAGCACCGATAAGACCTATATGGCAGCGGTGTCCTGGACCTATCCGGAAGACCAGCTCTTCGCGCTGAAGCAACAGAACGCCCAGGCGGAAGCGGCGGCGCCGGTCGATACCGGTGTCGCGCTCGGCAATCTGCACTTCCGCTATGCCATTACGGGCGACAATCCGCCGTGGCGGCCGCTGCGCGCTTTCGACGACGGCTCGAAAGTCTATATCGAGTTCCCAGCGCGGATCGACCAGGGCGAAGCACCGCCGCTCTTCGTGGTCGGCGCCAATGGCGGCAATGCGCTCGTCAATTATCGCGTCCGCGGCGATTACTACATCGTCGATCAGCTCTTTGCCGCCGCCGAGCTGCGTCTCGGCGAGAATCCGCAACAGATCGTCCGGATCAGCCGGACCGACACGGTACGGAAGAGCGATGCGGGCAACGGCCGCGCCGGCTTTGCGGAGTATCCGCGATGACGGAAGTGCCGCCCCGCGATCCAGCCAATACCGGCCCAGCCAAGCCCGGAATCGATCCCGAATCGCTCGTGTTGCGGCCACCGCCACGAGGCGTGGTCCGCTTCAAGCGCCGCGTCGTGATCGGCATTGCCGCGATCGCTTCGATCGCCATATTCGGCGCGGCCTGGATTGCGCTCAACGGCACGTCATTCCGTCAGCGCGTCAGCGACCAGGAGCTCTACAACGCTGAGCGCAAGCCGATGGCCGATGCGCTGTCCGGTCTCCCCAAAAGCTACGACCAGCTGGCGAAGCCGCCGGCGCTCGGCGCGCCGCTGCCGGGGGATTTGGGACCGCCGGTCGTGGATGAGGAGAAAAAGCTCGGTGTCACCCCGCCGCCGGCGCCGAACACGAGCTTACGTCCCAACCCTGAAGACGAGGCTGAGCGTGCCGAGCGCATGCGGCTCGCGCAACAAGCGCGGCAAGCGCACGAGGCGGGCGTGTTCTTCCAGCTGACGCGCAGCGAGGAGGGGTCAGGCGCGAGTGCCGCCAACATCACACCAGTTGCGGCTGCAGGGCAGGGGAATGCTCCTACCGCGCCAGTTCAAACGGCCGCGGCGCCAAGCGACCGTCTCAACCTCAACCTCGATCGCGACCAGAACGACCAGCAGCGCAAGCTGGATTTCCTGAATGAGTCGCCCGATCGCAATGTCTACAACCAGCACGCTCTGCAGGATCCGGCCTCGCCTTATGAGATCCTCGCCGGCACGGTGATCTCGTCCAGCCTTATTACGGGAATTAATTCCGACCTGCCGGGCGCGGTGCTCGCGCAAATAACTGCCAACATTTTCGATACCGTTACGGGCCGGATTCTTCTAATTCCGCAGGGATCCAAACTCATCGGCACGTACGACAGCGTTGTCGCGTTTGGCCAAAGCCGCGCCTTGGTGATCTGGCAGCGCATCGTCATGCTGCTGATTCCGGGGCAAGCCGCCCATCGATTCCGAGATGATGGCGCCCATGCGTTCCGATTAATGGCCGCCCAGGGTTCCGATTAATCCTCGCCCATGATTCCGGGATGATGGCGCCCGGGTATTTGGGTTGGGAAGCCTC
>DATLUE010000204.1:0-2417 GCA_035533255.1 Allostellaceae bacterium | reverse complement strand
TGCAAGCCGAAATAGCTGCCGAAGCTCACGCCCATGACGACGAGCCGGTCCGGGTCGATATGGGGATGGCGCGAAAGACGCGCATGCACCGCTTTCGCCGCATCCATGTGGTTGGTGGCGGTGACGAAGATCTCGCGGGCCAGACATTCGCCCTGCCCCGGCCCGTCATAGGCAAAACTGGCGAAGCCGCGCTCGAGGAACTTGTCGCCGTACATCGAGCACATGATTTCCTTGGACGCATCCATGCCGTCGATGCCGATGACGCAGGGAAACCGCTCACCCGGTTGCGGCTTGTGGGGGAGATGGAGATAGCCCGGCAGCGACTGTTTCTTGCCGCCGAACGGGACTTCGATCCGCTCGACCGGTCGCGGCGCGTATTTCGCGTACTTGTCGTAGCAGGCGACCGTCCGCGTGTTGTAGTGGATCGAGGTCGGGTTGTTCTCGAAAATGGGCCAGCGCGCCGCCGACCATAACAGCGCGGCGATGAAATAGCTTTCGCGCGCAGCGACGAACCGTTCCTCGGATTCGTAGCGCTCGGCCCAGGCCTCACGCCGGCGGGCCGCGGCGGCGAACTCGCGGTGCATGTCCGCGAACTTGCGGACCCGCGCGCCGACGCCGCGGAAATCGCCGGTACCGTCGGGGCCGCAGGGATAGAGTGTGTAGGCGAGCCGCGGCTGGTCCCATTCCATGCCGATCGCCTGGATCACCGAATCGATGATCCAGCGCTGATCGTTCCAGCGCTTCACCCGCTGCTCGGTCTTGGCGCGCATCATTGTCGTTCCTCCCGGTGTCAGAGCCGTGTCGACAGCCAGATCGCGAGGCGCGAGCCGGCCTTGATCGCGGCCGAAAGCAGCGGCGCCGCCGGCGCGTCGTCGGCGCCGTTCGCGAGCGCAATGTCGCGGTGCTCGATCTCGTTGTCGCGGAACGCGGCGAGCGTTTCGGCGAGCGCCGGCTCGGCGGCGCCAAGCGCCGCAATCTGGCCTTCGTAATGGGCGTCGATCACCTCTTCGACCGCGGCGGTGCAGGCCATGGCGGCGCTTTCGCCCAACAGCGCCGTGGCGGCACCGAGGGCCCAGCCCGCGACATGCCACAGCGGCTGGAGCGCCGTCGGCCGCACATGGCGTTCGGCGACGAGTTGCTTGAAGGCGGCGAGATGACGCTGCTCCTGCTCGGCCATGCGGCGGATGACCGGAACCGCGGGAGATTTCCCGAGAACGGCAAGCTGCCCCGCATAAATGCGCGCGGCACCATATTCGCCGGCGTGGTCGACCCGGATCATGCGAGCGAGCAGCTCCGCTTCCGACGGATCGCCCGGCAAGCGCGGCATACCGCTCATGCGCCGCGCCTCAGCGCCTCGCGCAGCGCGTAGAGCGAAGCCAGCGCGAGCCCGAGCGAGGCGATGAAATTGAGCCCGGCCAAGGTCAGGCCATGGAACGACCATTGTGGCTGGTCGCATAGCACCGGCTGCGTCGCCAGGAGCTGCGCGCGAAGCTCGTCGATCGTCGTCGCCTGCTTGGTCGGGCTGGTGCAGGCCGAGGGGCCTTCGAACCAATGCCGCTCGACCCCGACATGGTAAAAGCCGAGCGCGCCGCTCGCGGCGTAGATCAGCACCACGGCGGCCGTGAGAGAGATCGCAACCGGCCGCACCCGGAAGGCGAGCAGCGCCAGCGCCGTCACGGAGATGCCGGCGTAATAGGGCCAGCGCTCGTAAAGGCACAGCTCGCACGGCACCAGGCCGCCCACATACTGGGTCATCAGCGCCGCGGCGATGACGACGATACCGGCGACCAGGACAAGGGCGAGGGCACGGCGGTGCATGGCACGACGATAGCGCGCAGTGGCGGTGCTGCCCATGCGAAGCGTCATGGTTTCCTCCGCAGGCGATGCTTCCAATGCGCGCGGACATACCAGGCCGCGGCAAGAACCATGGCGGCGACGATGACCGCGTCGAAGCGGTGCAGCACCTCGCGCAGGCGCGGATCGCTGTTCCAGCGCTCGCCCAAACGGAATCCGATATAGGCGAGCGCGAAACACCACGGCCACGAGCCGAGGAAGGTGTAGAGCTGGAATTTGATTTGCGACATTCGCGCGACCCCGGCCGGCAGCGCGATGAAGGTGCGAATGACCGGCAACAGCCGGCCGATGAAAACCGCGACCGAGCCGAAGCGGGCGAAGAAGCGGTCGACCGCCGCCAGCTCGCGCTCGCCCATCAGCACCCAGTAGCCATAGCGCTCGACCAGCGGCCGTCCGCCATAGGCGCCCACGGCATAGGCCACGGTCGAGCCGAGATTGCAGCCGAGCGCGCCCGCGGTCGCGACCAGCGCGAGGTCGAACCGGCCCGTTGAGACGAGGTAGCCCGAGAACGGCATGATGATCTCGGACGGGAGCGGAATGCAGGCGGACTCGATCGCCATCAG
>DATLUE010000203.1:0-5170 GCA_035533255.1 Allostellaceae bacterium | reverse complement strand
ATCGGCGTGTAATCGTCGTTCAGCATAAGAACCTTATACATCGCGGGCTTCTTCGTCTTCGCCTTCGGCTTGACGATTACGCCAGTGGTGGGGCCCTCGGTGCCGTTTCGCTTCTCGATATCGCTCATGCCGAACCGGTCGGTCGAACATCCTGGAAGGTGGGAAAAGAAACCGACCAGCCATGATATGGTCTCTCTCGCCTCAGGGCAAAGCGCTTTCTCGGTTACGCACCGGCATAAAAAACCCGGCCAGAGCCGGGTTTTGCGAACCACGCAAACCCGGCAGCATCACCGCGCCGACGGCTTGCCCCACGAGTCGACGCTCGCGCCGACCAACGAGCAGCCGAGTTCGGACAGCTTGGCAGTGCGCTCGACCAGCCCGTCAAAATTGCGCCGCGCGAAATCGGTCTGCAGCCGCATCACGTCGTCGAGCGTCCGCGCGCCCAGCAATGCGCGCGCGGCCTCGCCCGCGCTCTCGAATGCCGCGCGCGCAAAGCCCGCGACTTCCTGGCCGATCGCTTCAAGGCCAGTGGTCAGCACGGCATTCGAATTCATCGCCGCCGCGATCGTCTCGCGTCCGTAATCGGCGAGCTCGGCGTAACTGAGGTAAGGCGGGGACACCGTCGCAGAGACCGCGATTTTCGGCGAAGCTTTAGGCATATGGCAACTCTCCAGCAGCTATATTGCAACGCAATATATGTGATTCCTTACTGAAATCTAGCTTTGGGCTCGAGATTTGTGCGTTGCAATAACACGGGGCGCCCACCGATACAAAACATGCTCAAATTACGGCAGAGACGATAAAAAATGTCAAAACCGAGGCGTTCTAGTTCTTTACGTTACATCAATGATTTAGTAACCTGTCTTCGCTTGAGTCGGCATCTTTGGCACCCGGATTAGGGAGTTTCATGGTGAGAAGCGGGTTTTTGCGCACCGGCACTGCCGGTATCGTCGCGGCCATTGCCGCAATCGCGATCGTCATCGGCTGTTCGGCAAGTGCCTTTGCCGCAAAATATTCCTCCATCGTCATCGATGCGCAAACCGGCCAAGTGATCAGCGAATACAATGCCGATTCGCCGAATTACCCGGCCTCGCTCACCAAGATGATGACGCTCTACCTGACCTTCGAGGGGCTGGAGCATCACACGATCACGCTCGACCAACGGTTCCCGGTTTCGGCTCACGCCGCAGCGCAGGAGCCGACGAAACTCAATCTCGTCGCCGGCGAGACGGTATCGGTTCACGATCTCATCTTCGGGCTGGTGACGCAGTCGGCGAACGATGCCGCGGTCGTCCTCGGCGAAGGGTTGGGGGGCACCGAGGCGGCGTTTGCCGAGCGCATGACGCGGAAAGCGCGGTCTATGGGCATGGACAACACCACCTTCTACAATGCCTCGGGACTGCCGCACCCCTACCAGTTCACCACGGCGCGCGATCTTTCCATCCTCGCCCGCCGTCTCTATCTCGATTTCCCACGCGAATACGCCTATTTCTCGACGACGAAATTTACCTTCCACGGCGTCACCTACACCAATCACAATCACCTCATGAGCACCTTCGCGGGGATGGACGGCATCAAGACCGGTTTCATCAACGCCTCGGGCTTCAATCTTGCGGCATCGGCGGTGCGCTACAATCGCCGGCTGATCGGCATCGTGATGGGCGGTGTCTCCGCTCATGCCCGCGACCTGAAGATGGCGGCGCTGCTCAATGCCGCGTTCGATGGCCGTCCCTCGCCCGATATCTTGATGGCCGGCACCACGCCCCAGCAGGCCAAGAGCCAGATGCTCGCCGCCGCCACGCCGCGGCCCGCGCGGAACCACCTGACGCTGCATCTGATCGCCCGCCGTGCGGTCGGGACGCTGGCGCGCTTGTCGCCGATCGGCCATGCCGAAGCGGCAACGCTGGCACATCCGACACATAATATCATGCGTTGGAGCGTCCAGGTCGGCGCCTATCGCGCGCACGCATCGGCCGCCCGCGCCGGCACCGAGGCTCGCGCCCACGCGCCGGCGGTGCGCGGCAAGCCGGTCGTCGTCGTCGCCGCTCGCACGCATCACGGCGCGATCTACGACGCCCGGATCATCGATCTGACCGCTACCGAGGCACGCTCGGCCTGTGCGGTGCTTCACCGCGAGCACCGCGCTTGCGCGGTGCTCGGTCCGTCCCTGCAAATGGCGGGTCAGAAAGCCGGCGGGGCGACGCCGCTCGCGCGGAGCTGATCGACCAATAATTTCTTGAGGGTTTCGAGGCCGGCCTCGTCGCCGGCCTCGGCGCGCGCAACCAGGACATCCTGGGTATTGGACGCGCGCAGCAGCCACCAGCCTTCGGCCGTCTTCACGCGCACCCCATCGATCGCCGAGACCGTGGCGCCGGCTTGCTCGAGCCGGGTACGGACTTCCTCGACCACCTTGAATTTCCGGTCGTCGCTGCAGGGAAAGCGCAGCTCGGGCGTATTTACGACTCGGGGCAGGCTGTCGCGGAAATCGGCAAGGCTCGCCGTGCCGCGCGCCAGGATGCCGATGATCCGTACCGCGGCATAGAGCGCGTCGTCGTAGCCGTAATAGCGATCGGCGAAGAAGATATGGCCGCTCATCTCGCCGGCGAGCGGTGCGCCAGTCTCGGCCATCTTCGATTTGATCAGCGAATGGCCGGTGCGCCACATCAACGGCGTGCCACCCATCCGCGCCACCTCGTCGAACAGGACCTGGCTCGCCTTGACGTCGGCGATGACGGTCGCGCCCGGCTTGGCGCGCATGATGTCGCGCGCCATCAGCACCATGAACTGGTCGCCCCAGAGAATGCGGCCCTGGCCGTCGACCAGGCCGATGCGATCGCCATCGCCGTCGAAGGCAATACCGAGATCGCAACCGTCGCGGCGCACCGCTTCCTGGAGCTGGACCAGATTCTTCTCTTCGGTCGGATCGGGATGATGCGCCGGAAAGCGCCCGTCGATGACCTCGTTCAGCAGGAGATGCTTGCCCGGCAGCTTCGCGGTCAGCTTTTGCAACGCCTCGCCGGCTGCGCCGTTGCCGGCGTCCCAGGCGACGTGCAGCGGCCTTGTGCCGTCGTAATCCTGTAAGAGCCGCGCGACATAGGCGCCGAGGACCGGCTGCTCGCGCACATTGCCCCGACCCTCGGGGAATCTCCCCGCCGCCGCGATCGTGCCGAGACGCTGGATATCGCCGGCGAAGAACGGCTTTTTGCCGAGCATCAGCTTGAAGCCGTTATGCGTCGGCGGGTTGTGCGATCCGGTGACCATGATGCCGGCATCGACGGCCAGCGTATGGACCGCATAATAAAGCATCGGCGTCGGCCCGAGGCCGACCCGTACCACGTCGATTCCCGCTTCGCTCAGTCCGGCGACCAGCGCCTGCTCGATCGCGGGCGACGACAGCCGGCCGTCCCGGCCGACGGCGATCGTCGTGCCGCCGGCCTCGACCAGCACGGCGGCGAAGCTGCGACCGAGCGCATGCGCGTCGGCTTCGTGCAGCGTCTCGCCGACAATGCCACGAATATCGTATTCGCGCAGGATCGTGGGGTCGAAGCGATGTCCGACAGGGCCGTTCGTCATGATCACCGAATGCTCAGCGATATTGCGCGAGGATGCGCTGCACCGCCTCGCGCATGTCGGGACGCGCGAGCGCGAAGGCCAGATTGGCCTCGAAGAAGCCGGCCTTGTCGCCGCAATCGAAGCGCTTGCCTTCGAACCGTAGGCCGAAGAACGGGCGTTTGGCGGCGATCAACTGGGCGAGCGCGTCGGTGAGCTGGATCTCGCCGCCGGCGCCGCGGCCGATCCCGGCAAGACGATCGAATACCTCGGGCTCGAGGATATAGCGTCCGATGATGCTGAGGGTCGATGGCGCATCTTTCGGCGCCGGCTTTTCCACCACGCCCTTCACCTTCACCAGCCTGCCGTCCTCGCGCTCGATATCGAGAACGCCATAGCGGTTGGTGTGCTCGCGCGGCACTTCCTCGACCGCGACGAAATTCGCCGGCTGCGCCTCATAGGCCTCGATCATCTGCTTCAGGCAAGGCTTCTCCGCCAGCACCAGATCGTCGGCCAGCAGCACGGCAAACGGCTCGTTGCCGACCAGATTGCGCGCGCACAGAACCGCGTGGCCGAGGCCGAGCGGCGTCTGCTGGCGCGTATAGGCAACCTGCCCCGGCGGCGGCAGCCAGGATTGAATCGCGCGTATTTCGGCTTCCTTGCAACGCTCCTTAAGGGTCTCTTCGAGCTCGTAGGAATGATCGAAGTGATCCTCGATCGCGGTCTTCGAGCGGCCGGTGACGAAGATGAATTCCTCGATACCGGCCGCCTGCGCCTCTTCAACCGCGTACTGGATGAGGGGCTTGTCGACGACCGGCAGCATCTCTTTGGGCATAGCCTTGGTCGCCGGCAGAAATCGGGTGCCGAGACCGCCCACCGGAAACACCGCTTTACGCACGCGTATGGTCATGAAAATGCTCGTTACGGTCGTTAAGAAATTCGGGAACCCGCTCGAACAACGCTGCTGCCCTGCCACCTGTTCCGCGGTTTTATAGCGAAACCCGCTAAGCTTTTCATAACGGATATCTCTCCGCTCATTCTCCGAGCAGCAACTCCTTGGCGCGGTTGATTTGCGTCGCGAGGAAAGTCGAGCCGCCGTGGTCGGGATGGAGCTTCATCATCAGGCGGCGATGCGCGTCCTTGATCTGCTCGGCGCTCGCGCCCGGTGCCAGGTCGAGGATGGCGAAGGCTTGTTCCCGTGTCATGACATCGCCTGCCGCCCCGGATGCGCCGCCGCCGGCAGCTTGGCGCCAGTCGGGGCGCAGCCGGTCGAGATAGCTCTCAAGCAACCGGGCGCCGGGCTCGTCCTCGGCGACGCATTGCCGCCACAGCGCCATCAACTCGGCCTGGTCGAGATCCTCGATGCGCCGGCCGGCATAGGCGCCGCGCCGCACCTGGCCACTCATCGCGCCGGTATCATGATCGAGCCGCATGCGCAACAAGTCGGTCTCGACCTCCGAGACCTTCCCGCCCGCCGTGCTGGCACCGCCGTGATAGCGGCGCCAAAGGCTGCGGCCCCGCAGCACCAGCGGCGCCAAGCCGCCGGCGACAGCCAAAGCTGGACCCAGCCGGTCGCTGGCGACCAACACAACCAGCAACGTGCCGGCACCGGCAACGCCGA
>DATLUE010000202.1:0-26709 GCA_035533255.1 Allostellaceae bacterium | reverse complement strand
CTTTTGGTGGTCGCGTCGCGCCGCCGCCAGCTTTCCCGATCAGCCCGAAATCGCCCGCCCGGCTTTGGCGCCGCTCCGGAAGCCGCGGCTGGCGCTCGGCGCCCTGTCGATCTTTCTCTATGTCGGCGCCGAGGTTTCGATCGGCAGTTTGCTGATCAACTACCTGATGCAAGCGAGCATCCTGAATGTCGATCCGGCGATGGCGGGGCGGCTCATCAGCCTTTATTGGGGCGGGGCGATGGTCGGACGCTTCCTCGGCTCGGCGGTGCTGCGGCGCGTCGCCGCCGGCAGCGTGCTGGTCGCTTGCGCGCTGGGCGCGGCGGCGCTCGCCGGCATCTCGGCCGCGACAATCGGCCTGGTCGCGGCGATTGCCGTGCTCGCGGTCGGCTTGTGCAACTCGATCATGTTTCCGACCATCTTCGCGCTCGCCATCGAGAATCTGGGCGACGAGACGCCGCAAGGCTCGGGCATTCTGTGCGTCGCGATCGTCGGCGGCGCGGTGGTGCCGGTCGCGACCGGCCTGGCCGCCGATGCCTTCGGTCTCGCCACCGCCTTGCTGGTGCCGGCGGCGTGCTATCTTTGGATCGCCGCCTATGGTGCGCTCGCGCGCTCCGGTATCCTCGATCCGAAAAAAGCGATCGAGGCGGCATGAAGCGGAATTGGCCGGCAACATCGTATCCGACCGCGATTGAGGATTCGCCATCATGACAAAACGCCCGCTCGACCGTTACGACTGCATCGGCATGGCATTGGTCGCCTTGGTGATCGCGCTATGGATCGCGCATTTCCTCTTGCCCAATACCGGTCCGGCGGCGCCGGTTTGACGCGATGAGCGAAACCGTTCTCGACCGGTTGCGCCGCCTCGATAGCTGCGCCGTCTCCGATGCGATGGATCGCCTCGGCCTGCCTGGCGCGGTGACCGGCATCGCGCCGCGCTCGGCGCGTCAGCGCATCGCCGGCCGCGTACGCACGGTAAAGCTCGAAGCGGCAAGGGGCCGCACCGCGACGCGGCATCTTTGCACCGCCGCGATCGAGGCGGCCGAGGCCGGAGACGTGATCGTGGTCGAGCAGAAGAGCGGTATCGACGCCGCCGGCTGGGGCGGCATCCTCTCGATCGGCGCGCAGGCGAAAGGCATTGCCGGCGTTATCGTCGACGGGCCGGCGCGCGATATCGACGAGGCGAGCGAGCTCGGCTTTCCGGTCTACGCGCGCTCGGCCACGGCGCGCACCGCGCGCGGCCGCATCATCGAGGTCGCGACCGGCGCGGCCGTGACCATCGGCGACATCACGGTGGTTCCGGGCGATTGCGCGCTCGCGGACAGCAGCGGCGTCGTCTTTATTCCGGCTGCCGAATTGGAGCGCGTGCTTGCCGAGGCCGAGCGGATCACCGCGCGCGAGGGCGCGATGGCGAAGGCCGCGCGTGCCGGCGACCCGATGAGCCAGGTGATGGGCGCCGATTACGAGCGCATGCTGAAGAAAGAGGCGTACTAAGCCTCTCTCCACGGGACGAGGGATTTTATTTTGGGGTTTCGTGGTCATGTCTAAGAACCCGTCGCCGGAAAGCCCGCTCGCCGGCACCACAGTCCTCGAGCTGGGTCAGTTCATCGCGGGACCTTTTGCGTCGCAGATCCTGGCGGATCTGGGCGCGCGCGTCATCAAGATCGAGCGGCCGGGCTCGGGCGATCCGTTCCGGCTCTACGTCACCGAGCCGAAGATCGCAGGCTACGGCCATAATTTCCTCGCCTTCAACCGCAACAAGGAAAGCGTCGCGGTCGATCTGCAGCGTCCGGAAGGGCTGGCGGTGGTGAGACGCCTCGCCGCGAAAGCCGATGTGGTCCTGGAAAATTTCCGGGCCGGCGTGCTCGAGCGACTGGGGCTCGGCTATGAGGCGATGCGCGCGATCAACCCGCGGCTCGTCTATTGCGCGATCTCGGGCTTTTCCGAGGATGGGCCCTATCGCGACCGGCCGGCCTTCGACACGGTGGGCCAGGCGCTGTCGGGCATGCTCTATCTCTTCACCGATCCGACCGATCCGCGCATGCGCGGACCCACGATCGCCGACCAGGCGACCGCGATGCAGGCCTCGAACGCGGTGCTTGCCGCGCTTTATGGCCGCGAGCGCAGCGGGGAGGGCGCGAAGATCGAGATCAGCATGATCGAGGCCGCGATCCATTTCATGCCGGATGCCTTCACCGCCTTGACCGAATCCGGCATCGACATGGGCTCGGAGACGCGCACCTCCTATTCGCATGCGTTCGTGCTGCGCTGCGCCGACGACAAGCTGCTCGCGATCCATGTCGGCGGGCCGGACCGGCTGTGGCAGGCGCTATGCGCCGCGGTCGACGATCCCCACATCGGCGCCAATCCGATATTCCAGAAGCGTCACAGCCGGATCGCGAATTACGCGGCGCTGATCGAGGCGATGCGGCCGGTGTTCATGAAGCGCCCGCGCGAAGAATGGCTGAAGCGCTTGGCCGATCGGGATGTCGCCAGCGCCGAGATCAACACCATCGCCGAGGCGATCGCCGATGCCGAGGTCGCGCATCTCGGCTTGTTCGAGAAGCGCGAGCGCCCCGGCTATGGCGCGATGACCATGCTGCGGCGGGCGCCGCGCATCAACGGCGCGCGCGAGCCGCAGCAGCTTATGCCGCCCTTGCTCGGCGAGCACACGGAATCCGTGCTGCGCGAATTCGGCCACGACGATGCCGCGCTGGCGAAGTTGCGCGAAGCGAAGATCATCTGATTTGCGACGTAATAGCTTTCTTCGTCACCCCGGCGGAAGCCGGGGTCCATCGCGCATTGCGCGGTTGAGGGATGGACCCCGGATCGCGCCGCTTTGCGGCTTGTCCGGGGTGACGAATAAAAAATGTCTCGCGTTACTTCCCCCGCAGCGCCGGCATCACATGGCGGGCGAACAGCTCGATCGAGCGCAAGCTCTCGTCGAGACTCATGTCGCCGAACACGAACTGCCCGACGAAATAATTGGAGCCGGTTGCTTCCATCTGGCTTCGCGCGATCTTGAGCACGGTTTCGGGCGAGCCGGCGAAGCCGCGGCTGTCTTCCTCGATCGCCTCGAAATTCGGCGGCCGGGGATGGACCCCGATGTAATTGTGCCGGCGGTGCAGATAGGTGAAGCTGTCGTGCCACCGGGTATAGGCGCGGCGTGCGATCGAGCGGGCCTGGTCGTCGGTTTCGGCGACGACGACGAAACGCCCAAGCCCCATCAGCGGCAGCGGCTTGTCCTTCTGCGCCTCGCGCCAGACGGCGCTGAAGCGGTCATAGCATTCCCGCGTCGGCGCGATCTGATCGAGCTCGATCACCTGCAGGCCGCGGCGCGCGGCGCGCTCGGCGCTGTCCGGCGCATGGACTCCGTACCAGATCGGCGGATAAGGCTTCTGGAACGGCTCGAGCGTCAGCGGAAAAGAGTCGATGTCGAAATACTTGCCGTGAAAGTCGAGGGTCGGCTGGGTCAGGCCTTTGATGATGGCATCGAGCGCCTCGGTGTAGATCGCCTGCGCCTCGTCGCCTTTCTCGCCAAAGAACGCAAGCTCGGTCGGCGAGGAGCCGCGGCCGAAGCCGATATCGAGCCGCCCGCGGCTCATCTGATCGAGCATGCAAATCTCCTCGATCATGCGCAGCGGATGATAGAGCGGCAGCGCATAGACCATCGGGCCGAAGCGCAGGCGCTTGGTGCGCTGCGCGACCGCGGCCAGGAAGACGCTCGGGCTCGGCGCCATGCCCAGCGGCGTCGCGTGATGCTCGGCGACGTGATAGCTGTGAAAGCCGAGGCGGTCGTAAGCCTCGATGATCTTGAGCCGCGATTCGTAAAAGTCGGCGAGCGCCAGATCGTTGCGGTCGAGATGGTCGAAAATACCGAATTCCATGGCGCGCCCGATGATTGTTTTGATGCTTCGGCAGGCAGCTTATCAAATCCGCCGAGTCATGACAGTCTCGTCGTCGCGATCACGGAAGGAATCGGCGCGGCGGACGGCGCGGTCCAACCAGGCTGCGGCGAGCGGCCGGCTGGTCCTGCGCCGCGGGGAGCGTCGCTTGCCGCTCGGAACCGGCCTTGTTCCGCTGCGACGGATTGGGGAGAATGGCGCGGATAACGGCAGACAGCGCCCAGGGAGATAAAAATGCGCCGGGTTGGACGGAACAGCTACACGGAAATCTACTTTCGCGGCTGCAATCCGAGCTTCATCGAGACCACCGACGGCTATGTGATGATCGATTCGCCGCAGCAGCCGATGGACGCGCTGCGCTGGCGCGAGCAGATGGAGGAAAAGGCCCCCATCCGCTACCTCATCAACACCGAGCCGCATGGCGACCACATCGCCGGCAACGCCTATTTCAAAGGCGTCACGGTGGTCGGCCAGGTGAAGCTCCAGGAATGCTTCGAGCGCTACCTCAACGCCTTCGGCTCGATGGAAGACAAGCGCGAGCGCATGAAGCAATCCGATCCCGACAGCGTCTGGCTGGTCGGTCATCCGGATTTCCTCGATCCCAACAAGCCGACCGTGACCTTTACCGACCGCCTAACCTTGCAGCTCGGCAAGCACAGCTTCGAGATCATGCATCACGCCGGCCATACCGGGCCCCAAACCACGATCCATGTGCCCGAGGACGGCGTCGTCTTTACCGGCGACAACATCTTCCACAAATGCCGCACCTGGCTGCAGGAATGCGACCCCTGGGAATGGCTGGATTCGCTCAAGCGCATCGACGCGCTCGATGTCGAGACCATCGTTCCCGGCCACGGCGATCCTTGCGGCAAGGCCTATATCAAGGAGCAGGCGCAGATCGTCGAGAATTGGGTCGGGCTGGTCGAGCGTTTCGTCGATCGCGGCCTCTCGGTGGACGACGCCGTCAAGGAGCCGATCGCGGTCACCCAGCAGGACCCCTATCCGATCGGCCAGAATCTCTTCCCGCATGACGAGCGGCTGACCGGCTTGATCGTCAAAAATCTGCATCCGCGCGTTCTCGCCAAAAAACAGGCGCACACGGCGTAAAGCGCGCGCCGCGTCCACGGCGAAACTCAGGGAGGAAATCATGGGACAGTTCGCGCTCGGCCAATCGGTGCCGCGCACCGAAGACCCGCGGCTGTTGACCGGCCGCGGGCGCTACACCGACGATTTCGTGTTGCCGCGACAAGCGCATGGCTATGTCCTGCGCTCGCCGCACGCGCATGCCCGCATCCGCGGCGTCGATATCCGCGCAGCGCAGCAGATGCCCGGCGTGCTGGCGGTGCTGACGGGGGCGGATTGGGCGGCGGAGAAATTCGGCGCGATGCTGCCGGTGCTGCCGCGCAAGCGTCGCGACGGCTCGCCGATGTTCTTGCCGCCGCGTCCGTCGCTGGCGCATGAGCGGGCGATGCTGGTCGGCGATCCGGTTGCCTTCATCGTCGCCGAGACCGTCGATCTCGCCAAGGATGCGGCCGAGCGCATCGTTGTCGATTACGAGGCGCTGCCCGTGCTCACTGCGACCGCCGAGGCGCGCGGCGCCAATGCGCCGAAGCTCTGGGCGAATTGCGCCGACAATGAATGCTTCTTCTATACGATCGGCGACAAGGCGAAGGTCGATGCCGCGTTCGCGCGCGCGCATCATGTGACCAAGCTGAAGATGGTCTTCAACCGCATCACGGCGGCCACGATGGAGCCGCGCGGCTGCGTCGCCGATTACGACGATCGGCTCGACCGCTATACGCTTTATGTCGGGACCCAGCGCCCGCACGGCACGCGTGGCGATCTGGCGCGCAAGGTGTTCGGCAAATCCGAGATGCAGTTCCGCATTGTCGCCGGCGATGTCGGCGGCAGCTTCGGCATGAAGGGCAGCCATTTCCCGGAATACCAGCTCGCGCTTTGGGCATCGCAAAAACTCAACCGCCCGGTCAAGTGGATCAGTGAGCGCAGCGAGGGTCTTTTAAGCGACGATCACGACCGCGATCACATCGCCGAGGGCGAGCTCGCGCTCGACCAGGACGGCAAATTCCTCGGCATGCGCGTCTCTCAAATCTCGAACATCGGCGCGTTCATGGCGCCGGGCGGGGTGATCTCGCCGACCGCGCATTTGGGCGGCCTCGCCGGGACCTACACGACGCCGGCGATCTATGCCGAGGTGTCGGCGGTGTTCACCAACACCACCAGCATCGGGCCGTTCCGCGGCTCCGGTCGGCCCGAGGCGTCGTATATTTCCGAGCGGCTGATCGACAACGCCGCGCGCGAGCTGGGCATCGACCGCGCCGAGCTGCGCCGCCGCAACACCGTGCCGCCGAGCGCGATGCCGTTCAAAACCGGCCTCGTCTTCACCCTCGACAATGGCGAGTTCGAGAAGAATCTCGACATGGCGCTGCACATGGCGGGTTATGCCGATTTCGAGCGCCGCCGCGCCGAAGCCAAAGCGCGCGGCAAGCTGCGTGGCATCGGCTTTGCCAACATCATCGAGCAGACCTCGCAGACGATGGGCGAGACCGTGATGGTGAAGTTCGATCCAGGCGGCACCGTCACGGTGATTCCGGGCTCGATCTCGCACGGCCAGGGTCACGACACGATGTATAAGATCATCCTCAGCCAGAAGCTCGGCATCGATGCCGAGAACATCCGCGTGCAGATGTGCGACACCGACATGGCGCCCGATGGCGGGGGCACCTATGCCTCGCGCACGGCGGTGCTGGGCGGCAGCGCGGCGGTCATCGCGGCCGACAAGGTGATCGCCAAGGCGAAGAAGATCGCTGCCCATGCGATGGAAGCCGCCGAGGGCGATGTCGAATTTGCCGCCGGCCAGTTCCGCATCGTCGGCACCGACAAGGCGGTCGCGTGGAAAGACGTGGCGGCGGCCGCCTATATGGCGTCGCGCCTGCCCAAGGGCATCGAGACCGGGTTGTTCGAGACCGCGAGCTTCCATCCCGAGGTCCCGAATTTTCCCAATGGCTGCCACGTCTGCGAGGTCGAGATCGATCCCGAGACCGGCGCAGCCCAAGTGCTGCGCTATTGTGTCGTCGACGATGTCGGCACGGTGATTAACAGCCTGACGCTCGCCGGCCAGATTCACGGCGGCGTCGGCCAGGGCATCGGCCAGTGCTTCACCGAGCATCTGCGCTACGACCCACGCTCGGGGCAAATGCTGTCGGGCTCGTTCATGGATTACGGCATGCCGCGCGCCTCCGACATGTGCAATTTCGACACCGAGGAAAATCCGGTGCCGACCAAGACCAACCCGCTTGGCGTCAAAGGCGCGGGCGAGGCTGGCAATGTCGGCGCGCTCGCCGCGATCATGAACGCGGTGGTTGACGCGCTGGCGCCGGTCGGCGTCACCCATATCGACATGCCGGCCACGCCCGAGCGCGTGTGGCAAGCGATCCAAGCAGCGAGGAAATAGCCATGCCCCACGATCTTTCGGCCTTGAAGAGCGCGGTCGGCGCGTCGAGCCCGGTCGCGACCGAGGTGGCGACCGCAGGCCCCGTCGCCCGGCTCGCCGCGACTTTCGGCATCGCCAATCCGGCGACGAAACCGGGCGACGTGCTGCCGCCGGGTTGGGCCGATCTCTATTTCGGCTCGCTGCATCGGCCCGACAACATGCGCGCGGACGGCCAAGCGGCGAAAAGCGCGTGGATGCCCAGCATCCCGTTCAGCTTTATCCGCATCGGCGGCGATCGCACCGAATTCCTCGGCGATATTCGGATCGGCGACGAGTTGAAACGCTCGACCACGATCAAGGAAGTCACGGCCGCCGGCACTGCCGACGCGCCGATCCTGCGCATGCTCCAGCGCAGCGAGACCACCGGCCCGCACGGCCTCGCGATCGTCGAGGAGCGCGAATTCGTCTATTTCGACGGACACGGCCCGGCGACCGCGTCGGCGCCGAAATTGCCCGCGCCGGTGTGGCAGCGGCCGCTCGATCCGTCGCCGGTGCTGCTGTTCCGCTATTCGGCGCTGCGCTTCAACAGCCACCGCATCCATTATGACCGCAAATACGCGATGGAAGTGGAGGGCGCGCCGGGATTGATCGTGCAATCGTCGCTGCTCGGGCAGCTCCTGATCGAATTATGCCGCACCGAGATGCCGACCAAGCGCATCGCCGCGATCAGCCGCGCCAATCGCCAGATCGTCCACGATACCGGTCCCGTGACGCTGTGCGGCGCGCCGAGCGCCGACGGAAAATCCGCGACCGTCTGGGTGCTCGATCAGGCTGGCGTCCCGGCGCTGCATGGCGAGGTTGCGTTCGCAAACTGACCCTCTCCGCCCGCTTGGGGGGGGGAGAGGGTGGGCGCTGCGAAGCAGCGACCGGGTGAGTATGTTAGCAACACGATGAGGTTGTTGAGGGACACCTCACCCTCCCGCGCGCTGCGCGGGCCCCTCCCTCTCCCCACTTCGTGCGGAGAGGGGCTTTCTTACCGTTTCGCCTTATACGCGTCGGTCGCTGAGGCAGACGCCGAGCCCGCTTCCTGGCGATAGTCGCCGATGACCGCCGCCGTGGTCTGGTAGCTGGCGGCGCGCAGCGCGTTGGCGCGGCTGAAATGCGGCTTCACGAATTCGGCGATCAGCTCGAAGCTGCGTTGTTGCGCCGGCCACGGCGCGAGGTCGTTGCCGAACAGCAGCACCGCGCCGAAGCCGCCGAGCTTCTGGCGCACGCGCTCGATCTCGCGGATCGCGTCGTCGGGCGTGCCGATGATCGCGACCTGGGCGTCGATCGCGGCCTTGACGAGATCCTTGGTGTCGCGTGGGATCGCCGGCGGCGCCGGCACGATGTCGTGCGAGTAGTTGTTGAATTCTGGAAAGCCCCAGGCCGCATCGGCATAGGCTTTCTCGCGCGTCTCGGCGATGTGCATCATCAAGGTGATGCGCCATTTGCCGCGATCCGCGACATGGCCGTGCTTCTGGCACTCGGCTTCGTAGATGTGCCAGTTCGTCACGTGATGCTCGAGCACCGCGTCGCTCATCGGCCCCAAGGTCAGCAGCCCCAGCCCGTGCTTGCCTGCGGCAACGACGCCGGCCGGCGAGCGGATCGTGGTCACCGCCATTTCCATCATCGGCCGGCTGAAGCAGCCGACGCTGAGCTGTGCGTCGCGCAGATCGAACCAGTCGGTCTTGCGCGTCACCGTTTCGCCATGCATGAGATCGACGATGGTGTCGAGGCTTTCTTCCATCCGCCGGCGCAGCTCACCCACCGGAATGCCGATCATCTTCGCGTCGCTCGGCAGCGCGCCGGGGCCGACGCCGAACATGACGCGGCCGCGCGTCATGTGGTCGAGCTGCGCCATGGCCTCGGCGAGCATGAAGGGGTTGTAGTAAGGCAGCGACTTCACGCCGGTGCCGAGGCGGATGTATTTGGTGCGCTGCGCCGCGGCGGCGATCATCAGCTCTGGCGCGGCTACCATCTCCATCGCGCCCGAGTGATGCTCGCCATACCAGATCTCTTCATAGCCGAGCCGGTCGAGATGTTCGGTCAGCAGCAAATCGCGCTCGAAGGCGTAGGTCGGGTTGAGCTTGGCCGAATGGAACGGCGCGAAGAATAAGCCGAACCGCAGCGGTTCATCGTAAGCGAGCGCCATGTTTCCTCCCGTGGATCAATTCCGCACAGCCTAGCGCCAAACCGCTCAGCGCGCAGCCACCAGCCCGCGCGCCGCCGCGATTGCCGCGTCAAGAAACTGCCGCGTGTTGGCGCGGCGGTCGGTCAATTCCACGATGTCCTCGCCGGTCAAGATCGCGCCGATGAAATCCTGCGTGTGCCAATGACCGGGTAGCGGCAAAGACGGCGGCTTGTCCTCGGCTGGACGCGGCCAGGGGCTGACGTAAAAATAGGGCTGGGCGTAATAGCTGTCGCCCGGGCACATGCCGATGCCGATTGAAGCCGCGGTTTCGGCATCGCCGTCGCCCAAGGTCCAGAGCGTGGCGAGGTCGAAATGATGCGGCCAGCAACGCGGCTGGCTCGCTTCGCCGGTTGGCAGGCGGTCGTGGATCGCGCCCAAGGTCTCATCGGCGATCGCGAACCAGCGGGCGAGAGCAGCGAATTCGGCTTGATGCGGCGCGCAGGAATAGGCGGCGCCGTCGCCGACCGGATGAGCCGGGATCGCATAGGGCAAACTCGCGCCGCCGGGCAGCGCGAGGCCGGCGGAGGCGGCCAAGCGATCGAGCCACGCGCCGGCGCCGGCGTCGCGTTTGCCGTCGAGCGGGAACTGATCGGCGATGGCGCCGCCATGTAGGGCGATGAGTGTCATCGCTTCGATGCGTAGGCCGATGGACAGCGGTTCGCCGCTCGCGGCGCGCAGTTCATGCGAGACCAGCGCGGCATTGGTGCGATCCCAGCCGAGATTGGTCTGGCTGTCGCCCGGCATCGGGGCGAGATTGGCGCACGCCGCGCGCGTCGCCCATTGCACCGCGTGATGCGCCTGCAGCCGCGCCTCGCCGAGCGCGGCCGGCGCCACCGCGCCGAGATCATCCCAATCCTGTGCCATATGCCCTCGACCTTTGCGACATTCTTAGTCGCGCGCGGCGAAGCGCCGCAAGCGGCGATCGAGCCGCTCGAACAGCAAATCCGTCACGATCGCGAACAGGCCGACGACCAGCGCGCCTTGGATGACATAGGAGACCTTGCCGGTAACCAGCCCGCCGATGATCGGATTGCCGAGTGTCACCGCGCCGACGGTCGAGCCGATCGCTGCGGTGCCGATGTTGATGATGACCGCGATGCGGATGCCCGCGAGGATGGTCGGCGCCGCCAGCGGCAGCTCGACATCGCGCAAAAGCTCGAAACGGGTCAGCCCCATGCCGGTGCCGGCGTCGCGCACCG
The DNA here is from genome assembly GCA_035533255.1 of Allostellaceae bacterium. Taxonomy (GTDB): domain Bacteria; phylum Pseudomonadota; class Alphaproteobacteria; order ATCC43930; family CGMCC-115725; genus CAIKMD01. Next base: position 15,924 of record DATLUE010000202.1, on the reverse strand, counting down.
AATCCGGCACGCCGGCGAGCCCCGCCAACGTGTTCTTGAGGATCGGCAGGATGCCGTAGAGCGTCAGCGCGATCATCGTCGGCAACGGCCCGTAGCCGAAGGCTGGCACGGCGAGCGCCAGTACCGCGACCGGCGGAAAGGTCTGGCCGATGGTCGCGAGCGCTTCGAGCAACGGGCGGAATTCCGCGCCCCAGCGCCGTGTCGCGACGATGCCGAGCCCTACGCCAATCAGTGCCGCGATCAGGCTCGAAATCGCGACCAGCGCGGCGTGGGACAGGAATAGCGCGAGGAACGTGTCGTCGGCATAGATCGGCGGCACCGTCCCGGGGAACGCCCAGGCGAAGACCGGCCGCAGCAGCTTCATCCCGAGCGAAAAGAAGACCAAGAGCGGCAGCAGCCACAGCAACGGGTCGCGCAACAAATCGCGCCGGCTCATGATCGCGCCACCAGATCGCGCAATGCGATCGAGCCGACCGGCTTGCCCGCGTCGTCGCTGACCGGAAGCCGGTCGGCGCGGCGCAGCACCATTTGCGACAGCGCCTCGGACAAGCGCGCGTCGAGCGCCAACGGTGCCTCGCCTGGGACGGTCTCGGGATTCAGGCGATCGGCGACGCGCTCGAGCGCCAGCAGCTTCAGCCCCAGCGCGCTGCCGCCCATGAAATCGCGGACGAAATCATCGGCGGGCTTGGTCAGAAGATCGCTCGGCGTGCCGAATTGCACGAGCCGGCCGTCGCGCATGATCGCGATCGCATCGGCCATTTGCAGCGCCTCGTCGACGTCGTGGGTGACGAAAAGGATCGTCTTGCCAGTCGCCTTGTGGATGCGCGCCAGCTCGAGGCGCAGCGCCTCGCGCGTGATCGGATCGAGCGCGCCGAACGGCTCGTCCATCAGCAGAACGTCCGGATCGGCCGCCAATGCGCGGGCGACGCCGATGCGCTGTTGCTGGCCGCCCGAAAGCTGATGCGGATATTTCGCGCGCACCGCACCGGGATCGAGCCGGACCAGCGTCAGCAATTCCTCGATCCGCGCGCGGACGCGATCCTCCGGCCATTTCAGCAGCCGCGGCACGGTCGCAATGTTGTCGGCGATCGTCCAATGCGGGAACAGCCCGACCGATTGGATGGCATAGCCGATCCGCCGCCGCAGGCTCTCGACCGGGATGGTCGCGACATCTTCGCCGCCGAGGCGGATGGTGCCCGCGCTTGGCTCGATCAGCCGATTGATCATGCGCAAAGTGGTCGATTTGCCCGAGCCTGACGGGCCAACGAGCGCGCAAAACGCGCCTTCGGCAACCGCGAACGACACGTCGTTGACGCTGGCACGCGCGCCATAGCGCTTGGTCACGCCGCGGAGCTCGATCATGGTGCGGGATTCCTTTCGAAGCAGGCAGCGATCAGCGCGAGCGCGAAATCCGCGGCGAGCGCCAGCAGGATGGTGGGAAGGGCGCCGAGCAAGACGAGGTCGAGAGCATATTGCCCGATGCCCTGGAACACGAAGCTGCCGAGCCCGCCAGCGCCGATCAGCGCGGCGATCACCGTCAGGCCGATCGCCTGGACGGTGACGATGCGCAAGCCGGCGAGAAAGACCGGCAGGCCGAGCGGCAGCTCGACCCGCCACAGGATTTGCGTGGGCGTCAGCCCCACGCCGGATGCCGCATCGATCACCGTCGGATCGACGCCGGTTATGCCCGCATGGGTATTCCGGACGATCGGCAGCAGCGAGTAGAGCACCAGCGCGATGATCGCCGGCGCGGCGCCGATCCCGCCCACGCCCAGCGCCGAGAGCGGCGCGATCAGCAGCCCGAACAGCGCGACCGACGGGATGGTCTGCATCAGATTGAGCGCGCCGAAAATCCCGGGACCGGCGCTCGGGCGGCGCGCGACGAAAACGCCGAGCGGCGCGCCGATCGCCAAGGCGATAGCGACCGCGGCCAGCACCAGCCAGCAATGCCGCTCCAGCTCCGACCAGAACGCGCTGCGCCGCGCGGCGTATTCGCGCGCCAGCGAGAGTCCATCGAAATGTCCGGCGAGCGCCATCGCCGCGATCGCGGCAACGATCGCCGCGACCGTGCTAAGCCGCAGGAGGCCGTGGGCATCGAGCCGCTGCAATGCATCGAGCACGATCATCGCGAGGCAGAATACCGTCGCCCAAAATCCCCAGCCGAGCGCGATGCGCGTCGCCGGCGGCGCCGCTGCCATCAATGCGGATGCGCTGCTGCCGGCGGCGAATATCCACAACAGCAGCGCGGCGAGACTGCAGCCAAGCCCAGCGAGTCGCGTCGCGCGCGTGATCCGCGCGAATGAAAGGACCAGAAGCGCGGCGCCGAGGAGCGCCAGCGGCAGGGCGGTCGTGGCGCCGCCGGCTTGCCATAGGCCGAGCGGCTGGCCGGAGACCAGGCGATTGGGCGCGTCGGCGACAAAGCTGCCGAGCGCGCCGGCCGCAACCGCGACGATAATCAGCGCGAACAGCACGCGATTGCGCGGCATCGAATTCATTTCTGAAAGCCGTTGGCGGAAAGATAGGCCGAGGCGACGGCACTGGCCTCCTCGCCATCGGCGGCGATCTTGGCGTTGAGCTGCTGGAGCCTGGTAAGCGTCAGCGAGCGAAACACCGGATCGAGAATCGCCTCGATCTCGGGATGTTGCGCCAGCACGGTGCCGCGTATGATGGGCGCCGGCTGATAGACGGTTTGCGCGCGCTTGTCGTCGGCAAGAAGCTGGAGCTTCAGCACCGCGAGCGCGCCGTCGGTCGTATAGGCCATCGCGGCGTTGACGCCCGAGATGCCTTCGCCCGCCGCGCGCAACGTCGCCGAGGTATCGCCGCCGACCAGGGTGAGAAGCTGGCCGCGCGCGAGCCTGAAGCCGTAGGCGCTCTCGAAGGCCGGCAACGCGCCGGGGCTGTCGACGAATTCGGCCGAGGCGGCGAGCTTCACCGTGCCGCCGCCATTCACATATCCCGCGAAGTCTTCGAGCGTCGTCAGGCGATGCTTTTGCGCGACATCGCGGCGCATCGCGATCGCCCAGCTATTGTCGGCCGGCGCGGGGGCGAGCCAAACGATGTCGTTCTGCGCCCGGTCGAGCTGCTTCACCAGCACATAGCCTCGCGCCGGATCGTGCCACGCGGGATCGTTCTCGCGGTTGAAGAAGATCGCGCCATTGCCGGTATATTCGGGATAGAGGTCGATCTGCCCCGCCAGCAACGCTTGGCGCACGATCTGCGTCGGCCCGAGCTGCAACCGGCTGTCGACCGCGATGCCGCGACCGCGCAGCAGCGCCACGATCATGCTGCCGAGCAGCGCGCCCTCGGTGTCGATCTTCGAGGCGACGACCACCGCATCGGCCGCCGCGCTCGGCGACGGCACCGAAAAGCCAAAGACCAGCGCGATAAAGAATCCGACGAGGCGCGCCTGGGTGCTCAGAGAATCAGCCCCAAGCCGGCGCGACGATCAGCTTCGGGTCGAGGAACTTTCCGCGCTCCATCACCACCTCATTGTCGAGCAGCACCGTGCAATCGCACATCGGCGTGTCGATATGGCCCTTGGTGTCGCGCTTGCCGCCCATGTCGTTGTTCGGGCCGGTCGAGAACAGGAAATTGCCCGAGAACACGCGCGCCGCCGAATCCATGCGATCGGGCTGATCGCCATGGAGCAGGACATGATCCCAATGCGCATGCGGATGAAGGCCGAAGCCGAGATGCGACACGGCATAGGGATCGAGATCGTCGTCGCCGCGCTTGTTGCGGTCGAGCCAATGGGTGAAGGCCTTGGCATCGACGCTGCCCTCGACCTTGCGGATGAAGCCGTTGCGGATCTCGAGCCGCACCGGGCTCTCGATCACGCGGATGTAAGGCAGGATGAAGAAGTCGCCGGGCTGGAGCACGACGAGGCCGTTGGCGGTGCCTTCATTGGGATAGTTGGTAATGTGACCCGCGCCCCATTGATCGACGCGGCCGCGCGTTTCGGCAAAGCCGTACTGGCTCTTCACCTTGAACTCGCCGCGCTGCCACACGAGATCGGTGCCGGCATCGCTCAACAGCCTTATCTCGCGCGCATTGCCCCAGCGCTCGGCGGCATAGAGCACGGCCTCCTTCAGGCCAGGCGGCGATTGCAGCCGCGCCAGCTCGTCGGGCGCGACGACCACCGACAACACGCGCGCGCCGGCGTCGCGCGCCTCTTTCTGCCAGCGCGCGAAGTTCGGCGGCTGGAAAGTCAGGATCAAGTCGGCGGCCTTGAGCGCTTCCATCAGCCCCTTGGCCGCGCCGATCTCGCGGCGCACGCGCGAGAAATCCGGCACGCGGCTGACGCCGAGCTCGTAGATTTCGGCGCCCAAATCCTCGGCGGCGGCCATGCCCGCTTGCACATATTCGCGGCGCGTATTGAGGTTGGTGAGGAGGACGATGGTCTCGCCACGTTGCACCGCGCACAGCTCGAATTCCTTGCGGAAGACGCTCGTCAGTTGCGCAGGATTGAGAAGTTGCGGGCGCATAAGTCGATTCCTCCCGAACGAGTGGCGCGTCTCGCCATTTGACTTTATCGACCGAGACCCGTCAACTTCGTCTCATGTGATTCATTTCGAGAGCCGTTGAGCCTGATGCCGTGGGATATCGCCAGCCTGTTCTCGGATGACGCGCCGGCGGACCGCGATTTTCGCGCCGAGGTGCGCGATTGGGTCGCCGACAATTGCCCGCGCGAGCTCTGCCACCGCCGCGATCGCATCCAGCCGCCCGAGCTGAAGCCCTGGCACCGCCGGCTCTTCGAGCGCGGCTGGATCGCGCCGCATTGGCCGAAAGAATATGGCGGCATGGGTGCGAGCCTGACGCAGCAAATCATCCTGTTCGAGGAGATCGTGCGCATCGGCGCGCCGACGCCCTATCCGCACGGCCTCAACTTCATCGGCCCGATCATCATCGCCGCCGGCACCGAGGCGCAGAAAGCGCGGTTCCTGCCGGGAATCCTTTCCGGCGATGCGACCTGGTGCCAGGGCTATTCCGAAGCCGGCGCGGGCTCCGATCTCGCCAGCCTGCAAACGCGTGCGGTGCTCGACGGCGATCACTTCGCGGTCAACGGCCATAAAATGTGGACCACCAATGGCCATTATGCCGATTGGATGTTCATGCTGGTGCGCACCGATCCCGAGGCGAAGCCGCGCCATGCCGGCATCACCATGCTGCTTGTCGACATGCGCGCGCCCGGCATCACGGTGCGGCCGATCCAGACCTTGAAAGGCGACGCCGAATTCGCCGAGGAGTTTTTCGACGATGTGCGCGTGCCCCAGGAAAACATGCTGGGCGGGCTCAACCAGGGCTGGCGCATCGCCGGGATGGTGCTGGGCGGCGAGCGCTTCACCACCGGCCATCCGCGCTATGCGCTAGTCTATCTGCAGCAGGCGCGCGAATTGGCGAAGCGCACCGGTGCGTGGGACGATGCCGGGTTTCGCGACCGGCTGACGGCGCTGGAGATCGATCTGCTGGCGTTCCTCGCCTACTACCGGCACGCGGCGAAGCTTCACGGCACCAAGGCCGCGCCGCTGTCGAGCGCGCCCGTCATCAAGATTGCCGGCGGGACGCTGGCGCAGCGCAGCGCCGATCTGCTGGTGCAGGCGGCGGGCGGCGAGGGCGCCAGCGTCGACGACATCCTGCTCGCCTCCAGCGCGGTCAACGTCGCGTCGGAGCTGTTCGAGATGCGCCGCCTCTCGGTCGGCAGCGGCACCACCGAGATCAACCGCAACATCATCGCCAAACGCGTGCTCGGCCTGCCGGACGCGGAACGATAACGGCGATGGACGAGCAACTGAGCGACGAGCAGCGCCAGCTTCGCGACAGCGCAGCAAAGCTATGCGGCGATCTCGGCGGCGCCAAACGCGCGCGGGTGCTGCGCGATGCCGGGCAGGACATCGATGCCGTGGCATGGCAGGCGATCTGCGATGCCGGCTGGCTCGGCATGCTGGTGCCGGAGGCGCGCGGCGGGTTGGGCCTCGGCGCGGTCGAGCTTTACATCGTGCTCGAGCAGACCGGTCGCCACGCGGTCATGACGCCGCTGCTGGAGATGGTGGCGAGCGCGTGGCTGCTGGGCGCGGTGGACGTGCCACAGCCGCTATTGCCGGCGGTCCTCGACGGCTCGCCGATCATCGTGCCGGCGCTCGATGCCGACGGCTGGGCGTTCCGCAAAGCCTCGCCGGGCATCGCGCGCGTGCCGGCCTTTGCGTCGAGCGCGCGTGATTTTCTGATCGAGAGCGACGGCCGGCTCGGTCTTCTCCCACGCCCGCAGGCCACGAAGATCGCGCCGAATGTCGACGGCTCGCACGCTGCAACGATCGCGGTCAGCGAAAGCGCGCAGATCATTGCCGGCGGCGACGAAGCGGCCAGGCTGGCGGCAAGGCTCGGCGATCTTCTCGCGCTCGGCAGCGCGATCGAGCTTCTGGGTCTGTGCGAAAGCGCGCTGGCGCTGGCCCTCGACCATGTAAAGACCCGCAAGCAATTCGGCCAGCCGCTCGGCAGCTTCCAGGCGCTGCAGCATCGTCTTGCCGACAATTTCGTCGATCTCGAGCTGAACCGCTCGCTGCTGCATCGCATCAGCCTTGCCTGGGACGAGGGCACCGCCGTGCCGGCGATGATCGCGGCGGCCAAGGCGCGCAGCGTGCGCGTTACGACCGAGATCATGCGCAACGCGCTCCAACTTCACGGCGCGATCGGCTATACCGACGAGCATGATATCGGCATGCTGTGGAAGCACGCGCTGGCGCAGTCGGCGCGCTATGGCAACGAGCTGACCCAAGCGGCGCGGTTCGCGCGCCTGACCGCGGACGAGGTCTGATGAGCGTCGACTATCCGCCATTGCGCGATCTGCACGATGTCGAGGCGATCGAGCGCGTGCCGCTCGAGCAGCAGATATTCTCCTGGGATGTGAGCGATTGGGTGCGGCGCGGCCTCGAGCGCGATCCGGCCAAGGTGGCGCTCGATTATTTCGAGACCGCCGATCCCGCGTCGGAGCCGCAGCACATCACCTATGCGACGCTGCGCCGCGAAATCATCCAGGCGGCCAATCTGTTTCATGCGCTGGGCGTTCGCAAGGACGACGCCGTGATCGCGCTGACGCCGACGCTGCCTCAGCTCTATGTGACGCTGCTCGGCGGCATCGCCGCCGGCATCGTCTGCAGCCTCAATTGGATGCTGAAGCCGCCGCAAGTCTTGGAGCTCATCCGCGCCAGCCGCGCCAAAGTGGTGGTCGTGCAAGGCCCGACGCCGGGCTACGATATCTGGGAGAATTTCCGCGCCATCGCCGACGAGTTGGACCCCGACATGCATGTGCTGACCGTGCCAGGTCCCGGCGGCAAGCGTATCGCGGCGAGCGATCTCGAAACCCGGATAGCCTCGCAACCCGAGCATCCGGCGTTTGCACGGAAGGCCGCACCCAATGACATCGCCGCCTACATCCACTCGGGCGGCACAACGGATTCGCCCAAGCTGGTCAAGATCACGCATCGCGGCCTTGCCTATAAAATCTGGGTCAGCAATCTGATCATGGCGCATCAGGCCGAAGACGTGATCTTCGCCGACTATCCGATCTTCCACGTCGCGGGCTTCTACAATCGCTGCGTCAGCGCGATCGCCAACGGCATGCGCGTGGTGATTCCGACCGCGCTCGGTGCGCGCAACAAGGAATTCATCGCGCGCTATTGGAAATTCGTCGAGCGCTGCGGCGTTACCGTGCTGGCCGGCGTGCCGACCACCTTGTCGGTGCTGGCGAAGAACCCGCCGCAAGGCGAGGACATCCGCTCGCTGCGGCCCTACATGCCGACCGGCTCGACCGGCATGCCGATCGAGGTCGCGAAGGAGATCGAGCGCATCACCGGCGTGCGCTGCCTTTTGACCTATGGCGCAACCGAATACACCGCCAATGTCACCCAGGCCCCGCGCGACGGCGAACCGCGCTATGGCTCGGCCGGCATCCGCATTCCTTACACGCATCTCCGGACGGTGACGCTCGGCGGTGACGGGGCCATCGAACGCGATTGCGCCGTGGACGAGATCGGGGTGGTTCTCATCAAGGGGCCGGGCGTGACGCCGGGCTATGTTGACGAGCGCTTCAACGTCGGTCTTTTCACCGAGGACGGCTGGTTCATCTCGGGCGATCTCGGGCGTTTCGATGCCGAGGGCTATCTCTGGCTCACCGGTCGGGTGAAGGACGTCATCATCCGCGGCGGCCACAACATCGATGCGGTGCTGATCGAAGACGTGTTGCGCCGGCATCCCGCGGTGCTGCTGTGTGCGGCGGTCGGCAAGCCAGATGCCTATGCCGGCGAGTTGCCGGTCGCGTATGTTCAGCCGATGAAGGACGTACCGGTCACGGCGGACGAGCTCAAAGCCTTCGTGCGTGCCGAGATCACCGAGCGCGCCGGAACCCCCGACGAGATTTTCCTGATCGATCCGTTGCCGCTCACCGATGTCGGCAAGCCCAATAAGGCGCAGCTTCGCCACGATGCAGCGGCGCGCACGTTCCGGACGGTGTTGAGTGGCGCTATCGCCGCAGCGGACATCGCCGTCGAGGTCAGGCAAGATTCGGCCCACGGCACGCTTGCGGTCATTCGGGTGATCGGCGCGGCGGCGCCCCGCGCCGCGATCGACGATCGAATCCGTGAGATCATGAAGGCCTATACGATGCGGCATCGCATCGAGTGGAGCGACCGATGAGCCTCCAGCGCATTGCGGTCGAGCGCGGGCGGCGCGGCGTCGCCACCATTACCTTGAACCGGCCGGATCGCGGCAACGCCTATGACGATGTGATGCTGCGCGAGCTGCTGTCCGAGTTGGCCTCGATCGATAAAGACAACGCGATCCGCGCCGTGGTGCTGCGCGGCGCCGGCAAGCATTTTTGCGTCGGCGCCGACATCGCCTGGCATCGCAGCAACCAGGACGCATCGGCGCAGCCGCGCGAGCCCGGGCCGAAGCTGATCGACATGCTGCTGGCGCTGGATGCGCTGTCGAAGCCGACGATCGCGATACTGCATGGCGCGGCGGTCGGGGGCGGGCTTGCTTTCGCCGCGTGCTGCGACGTGGCACTGGCGGTCGAGGACGCGTTCTTCTCGATCCCGGAAGTGCGCATCGGCCTCGTCCCCGGGCCGCTGGTGCCGATCTTCCTGCGCGCGATGGATTACCGCGCGTTCCGCCGCTACGGCCTCTCGGGCGAGCGGTTCTCGGCCGGCGAGGCATTGCGCTGCGGTTTGGTTCACCAGATCGGCGCTGCCGATGCGATCGAGGCGGCGCTGTCGCGGCTGATCGAGGACATTCTGCTCGGCGCGCCGGGCGCTATCGCCGGGCTCAAGGCAATCGCCGCGCGGCTGGCGCCGCCGCCGCTCGCCGAGGCGATGTTGCGCGATTTGGAGCAAGCCGGGCGCGGCATGCTGGAGACCGACGAGGCGAAGGAAGGTGTCGCCAGCTTTCTCGAAAAACGCAGGCCGAGCTGGTATCCGAAGGTTTAGGGCTCAATCTTTCGGCAGCGGGAATTTATCGAGATAAGGCCGGTACTCGTCTTCGAGATCGATCCGCAGCGCGGCGAGCATGCGGACGGTGCCGCAATAGGAGCAGATCGCCTGGAACAGCTCGAGGAGCCGCGGGGGATCGAGGTGCTGTTGCAGCACCGCGAAGGTTTCATCCGAGAGGTTGATCTCGCTAGCCAATTCGCGCGCGGCCTTCAGCACCGCCCGGGTCAGCGGGTCGAGGCTCGTCGGCCGGCCTTCGGTGTCGTCGGCGATGGCGCGGATGTCGGCCTCGCTGACCCCGAAATCGAAACCGATCTTGATGTGGTGCGCATATTCATAGACCGAGCGTGCGACGTAACCGACCTGAATGATCGCCATCTCGCGCAGCCGCGGATCGAGCTTCATCTTGGTTCGGATGAAGCTTGCCCCGTTGCCCGACACCCGTGCCAATTCGGGATTGTGGATCAGCAGCCTCGACAGGTTGATGTCGCCCATCTGCGCGCGATGCTCGGGCGCGACGTCTTCCTTGTTGAGATATTTGAACCGTGCCATTCCGTCCTCCCTGGCGTCCGGCTTGGCGCCGACGCTCGTCGCGATGAGCCTTGCGCATACAACGAAAACGGGCTCGTCGCAACGCGCGGTGGCGGTGAAGCGCGATTGACTTGGGGCAAGGCAATGACTAGTTTTTCCGCGCTCGATCCAATCAGAAGCTTGACGATCTCGCAGGGCAGGAGACGCGCATGGCCGTGAAGCCCGCTCGGTTCTATGTCGATGATCGGCCCGAGGAAGGCGTCTTCCGCGTGCATCGCGACGTCTATTCCGATGCCGAGCTGTTCGAGCTCGAGATCAAATACATTTTCGAGCGCACCTGGAACTTCCTGACGCTAGAATCGCAGATCGCGAAGCCGCACGACTACATCACCACCTATGTCGGCCGCACGCCGGTCGTCGTCTCGCGCGACGCCAAGGGCAATATCTGCGCCTTTCTCAACACCTGCCGCCACAAGGGCGCGACCGTGTGCCGCTTCGAGAAGGGCAATTCCAAATTCCATGTCTGCCTCTATCACGGCTGGGCTTACGATTCCTCGGGCAAGAACATCAGCATCAAGCAACGCGAGGCGGCGGATTATCCGCCGGCATTCGACGCCCAGAACCACGACCTCATCCCGCTCGCCAAGCTTGCGACCTATAAGGGTCTGATCTTCGGCAGCCTGTCGCCCGACGTGCCGCCGCTCGACGAGCATCTCGGCGATCTCAAATTTTTTATCGACCTGCATATGGACCAGGGCCCGCAGGGGATGGAGATCATTCCCGGCCGCGTCGCCTACACCTATCGCGGCAATTGGAAGATGCAGCTCGAGAACGGGCAGGACCCGTATCACGTCGATACCGCGCATGGCAGCTTCATGGCGATCGCCGAGCGCCGCCGCAAAGGCCAGGGCAATGTCGCGGCGCGCGAGCTCGATTGGCAGAAGCGCAACGACGTGCAGATCGGCGCTTATGAATTCCCGCACGGCCACAGCTCGGTCTGGCACGACGTCGCCGAGCCCGAGCGGCGCGCGGTCTATGCGACGCTCGACGAGGTCCGCGGCCGGGTCGGCGATCTCCGCGCCGATTGGATGATCAAGCAGCGCAACGCGGTGTTCTTCCCCAATCTGCAGATCGCCGACCAGATCGTGCCGATCCTGCGCACCTTCCGCCCGATCTCAGTCGACCTGACCGAGCTGCGCAGCAACGTCATCGGCCCGATCGGCGAGCCGCCGGCGCAGCGCGCGGCGCGGCTTCGGCAATTCGAGGATTTCGTCAATCCCGGCGGCTATGCGACGCCCGACGACGTGACCGTGTTCGCCGATTGCCAGACCGGCTTCAAATCGACCGGCGTCGATTTCCTGCAAGGCTATTCGCGCGGCATCGGCGTCGTGGAGCGCGGCGCGAATGACGAGGCGCGTGCGGCCGAGCTTCACCCGCTCGCCAGCGTCAAGGGCCACCGCACCCAGAACACCGAGCTTGGCACCCACGCGCCGTTCCGCGAATGGGTCCGGCTGATGGAAGCCGGCATGGCGGGGCGGAAAGCCTATTCATGAGTGCCATAACGAGCGCGCAGCATGCGGCGCTGCTGGCGATCGGGGTCGAGCTGCTCGGCCGCGAGGCTTGCTATCTCGACGAGCGGCGCTGGGACGAATGGCTTGCGCTGTACGCCCGCGATTGCGAGTTCTGGGTTCCGACCTGGACCGCCGAGGGCGAGCTCACCACCAGTCCGCAGACCGAGCTGTCGTTGATGTATTACGCGGCGCGCGGCGGGCTCGAGGATCGCATCGTGCGCATCCGCTCGGGCCGCTCGCCGGCGGCGCTGCCATTGCCGCGCACCACGCACATCGTCAGCAACATCCTGCTGCTCGAGCCGCAGCCGCCGCAGCGCATCCGCTTGCGCTCGTCCTGGGTATGCCACGCGTTCTTTCCACTACTGGAGGCGAGCCACACCTTCTTCGGCCGCGCGGAATACGAGCTTGCCTTGCGCGAGGAACGCTGGGCGATCGCCAAGAAGAAGACCATTCTCGAAAACGATCGCATCCCGATGGCGATCGACGTCTATTGTTTGTGAGGTTGATGCCGCGCGGCGGACGCCGCGACAGGGGGGACGGAATGCGTTATTTGATCTACTTGCTGGTCGGTGCGGCGCTGCTCTCGTCGGCGCCGGCGCATGCCGCCGCCCATTGGCCGACCAAGCCGGTGCGTTTTATCATCGGCGTGCCGGCCGGCTCGCAGCCCGATCTGGTCGCGCGTATCGTCGCCGAGAAGCTCACGCAAACCCTGGGCCAGCAGGTGATCGTCGACAATGTCACCGGCGGCGGCGGATTGATTGCAGCCGGGCGCGGTGCGCATGCCGCGCCCGACGGCTATACCTTCTATCTCGGCGGGCTGTCGGTGGTCGCGACCGACAAATGGATGTTCAAATCGCTGCCCTACGATCCCGATCACGATTACGTGCCGGTGGCGATGCTGTCGGATGCAAACGCCTTCGCGCTTGCCGTCAATCCGAGCCTGCCGGTCCACAATATTCCCGAGCTGATCGCGTTGGCCAAGACCGAGCCCGGCAAGCTCAGCTACGGCTTCAGCCAGATCGGCATCACCAGCCTGATCGGTCCGTGGTTCGACAAGCTTGCCGGCACCGAGATGGTCGCTATCCCGTACCGGGATTACGGCCCGATGATGCAGGACACGGTCGCCAACCGGATACCGATGGTGTTGACGACCTTCGACGCCGTGCAGCCCTATCTCGACAATCGCACGCTGCGCGCGATCGGCGAGACCTCGACCCAGCGCGTGCCGGGGCACGAGGATATTCAGGCGATTGCCGAGACTTTGCCGGGCTATCGCGTTCAGGGCTTCACCATTGTCTTTGCGCCGACCGGCACGCCGGCCGACATCATTGCCAAGCTCAATCGCGCGATTGATCCGATCGTCAAAGATCCCGCTTACATCAAGCGGCTCCTGTCCTATGGCACCACCATCCGCGGCGCCGCCGGCACGCCGGAATCGATCGCCGCTTTCGAAAAGCAGGAGCGCGACAACTGGGCGAACATCTTCACCCGGCTCAAATACCAGGCGCAGTGAGGCGGCGGTGGCATTCGATACCAGGCGGATCGTCACGGCGCATGATGCTGCTGGCCGCTCGATCGTCGGCAGCGACACGGTCGTCGCATCGACGCCCGGCCGGTTCGATGCGCGCGTCGGGCGCTACGATCCGTGGTGGACCGAGGGCACGCCGCCGGCGCTCGACGGCACCGACCCGACCGTAAAGCCGGGCAATGTGACGCCGGCGCCGAATGGCACGATCTTCCGCATTCTCGAAATTCCACCCGGCAACGACACCGAAAAGCACAAGACCGAGACGATCGACTACTACGTGATCCTCAAGGGCGAGCTCTACATGACGCTCGATGTCGGCGAGGTACTGTGCCGGGAAGGCGACGTGATCGTTCAGCGCTCGACCAATCACGGCTGGGACAATCGCAGCGGCAAGCCGGCGATGTTCGCCGAGGTGCTGATCGACGCCAAGGGCAAATAGCTCATGAGCTTCAAAATCCGCCGCATCGTTACCGCGCATGATGCGAGCGGCCGCTCGATGCTCGGCTCGGACAGTGCGATCGAAGCGCAGCCCGGCAAGATGCAGGCGAGCGTCGCGGTCGCCAATCTCTGGATCAACGAGACCCTGCCGCCGGCGCTCGACGGCCCCGACCCGACGACCAGGCCGTTTCCGGTTCTGCCCCAGGACGGCGGCGCGGTCTTTCGGATTCTGGAGCTGGCGCCCGGCACCGCGCCGCATATGCACAAGACCGAGACCATCGATTACATCGTGGTGCTGGCGGGCACGCTGAGCATGTTGCTCGACGACGGTTCCGAAGTGACGATGAAGCCGCACGACACGATGATCCAGCGCGCGACCCTGCATGGTTGGGCCAATCGCGGCGACGTGCCGTGCCGGTTCGCGACCGTCGTCATCGACGCGAGCGGCGCAAAGTAGGAGAGAGCGATGGCTGAATCGGCGATGCGCAATGCGATCTCGACCGCAGAGCTGGAGCGGCGCTGGAGTGCAGCGCGCGGCGCGATGAAACAGGCGGGGCTCGATGCGATCGTGCTGCAAAGCGCGGAAGACTGGATGGGCGGTTATACCCGCTGGTTCACCGACACGCCCGCGACCAACGCCTATCCGCGCTCGGTGATCTTTCCCGCGGGCGGGCTGATGACGACCTGCGAGGTCGGCATCTTCGGCGGCGAATGGACCTATAACGGCGATCACCCGGAATTCCGCGGCATCGGCAAGCGCGTCTCGACGCCGAGCTTCAACGGCGCGGTCGATTATACCGCGCGCTACGATGCCGAGCTGATGGCCAACGAGATCAAGCGCGCCGGCTATCGCCGTGTCGGGCTCGTCGGCGCCAACGGCATGTATCACGGCTTCGCGCAGGGGTTGAAAGACCTGCTGCCGGATCTGCGCTTTGCCGACGCGACCGACATGATCGACGATCTGAAGGCGATCAAGAGCCCCGAAGAAATCGCGCTGATTCGCGCGACCGCCGAAATGCAGGACGAGGTGATGAGCCTGCTGCTCGATCATGTGAAGCCGGGCATGAGGGAGTTCGAGGTCGCCGCCTATATGCAATATCTGACGACCCTGCGCGGCGGCTCGCAAGGACTCTATATCGTCATGGCGACGCCGCCGGGACAGCCGAGCTTCGTCAAGCCGAAATACATGCAGAGCCGCACGATCGAGAAGAACGACGTCGTCGGCATCATGATCGAATGCAACGGGCCGCACGGCTTCTACACGCATCTCTTCCGCTTTGCCGTGATGGGCAAGGCGCCGCAAGAGATCGTCGACGCGCACGCCCTCGTCATTGCCGCCGAGCAGAATGTGCTCGACCGGATGAAGCCGGGCGCCGCCTGCAAGGACATCTTCGCCGCGCATAACGACTTCATGCGCGCGCATCGCCTGCCCGAGGAAAAGCGCATCCTGTGCCACGGCCAGGGCTATGAGATGGTCGAGCGGCCGCTGATCAGGCAGGATGAATCGATGACGGTGCGCGAGAACATGAATCTCGGCCTCCATGCCTCGATGCTGGTCGGCAAGAACTTCATGAGCAACACCAACAACTTTCTCGTCGGCCCGAACGGCCCCGAGCGGCTGCACAAGACGCCGCAGCGCTTGTTCGAGCTGGCATGAGCGTGGCGACACGGCGCGGCGAGGTGCGGAAGATCGCTTCGGGAAGCATTTTCCTGGCATTCGGCGTCGCCGGCATCGTCATGGCCTTGGGCTACAATCTCGGCACGCCGACCCATGTCGGCCCCGGCGGCTTCCCGCTGATCCTCAGCATCATCCTGGCCGGGCTGGGCCTTGCCAGCCTGGTGCAGGGCTGGCTCGCGCCCTATGCGGGTGGGCTCGGCTCGTGGCGCGCACGCGCGATCTATCTCATTCCGCTGAGCGTCGTATTCTTCGGCGTGACGGTCGAGCGGTTTGGGCTGATCCCCGCGATTGTCGGCACCACGATCATCGCCGGTCTCGCCAATCCCACCATCCGCCTCATCGAGATCGCGATCATGTGCGTCGCGCTCGCCGCTTTCGGTGCCGGCGTCTTCGTCTACGGTCTCGACCTGCCGTTCTCGTTGTGGCCGGATTAGGCGATGGATGCCATCCTGCATAGTCTCGGCAGCGGTTTCGGCGTCGCGCTAACGCCCGATAATTTGATCTATTGCCTGATCGGCGCCGCGCTCGGCACGGTGGTCGGCGTGCTGCCCGGCCTCTCGCCGGTGACGACCATCGCGATGCTGCTGCCGATCACCTTCAAGATGCCGGCGGTCGCGTCACTGATCATGCTGACGGGCATCTATTACGGCGCGCATCACGCCGGCTCGACCACCGCGATCATGATGAACATGCCGGGCGAGC
>DATLUE010000201.1:0-5764 GCA_035533255.1 Allostellaceae bacterium | reverse complement strand
CCGACGTATCACTCAGCTTTGATTCCGGGTACTAGTATGCCGTCTGCCGATGAACGCGACGCAAGGAGAAATTTGATGCCGCCGCCGGGCATGCCGGTGATCCATCCGGTGATCCTTTCCGGCGGCTCGGGCACGCGTTTGTGGCCGATGTCGCGCGCGCAATACCCCAAGCAGCTCCTGCCGTTGCTGACCGAGCGCACGCTCTTGCAGGAAGCGGGCTTACGGGTCGCCGATCCCAAGCAATTCGCGCCGCCGCTGGTGATCTCGAATGACGAGCATCGCTTCATCGTCGCCGAGCAATTGCGCCTCGCCGACATCGCGCCCGCCGCGATCGTTCTCGAGCCGTTCGGGCGCAACACCGCCCCCGCCTGCTGCGTCGCCGCGCTGACGCTCGCCGCCACGGCGCCCGATGCGCTAATGCTGGTGATGCCGTCCGACCACGCGATCGGCGATGCGGCGGCGTTCAAATCCGCCGTCGCCTGCGCCGCCGACGCCGCCGCGACCGGCCGCCTCGTCACCTTCGGCATCGCCGCCAGCCGGCCCGAGACCGGCTATGGCTATATCAAGCGCGGCCAATCGCTCGGCGGCATCGCCGGCGCGTTCGAGGTCGCGGGCTTCATCGAGAAGCCCGATCGCGCACATGCGGAGGCCTACATCGCCGATCCGGCCTATTCCTGGAACAGCGGCATTTTCCTCTTCCCCGCGAAGCTGCTGCTCGGCGAGCTCGAGCGGCTACAGCCCGCCATGCTGGCCGCCTGCCGCGAGGCGTTGGCGAAGGCCAAAGGCGATCTCGACTTCCTGCGCCTCGATCGCGACGCCTTTGCCGCCGCGCCGAGCAATTCGATCGACTATGCGGTGATGGAGCACACGCCGCATGCCGCGGTCGTGCCGGTCGAGATGGGCTGGAGCGATGTCGGCACCTGGGATGCGCTGTGGCTGATCGGCGACCAGGACGCGGCCGGCAACGTCACCGCCGGCGACGTCGTGATCGAGGACACGCGCAATTCCTATCTGCGCGCGGAATCCGGCCTGCTCGCGGTGCTGGGCGTCGACGATCTGGTCGTGGTCGCGACCGCGGACGCGGTGATGGTCGCGCGCCGCGATCGCGCCCAAGACATCAAGCAGATCGTCGCCCGGCTCGAGCGCGGCAATCGCAGCGAGCTGGTATCGCACCCGCTCGTCCACCGGCCCTGGGGCACCTATCGCTCGATCCACCACGGCGAGCGCGTGCAGGTGAAGCACATCATGGTGAAGCCCGGCGGCATCCTCAGCCTGCAGATGCACCATCATCGCGCCGAGCATTGGGTGGTCGTGACCGGCACCGCCAAGGTGACCCGCGACAACGAGGAGATGATCCTCCACGAGAACGAATCGACCTTCATTCCGATGGGCACGCGGCACCGCCTCGAAAATCCCGGCAAGATTCCGCTGCATCTCATCGAGGTGCAGTCGGGCTCCTATCTCGGCGAGGACGACATCGTGCGTTACGAAGATACGTACGGACGGGCGTAGCGCGTTCTCGCTCTTACTTTTATTTCGTCACCCGCGGACTTGTTCCGCGGGTCCATGGATTGCCGGGACAAGCCCGGCAATGACGAAAGTGTTGGTCAGGGCCGTTCGGATCAGCCGCTCAATTTCTTCTTCAGCAATTCGTTGACCAGGCCGGGATTGGCCTTGCCGCCGGTCGATTTCATCACCTGGCCGACGAAGTAGCCGAGGAGCTTGTCCTTGCCTGCGCGGTACTCGGCGATCTTCTCGGGCTCCTGGGCGAGCACGGCATCGATCGCCGCCTCGATCGCGCCGCTGTCGGTGACTTGCCGCAAGCCTTTCGCCTCGACGATCGCCGTCGGCTGCTTGCCGGTGCTCAGCATCTCGGCGAACACGTCCTTGGCGATGCGGCCGGAGATCGTGTTGTCCTGGATGAGATCGAGCAATGCGCCGAGATCGCCGGCCGCGACCGGCGAGCGCGCGATATCGACGCCGAGCTTGTTTAGCGCGCCGAAGAGATCGCCCATCACCCAATTGCAGGCGAGCTTGGCGTCGCGGCCCTTGGCCACTGTCTCGAAATAATCGGCGCTCGCCTGCTCGTCGGCGAGCACGCCGGCATCGTAAGCCGAGAGCTTATAGGCCGAAACGAACCGCGCCTGTTTGGCGTCGGGCAGCTCGGGCAAGCCGCGCTTCAATTCCTCGACCCAGGCCGGATCGAGCTCGAGCGGCAGCAGATCGGGATCGGGGAAATAGCGGTAGTCATGTGCTTCTTCCTTGGAACGCATCGGCCGCGTGATGCCGCGCCCGCTATCGAACAGCCGCGTCTCCTGCTTGATGGTGCCGCCGTCCTCGATGATTCCGATCTGGCGCCGCGCCTCGTAATCGATCGCCAGCATGACGAAGCGGATCGAATTGACGTTCTTGATCTCGCAGCGCGTGCCGAGCGCGCCGCCGGGCTTGCGCACCGAGACATTGCAGTCGCAGCGCAGCGAGCCTTCTTCCATGTTGCCGTCGCAGGTGCCGAGATAGCGCAGGATCGAGCGCAGCTTTTTCACATAAGCGCCGGCTTCCTCGGCGCTGCGCAGATCGGGCTCGGAGACGATCTCCATCAGCGCGACGCCGGCCCGGTTGAGATCGACATAGGTCTGCGTCGCATGCTGGTCGTGGAGGCTTTTGCCAGCATCCTGCTCGAGGTGAAGCCGGGTGATGCCGATGTCGCGCGTCGAACCGTCGGGCATATCGAGAGTCAGCACGCCCTTGCCGACAATCGGCCGCGTGTATTGCGAAATCTGATAGCCGGGCGGCAGATCGGCGTAGAAATAATTCTTGCGGTCGAACACCGAGACCAGATTGATCTGCGCCGCAAGGCCAAGCCCGGTCTTCACCGCCTGCTCGACGCAGCGCCGATTGATCACCGGCAGCATGCCGGGAAATGCGGCGTCGACCAGCGACACCTGGGTATTGGGCGCGGCGCCGAACTGCGTCGATGCTGCCGAGAACAACTTGGCGTTGGAGGTCACATGAGCGTGCGTCTCCAGCCCGATCACCACTTCCCATTCGCCAGTCGCGCCCTTGATCAGACTCATCATGCGCCTCCGGCGATGAAAGCGGGCTTGGCGGTAAATTGCGCCGCCTCTTCGATCACCTGGCCAATGCGCAGCACGGTTTCCTCGTCGAAGGCACGGCCGATCACTTGCAGCCCGAGCGGCAGGCCGTCGCCGGACAATCCCGCCGGCACCGAAAGGCCCGGCAACCCGGCGAGGTTCACCGTCACCGTGAAGACGTCGTTCAGATACATCGCGATCGGATCGTCGCTCTTCTCGCCGATCGCGAACGCCGCCGACGGCGCGGTCGGCGTCAGCAGCGCGTCGCATTGCGTGAAGGCGTCGTCGAAATCGCGCGCGATCAGCGCGCGCACTTTCTGCGCCTTCAGATAATAAGCATCGTAATAGCCCGCCGAGAGCACATAGGTGCCGATCAGGATGCGCCGCCGCACTTCGGCGCCGAAGCCCTGCGCGCGCGTTTTCTCGTACATCGCGTCGAGCGTGTCGCCGTTAACACGCAGCCCGAAGCGCACGCCGTCATAGCGCGCGAGATTCGACGACGCCTCGGCCGGCGCGATGATGTAATAGACCGGCAGCGCGTATTTGGTGAGCTTGAGGCTGACTTCGACCGGTTGCGCGCCCGCCCCCTTGAGCCAGTCGATGCCCTGCTGCCACAGCGTCTCGATCTCCGCCGGCATGCCGTCGAGCCGGTACTCGCGCGGGATGCCGATCTTCAGTCCCTTGATCGATTGACCGACGGCTTGCTCGAAATCCGGCACCGGCAGCGCCGCCGAGGTCGAATCCTTCGGATCGTGTCCCGCCATCGAGCGCAGCATCACGGCGGCGTCGCGCACGCTGCGCGTCATCGGGCCGGCCTGATCGAGCGAGGACGCGAACGCGACGATGCCCCAGCGCGAGCAGCGGCCATAGGTCGGCTTCAGCCCGACGATGCCGCAAAAGCTCGCCGGCTGGCGGATCGAGCCGCCGGTGTCGGTGCCGGTCGCTGCCAACGCCGCGCGCGCGGCAACCGCGGCGGCCGACCCACCGGAAGAGCCCCCCGGCACCAGAGGCCGATTATCGCCGCGGCGGCGCCACGGATTCTCGACCGGACCGTAAGCACTGGTGGCATTGGCCGAGCCCATCGCGAACTCGTCCATGTTGGTCTTGCCCAGCATGACCGCGCCGTCGCGCCACAGATTGGCGGTGACGGTCGCCTCGTAAGGCGGCTTGAAGCCTTCGAGGATGCGCGAGCCCGCGGTGGTCGCGACGTTCTCGGTACAGAATAAATCCTTGATTGCCAGCGGCAGGCCTTCGAGCGGCCGCGCCGCGCCGCGCGCCAGCCGCGCATCGCTGTCGGCGGCCATTGCGCGTGCCTGCTCGGGCGTCTCGGCGAGAAACGCGTTCAGCGGCCGCGCCGCCTCGACCGCCTCGATATGTGCGTCGACGAGCTCCCGCGCCGAGAATTTCTTGGCAATGAGACCGTCGCGCGCCGCCGCAAGGCCGAGAGCGGTGAGCGCGGTCACTCCACCACCTTCGGCACCGCAAAGAAGCCGCGCGTTGTCGCCACGGGATTTTGCGGCGCATTGGCGAGCAGCTTGTCGCGAATGCCGCCATCGCTGACCTGGTCGTCGCGCATCGGCAGCTTCTGGTGGGCGACGCTCGCCATCGGCTCAACGCCCGCGGTGTCGACCTCGTCGAGCTGCTCGATCCAGCGGATGATCTGCGACAGCTCGCCGGCGAGGCGCGCCTGCTCGTCCTCGGTCACCTTGATGCGCGCCAGAGCGGCGATCCGCGCCACGGTGGCCTTGTCCAAAGCCATGATGTAGATGTCTCCTGAGCGCCCTGCCCGCGTGATTCGGTCGTACCACCGCCCATGCCGATCTGCAACCCCGCCGAACTGAAGCCGCTGCTCGCGAGCGGCGCGCGGCTGTTGGGACTCGATGTCGGGACCAAGACCATCGGCATGGCGCTGTCGGATACGCGGCACATCATCGCGACGCCGCTCGACACCATCCGCCGCACCCGCTTCCGCGACGATCTGCAGCACATGCAGGCTGAGATCGCGCGCCACGCGGTCGGCGGCATCGTCATCGGCCTGCCGCTGGCGCTCGACGGCAGCGATAGCCCGCGCACCCAGGGCGTGCGGCAGTTCGCCCGCAATTTGATGGCGCAGACCGCGTTGCCGATCGTCTTCTGGGACGAGCGGCTGTCGACCGCGGCGGTCGAGCGCGGCATGATCGCAGCCGACCTCTCGCGCCGCCGCCGCGCCGAGCTGATCGACAAGGCGGCGGCGGCCTACATCCTCCAGGGCCTGCTCGATCATCTCAACCATCGTCATGTGACGATCTGATCCTGCCTTCCGGATTGTGCGGCGATGCGCCATCGGACAATATGCGCCGGTCAGGCGCCCGTTCGAGGTGCCGGCTCATCTGGAGAATCCTCATGCGATCGGCATTGGCTGGCATCGCGCGGAGTTCTGTTGCCGCGCTCGCCGTCCTGGTTTTACCGAGCCTCTTCACCCCCGCCCACGCCGCCGATTTAACCCCGATCGACACCGGCAGCACCGCCTGGGTGCTGGTCGCGTCGGCGCTGGTGCTGTTCATGACCCTGCCGGGCCTGGCGCTGTTTTATGGCGGGCTGGTCCGAGCGCGGAACCTCCTATCGGTGCTGATGCATTGCTTCGCGATCACTTGCATCGTCTCGGTTCTGTGGGCCGCGTTCGGCTACAGCCT
>DATLUE010000200.1:0-3036 GCA_035533255.1 Allostellaceae bacterium | reverse complement strand
ACGATGCGCGCGGCCGAGACATTCCGGCCCACAGAGGGACTCACCTCGAACAAATGCGGGTCTTGATCGGGGTTGTCGAGGATACTGGTCACTGTCACATCCGGGCCACCGAGCTGCTTGGCGATGTCGCCGTAGAAATTCTCGGCGGCGACGATCGGGATCGCCGCGGCGTGCGCCACGGAAACCGCGATGACCGAGCAGGCGAGCACGGGGAGTAAGAGCTTGCGCATGGATACTTCGTCTCCCGGACAGGACATCGGCGCAGTCGCCCGGCGGCCGCGATCTCAAAAGCAATGTTATCTCATAACAAATCTGCGTGGTAAACGACAACACGATAGCGCTAGGGAAGGGTCGTCCAACGGGGTTGATCGAGCGATTTCGGGTGGCGCCGCTCGGTGGCGTTCCGTTTGCGTCCTTGAGTCTCGGGGTTTCCTCGCCCGACGAGCCGGGAGGTCGGTCGCGGTCTTCTACTTTAGCCTGCTCTCCGACCGGCGGGATGAGCTAAGATTTCGCCGATGGCTGCTTCAACCAAATCCGCGGCAAAGGCCCGCCGCGCCGACATCCGATCCGCCCTTGACCGCGTCGAGAAGCTTTGCCGCCGGCGTGGAATTCGACTGACGAAGCTGCGCCGGAACGTGTTGGAGCTGATGCTCCGCGGCGAGCAACCGATCCGCGCTTATGACCTCCTCGGCAAGTTGGATGGCAGCGCCGGCGCCAAGGCGCCGGCCACGATCTACCGCGCCCTCAATTTCTTGATCGAGCAAAAATATGTCCACAAGATCGAATCGCTTAACGCTTTTGTTGTCTGCCTCGATGTCGATCATCCCCATGACAGCCAGTTCATGATCTGTGCCCAATGCGGCGACGCCGTCGAGATTCGCGACGCCGCCGTCACCCGCGCGTTGCGCCGCCATGTCGAAAACCAGGGCTTCCGAACCAGCGAGCAGATTATCGAAGTGCGCGGCCTGTGCGCGCGATGCCAGGCCAAACCGGCGGCCAACAGCCTGGCTGACGCCTGACGCGGCGCTCGAGGGCGGCCGGTAAAAAATTTGACCCATTTCTAAAATAGCGCGTGTGACAACGTGCCGGAACTTTAATTCTTCGCGCTCGTTCTGGGGGGAGAGCGAGGCTTGCAGGCGATTGCCGACGTTCTCCGTGCCGACCTCCGGCGTTTCCGGATGGGATGGCATCGTCGCAAGGCATGTTGAGTCGAAATATTGGGACCGGGAAAGTTACACGGGTATGACAGATATTATTACATTGGTGGACGACGACAGTAATATCCTCACGTTATTAACGGCGGCACTGGAGCAAGAGGGTTTTGCCGTTCGCAGCTACATCGATTCTGCCGAGGCCTTGGACGCTCTACTGAAAGAGCCGGCCGATCTCGCCGTTCTCGATGTCAAAATGCCGCGTATGGACGGGATAGAGCTTCTTCGCGAGCTCCGAAAAAAGACCCTCATGCCGGTAATTTTTCTGACGTCGATGGACGATGAGGTGGACGAGGTGCTGGGCCTGCGCATGGGCGCGGATGATTATGTCAGAAAGCCATTTTCGCCGCGCCTCCTGATCGAGCGCATTCGTGCGTTGTTGCGCCGCGTCGAGCTGGTCCGGGGCGTTGGCCTGGAGTCGGAACCGGTCCTGGTCCGTGGCGATCTCAAGCTTGACGCCGCACGGCATCAATCGACGTGGAAAAATCACGACGTCGAGTTGACGGGTACGGAATTCCTTTTGCTGAAATCGTTGGTGCTTCGACCGGGTCAAATCAAGAGCCGGCAGCAACTTATCGATGCCGCCTACGGCAAGCGCATCTATGCGGATGCCCGCATTATCGATACCCACATAAAGCGGCTGCGCCAGAAATTCAAATTGGTCGACACGGCATTTTCGCAAATCGAGACATTGTACGGCGTCGGATATCGATTTCGCACCGTGGCGCAGACCGCGGATCAGCAAGCCGTGCTGGTGGACGAGGCCATTGACTAAGCTGCCCGATCTCCGGGCTCCGCGTGAGCGCTCGGTCTTTGCGAGCCTGCGCGCGCCGATCGCATGACATACGGCCTCGAAACGGTACCGAGCGATCCGCGACGCCTGCGCGCGATCCTCGCAGGGCCGATGCGGGACTGGGCGCCGCGCCTCTGTGCGGTCGCGGCCTTTGGGTTTCTGGCAATGGCGACGATGGTGCGCACCCTGGCGATCCTCGCCCTGGCGACGGACGGCATCGATCTCCTGACCGCGGCACGACTTTTCGCCACGCTCTGTCAAACCGTGTGCTACCTGCTCGTGATCGTCCTGACGGTCACCCGTCGCGCGCCGGTAAAGCGCGCGCCGGGTTTGGAGCCGCGGTTCTCGGCGCTGGCGGGCACCTTTCTGATCCTGGGCTTCGGATTTCTTCCGCCCCCGCGCGGCTTGGCGGTCGCGTGGCATGTCGCGGCGGCTTCGCTGCTGCTGCTCGGCTTCGCGCTGATCTTTGTCGTCTTGTTGCAACTCGGGCGCTCGTTCAGCGTGATGGCGGAGGCGCGCCGCCACGTCACGCGCGGCCCTTATGGCGTTATCCGCCATCCGCTTTATCTTGCCGAATTGATCTGCGTTGGCGGTGCGTTCATCGAGACGGCTTCGGTTCCGGCGGCAATCCTGGTTTTCGTGGTGATCGCATTCCAGATTCGCCGCATCTATAACGAAGAGGCCGTGCTTGAAGCCGCCTTTCCCGACTACGCTGCCTATCAGGCTTCGACGGCGCGTCTGATACCCGGCGTATGGTAGCTGCCGGACCAGCGCTGTCCGGGGTGGCCAAGCGCGCAGCGGATTCCTTAGTTGGCCGCTTTCAGAATCGACCGTAGCTTTCTTGCCAGCTCAGCGGCGGTGAACGGTTTGCTGATCAGCTTGGCGCCTGCGTCGAGCGTTCCATTGTGAACGTCGGATTTTGGCTAAAATGCGGCGCGGCCGGAAAATAGCAAAGCAGGGAACCGGCGACGGGATCGGACGTTGCGCTCCGGTGGCCGAGATGCCGACAAATTTTCCGGCGGAGAGCTTTTA
>DATLUE010000199.1:0-5984 GCA_035533255.1 Allostellaceae bacterium | reverse complement strand
TCTGGGACGAGCTGCACGACTATCGTCCCGGCAATGGCGGCGGCTGGCGCGCGCGGCTCGGCCTCGCCAAGCCGGCGCCTGCGCCCAAGGGTCTCTACATCTTCGGCCGTGTCGGCCGCGGCAAAAGCATGCTGATGGATGCGTTCTTCTCGACCGTCGCGATGACGAAGAAGCGGCGCGTCCATTTCTTCGGCTTCATGGCCGATGTCCATGCGCGCATCCACGCGCGGCGCGCCGAGAAAGGCGATCCGATCCTTCCAGTGGCGCAGGACCTCGCTGCCGAGACCACGCTCTTGTGCTTCGACGAGTTCCACGTCGTCGATATCGCCGATGCCATGATCCTCGGCCGGCTGTTCGCGGCGCTGTTCGCCGCCGGCGTCGTGGTGGTCGCGACCTCGAACCGCGCGCCCGACGCGCTCTACGAGGGCGGCTTGCAGCGCGAGCGCTTCCTGCCGTTCATCGATTTGCTGAAAGAGCGGCTCGACGTCATCGAGCTCGACGGCCCGCGCGATTATCGCCTCGCGCGCTTCAAGGGCCGCCAGGTCTATTTCACGCCGGCCGACGAGGCGGCGCGCCGGGCGCTGGCGCACGCCTTCGCCGATCTGACCGATAGCGCGGCGCCAACCGCCGAATCGCTCACTGTTCTCGGCCATAAGGTCGAGGTGCCGCGCGCGGCCAAGAACGTCGCCTGGTTCCGCTTCGACGAGCTATGCGACCGCGCGCTCGGGCCCTCGGATTACCTCGCGCTGATCGCGCGCTATCACACGTTCGTCGTCGAGGGAATTCCGCGGCTCGATGTCGAGCGCCGCAACGAGGCCAAGCGCTTCAACATCTTCATCGACGCGCTTTACGACGCGCATGGCAATCTGGTCTGCTCGGCGGCGGCACCGCCGCAGGACATCTATACCGACGGCGACGGCGCATTCGAATTCCAGCGCACCGTGTCGCGGCTGATCGAGATGCAGAGCGACGCCTATATCGCCGCTCGCCGCGACGCCGACGGTGCCTAGCCGACGGGGCTTAAAGCTCGCGGCCGATGACGCGGTCAAGCGAAAAGGGTCCGCCGCCGCGCAAGGCGATGGCGAACATCGCGAGGCCCCACCAGAACGTATATTCGTAATGGGCATAGCCGTGCGGCCAGAACACGGTGAAGCTGATGGTCGCCAGCTCGATCGCCGCGGCGGCGGCGAAGAATCGCGTGAAGAGGCCGAGCGCGATGCAAATGCCGCCGACGAACTCGAAAAACGTCAGCACGATATTGTGGAACGGATCGAGTTGTGGGCCGAGCGATGCCGTTGAGCCCGCCATGATCGCCGCAACGATGGGCGGCAGGCGCACGACCTTTTCCCAACCATGGATCGCGAGATCGACGCCGAACCCGACCCGCAGGATCGTTGCCGAGAACGGAACTGCCCAGTCGTAAAACGGTCCGAGAAACGGCAGCAGCAGCTTCGGCTGTCGATCGGTCATGGCCATAACAATACTCCAGGAACAGTCGCGACTGATGTATGTAGGCCGCGGTGGCTGAATTCGTTCCCGACCAAGCCGCGTGAGTAGCACACACCCTCTCCGCGCGAAGCGGGGAGAGGGAGGGGCCCGCGCGTAGCGCGGGAGGGTGAGGTGTCTTTCGTCGCCCCGGTCGCGCGGTTTCTCACACCCACCTCACCCTGCCCTCTCCCCCCGCAAGCGGGCGGAGAGGGTTAGTGGTTCGCGTTGCCGTTATCCCTCATCGGCAGGACGTTCGCTTCCAGAGGCAGCGATGCCATGTAGAGCGCCGCCTTCGCGTCGTGGCAAATGCGGGTTAAAGAGCCTTTTTAGGGGAATTGGTGTAGGTTCCCCCATGCTACCCAGACGCGTGGCTTCAACTGTAATGCGAAATTATCGAGCCTCAGCTTTGGCGCAAAGCTCGCGACCAATACCTCTTGGTGTTCGTTCATACTGAGGCGAATGGTCTCGGCGTCACGAAGTTCGAATTTCGCCAACTCCTGGCCGGCTCTCATTAAACGCGTCGTGATCTCCCCATACGAGGAAACGATTCGACAGCCGATCTCGATTCCGCTTCGGACTGTCCTGAAATCGAGAGTGTTATAGAGCCATGGAGCATCGGGATCGAGCACGACAGGTTCGGACTCGAAAAAAGCAATGAGTTCGTGGTTTGCCGGAAATTCGCGTATCATCGCATTAGCCCCTACCCACGAACGGCATCTTGGTTGCCATCACCGTCATGGTCAGCACATTCGCGTCCAAGGGCAGCGACGCCATGTAGAGCACCGCCTTTGCCACATGATCGAGGTCGAGCACCGGCTCGGGCGCGATTTCGCCGTTGGCTTGCATCACGCCTTGCTTGAACTTCTCGGCCCAGCCGGTATCGGCATTGCCGATGTCGATCTGGCCGCAAGCAATATCGTATTTGCGCCCATCGAGCGCCGTCGATTTGGTGAGGCCCAGCACCGCATGCTTCGAGGCGGTGTAGGGCGCGGTGTTGGGGCGCGGGGTATGCGCGCCGATCGAGCCGTTGTTGATGATGCGGCCGCCGCGCGGGTTCTGGTCCTTCATCAGCGCGAAGGCGGCCCGGGTGCAGAGAAAGACGCCGGTGACATTGGCGGCGATTACCGCCGTCCATTTCTCGACCGGCAACTCCTCGATCGGAATCGCCGGCGCGTTAACGCCGGCGTTGTTGAAGAGCAGATCGAGCCGGCCGAAGCGCTGCTTGATCGCCGCGAACAGCGCCTCGACCGCGGCCGGATCGGCGACATCGGCCGGGACGACCAGGCTGTGCCCGCCGCCGCGTGCGGTCGCCTCCAGCGGCTCGCGTCGCCGCCCCGTTAGGACGGTCGCAAAGCCCGCTGCCATCAGCGCGAGCGCCACCGCTCTGCCGATGCCGCTGCCGGCGCCGGTGACCAGCGCGACCTTCTCCTGCGGGCTCATGCCGGCCCTCCTAACATCCGTTTAACATCCGCTTCTGCACAAGCTTTGCGCATCTCGTGCCGCGCCGCTAGCCCTTGCCGCGTTGTGGAAATCGCGCTAGAACGCGCGCCATCAACCGAAAATAAGAGGTCATCGATGGCACGCAGGAAGATCGCGCTGATCGGCGCGGGGCAGATCGGCGGCACGCTTGCTTTGTTGGCCGGGCTGAAAAATCTCGGCGATATCGTCATGTGCGATGTCGTCGAAGGCGTCCCGCAAGGAAAGTCGCTCGATCTTGCCGAGGCGTCGCCGGTCGAAGGCTTCGATGCCGCCTTTACCGGCTCGAACGATTATGCGGCGATCGCCGGGGCGGATGTCGTGATCGTCACCGCCGGCGTGCCGCGCAAGCCCGGCATGAGCCGCGACGACCTTATCGGCATCAACGCCAAGATCGTCTGGCAGGTCGGCGAGGCGATCAAGAAGAATGCCCCCAATGCCTTCGTCATCACCGTCACCAACCCGCTCGACGTCATGGTCTGGGCGATGCGCGAGGCGACCGGCTTGCCGCATGAGCGGGTGGTCGGCATGGCCGGCGTGCTTGACAGCGCCCGGTTCCGCTATTTCCTCGCCGAGGAGTTCAAGGTCTCGGTCGAGGACGTCAACGCCTTCGTCCTGGGCGGCCACGGCGACAGCATGGTGCCGCTGGTGCGCTATTCGGCGGTTGCCGGCATCCCGCTGCCCGATCTGGTCAAGATGGGCTGGACCACCCAGGAGAAGCTCGACAAGATCGTCCAGCGCACGCGCGACGGCGGCGGCGAGATCGTCAACCTGCTCAAGACCGGCTCGGCTTTCTACGCGCCGGCCGCGGCGGCAATCGCAATGGCCGAATCCTTCCTGCTCGACAAGAAGCGCGTCCTGCCCTGCGCCGCCTATCTCAATGGCCAGTATGGCGTGAAGGACCTTTATGTCGGCGTGCCGGTGGTGATCGGCGCCAAGGGCATCGAGCGTGTCGTCGAGATTTCGCTCAATCCCGCCGAGAAGGCCGAGTTCGACAAATCGGTCGAGGCCGTCCGCACGCTGTGCGACGTGGGCAAGAAGCTGCTGAAAGAGGCCGGGAAGCTCTGATCCCGGCCGCTGCGAGCGAAAAAGGACGGAATAACCGCCGGTTTCCGGCGTTTTTTACCTTTCGTTAACCAAAAAGGTGACATTTGTGGCCTAGGTGTTGGGGTCGCGCATCCCAATCTTAAGCTTGTCTCCAATCCCAGAATCGACAAATGCCAGACAGTCAGCCCCGTAGTTTTCTGACCGGCCACAACGCCGATTACATCGCCGAGCTTCACGTTCGTTATCTCGAAGACCCAACCAGCGTCGACGAAAGCTGGCGCGGGTTTTTTGCCGAGCTGCAAGACGAGCCCGAAAGCGTTGAGAAGGAGTTGAAAGGTCCCGGCTGGGGCCGCCCGGCCCCGGCTCAGATCGTGAACGGCCACGCCGCGCCCCAGGCCGCGCTCAACGGCCAGGTCGCGCCGGCAGCAGGCTTGCCGAGCGACGCGCAACGGGCGGCGCTCGATTCGCTGCGCGCCATGAACATGATCCGCGCCTATCGCACGCGCGGCCACATGATCGCGGATCTCGATCCGCTCGGGCTGCAACGCCGGACCTATCACCCCGATCTCGACCCGGCGACCTATGGCTTCACCGAAGCCGATTTCGACCGTCCGATCTTCGTCAACCGGCTCTTGGGATTCACGACCGCGACCTTGCGCGAGATCCTGCCGGCGCTCAAGGCGATCTATTGCGATACCGTCGGCATCGAATACATGCACATCCAGGAGCTCGAGCAGCGCCAATGGATCCAGGCGCGTATCGAGGTGCCGCGCAACCACACCGAATTCACGGTGCTCGGCAAGCGCGCGATCCTGCAACGCCTGACCGACGCCGAGATGTTCGAGCGCTTTTGCGACAAGCGCTATACCGGCACCAAGCGCTTCGGCATCGATGGCGGCGAAGCGCTGATCCCCGCACTCGAGCAGGTGATCAAGCGCGGCGGCCAGCTCGGCATGAAAGAGCTGATCATCGGCATGCCGCATCGCGGCCGACTCAACGTGCTGACCAACATGATGGGCAAGCCGTTCTCGGCGGTGTTCTCGGAATTCCAAGGCAATCCCGCCAACCCCGAGGATGTGCAAGGCTCGGGCGACGTCAAATATCATCTCGGCACTTCGAGCGACCGGAGCTTCGACGGCAATCCCGTCCATCTGTCGCTGCAGGCGAATCCCTCGCATCTCGAGGCGGTCAATCCGGTGGTGCTCGGCAAGGTTCGCGCCAAGCAGCAGCAGCGCGGCGATACCGAGCGCGACCAGGTCGTCGGCCTTTTGATGCATGGCGACGCGGCATTCGCCGGCCAGGGCCTGGTGGCCGAATCGCTCGATCTCTCCGAGCTCAAGGGCTATCGCACCGGCGGCACGATCCATGTCGTCGTCAACAACCAGATCGGCTTTACCACCAGCCCGGTCTATGCGCGCACCGGTCCGTATTGCACCGAGGTCGCGAAGGAAATCCAGGCGCCGATCTTCCACGTCAACGGCGACGATGCCGAGGCGGTGGTGCATGTCTCGCGCATCGCCACCGAGTTCCGCCATCGCTTCAAGAAGGACGTGGTGATCGACATCTTCTGCTATCGCCGCCACGGCCATAACGAGGGCGACGAGCCGGCCTTCACCCAGCCGCTGATGTACAAGGCGATCGCCGCTCATCCCTCGACCCGCGAGATCTACGCCAAGCGCCTCGTCGCCGAGGGCGTGATCACCGAGGACGAGGTCGAGCAATCGGCGAAAGAGTTCACGGCCAAGCTCGAAACCGAATACGAGGCGTCCAAAAGCTATCGCCCCAACAAGGCCGATTGGCTCGAAGGCGCCTGGACCGGCCTGCAGGCCGCGTCGGGCGAGGATCGCCGTGGCGAGACCGCGGTCTCGATGGAGCTGTTGAAGGAAGTCGGCGCGGCGCTCTCGCACGCGCCGGAAGGCTTCAACCTCAACCGCAAGCTCGTCCGCCAGCTCGAAGCCAAGCGCCAAGCGATC
>DATLUE010000198.1:0-2705 GCA_035533255.1 Allostellaceae bacterium | reverse complement strand
CCCTATCGCGGGATGTTGATCGATACGCCCGACGACTGCGACCCGCTCCATGTGAATTATGTGATGCCGGTCACCGCGGGGATACGCTCGCTCTACAACGACGTCGCCCCCGATGATCTCGTCATATCGCTGCGCAGTCTCAGCGCGTTCGCCATCCTCGGGCGGCGAGATGCTCGGGTGAAACATCTGTTCACCGGGACATTTCGGCGCCAGCACGACGTGCATCCGCTCGGGCAATCGGCGACGATGTTGATTTTCGATAATCACGGCGCCGATTGGCTGGCGGGTCCTTCGCGGCTTCTGGCTTATGATCTCGCCGATCACGCGGAGCACACGCTGCTGCCCAACCCAAATGCCCCGAACGTCAAGATGTTTTCGGACACCGCAGGGGATATCAGCGTGTCCCCGGACGGCTCGCGCGCAATCGTGGCGTCAAGCCTCGAGGGCCGGGGCTACGAAATCAGGATCGCCGATGGGAAGATTTTAACGATCTTCAACGACATTCACGATGTGAGCAAGGTGCCGGCGGCCGGTGGGTCGCGCGCCCGCGAAGCAGCGAGGTTTGCCTTGTACAACCTGCAATACGTTCACTAGCGTCATCTTAGTGAGGAGATCGGTGATGCGTCCGCGATTTTTCACTCTTGCGGTGATGCTCGGGTTGATCCTGGCGTTCTCGACAGGCGAGGCGAACGCCTATGTCGGGCCGGGGGCGGGGCTCTCTGCCATCGGCTCCTTGGTCAGCGTCATCTCGGCGCTGATGCTGGCCGTGGCGGGCTTTGTCTGGTATCCGATCAAGCGGCTGCTGAGGCTCGGCAAGGCGGCGGCGACCAAATCGGCCGGCGGCCGGCAATCGCGGCCGGGGGCGCGGCCGGGGGCGGCGCCGGGGGCGGCGCCGGAATGATCTATCTTGCCACCGCCGTGTCGCTGGTCCTGTTCGTCTGGAGCCTGCGGTGGTCGCGCGCGGTGGAAACCGCGGGGAATGCGGTCAAGTTCGCCCGGAGCGCGATGGCGACGCTGTTCGACGCCACCCTGTCCGACGACGAGAAGGAGCGTGCGGCGCGCGCGTCGTCGCGCCGTCTCGCGATCGACGCCGTCATGATCCTGGCCCGGCTCGCCATGGCGATCGCCGTTCCGTTGGCCTTTTTCACGTTGCTGATCGTCGTGCGCGTCATCAGCCTCGCACCCCTGCTCATTATGCTTGAATCGTGGACGTTTATCGCCGCATCGACAATCGCGATCGGCGCGGCGCTGATCTGGCAGCGATGAAGTCGGACTATTCCGCCGTCGATCGCTTCCTCCATCGCGTGGCGCTCGGCAATCTCGAACTGCAGAAATCTCTTGCCGATATGGAGAGCCGCATCCATGCCGCTCTCCTCAAACAGACCCCGGCCGAGCGGCCGGTCTTCATTACTTCGCTGCCGCGGGCCGGGACGACGCTGCTGTTGGAGGTGGTCAACGACACCGGCGCCTTTGCCTCGCACACCTATCGGGACATGCCGTTTGTGCTGTGCCCGCTCTTGTGGAATTCGGTGTCGCGCGGTTTTCGCCGCAAGAGCGAAGCGCGCGAGCGCGCCCACGGCGACGGCATGATGGTCGGGTACGACAGCGCCGAAGCCTTCGAAGAAGTGCTGTGGAAGGCGTTCTGGCCGCAGAAATACGGCGCCGACCGCATCCTGACGTGGTCCCATCTCGACCGCGATGCCGAGTTCGAAGAGGCCTTCGCGAGCCATCTGCGCAAGGTTATCGCGGTGCGGGCCGGCGGCGCCGGCATCAAGCTGCGCTACCTGTCGAAGAACAATGCCAACACCACGCGGCTAGCGCTCCTCGCCGAGTTGTTTCCCGATTGCACGATCCTCATCCCGTTTCGCAATCCCGCCGACCATGCCGGGTCGCTGGCCCGGCAGCATGAGAATTTTCTGGCCCGTCACGCGCAGGACCCGTTTTCGCAGACCTACATGGAATGGATCGGCCATTACGAGTTCGGGCGGGCGTTCCGGCCGATCGCGTTTCTCGACGAAGATACCGGCGACCCGGCCGACCCAGATTATTGGCTCGGCTATTGGGATCGCGGGTTTCGCCACGTGCTGCGCCACGCGCCGGCGCAGGCCGTGTTCATCGACTATGACCGGCTGTGCGAACGCCCCGGCGACGGTCTCGCGCGGATTGCCGACGCCCTGCAGGTTCCGCGGCAGATATTGCAGAGCCAGAGCGGCCGTTTCCGCCCGTCCAACCACTATGAACCGGGCGCCCCCTCGCCGCTCTGGGCGCGCGCGCAGGAAACCTATGCCATGCTGCAGGCCCGGACGAGCGAACCGGTGCCTCTACTGACCGAAGCGAGCGCATGATGAGCGACGAACTGCCGACCGCCGCGCGGGTATCCGATCCCGGCATCCGCGCGCTCTACAAGCTCGAAAACCGCTGGCAGGCCTGGCTCGATGTCGAGGCGGCACTGGCGGCATCGCAGGCCGAGCTCGGCATCATCCCGGCCGCAGCCGCCGAGGCGATTGCCGCCGCCGCGCATTACGAACTCCTGGACCGCGCCCGTCTCGACGAGGGCTTTGCCCGCACCGGCCACACGATCGTGCCCTTGGTATGGGAACTCTCGCGCGTCGTCGGCGAGACGCATGGCGGCTGGGTGCATTGGGGCGCGACGACGCAGAACATCACCCAGACCGGTGATCTTCTGGTGCTGCGCCAGGCGCATC
>DATLUE010000197.1:0-25415 GCA_035533255.1 Allostellaceae bacterium | reverse complement strand
TCGCGCTGCCGACCAGGGCGAGCTGCGCCATCGCCATGTGAAACATGGCGACGAAGACGAAAACCATGCTCGTCAGCGCCACCGGCAGGATCAGGCGAATGCCCATATAGATGACCAACGCCTCGCGCGAGCGATAGCCCGCTTTGGCCAGCTTGTCGGCGGTGCTCTGCGCTTCCTCGCCGCGCGTGAGCTTCAACCCCTCGACCAGCCGCTTCAAGGTCGCGAGCGAGAATTTGAACTGGAACCGTTGCTTCTTGCCGATCGGCGCCTTGCCGCTGACACGGTCTTTGAGGGTTCCCAGCCGCCCGCTCAGCGGGTTGCCGGGCGCCGCCGCGAAATATGCGACGACCATCGTGCCGACCAGCAGCATCATCAGCAACGCCGACATCAGATTGTCGCCGCCGAGCCGCGCCAGGAGGGCAACGATGCCGCTCATATCTCGAAGCTTGCCAGCTTCACGAGCACGCCGAGGCCCAGAAGCAGACACCCTGCCGCCGCCGTCAACAGCATGTTGCCCGAATGGGTGGTGAACAGCGTCCGCACGTAGCTCCAATTCACGACGCTCAGCAGGGTCAGCATGATGAACGGCAGCGAGCCGATGATCATCGAGCTGGCGCGCGCTTCCGACGAGAAGGCGCGGATCTTGAGATGCATCTGCTTGCGGCGCCGCAGAAGCTGCTCGAGATTTTCGAGGGTCTCGGCAAGATTGCCGCCGGTCTCGCGCTGGATCGAGAACGAAATGCACATGAAGGTGAATTCGGGCAGATCGATGCGGCCCGCCGCCTGCCACATCACTTCCTCGATCGACTGGCCGAGCTGGATCTGCTCCGCGATCTTGCGGAACTCGTAACCGACCACGCCCGTCATCTCGCGGCCGACATTGATGATGGTTTCCGTCACCGGCAGGCCCGAGCGCACGCCGCGCACCATCAGCCCGATCGCGTCGGGCAACAACGCCAGGAATTTTTTGCTGCGCCGCTTGATCGCCCAATAGATGTAGAGCCGCGGCAGATAGAATCCGGCAAGCGCGCCGATTCCCCAGCATAGCACCGGCGACAGGCGCAGCAGCGTGGTGGCCACGACGGTGCCGAGGCCGATGAAGGCGGCGATCGTGCCGAACTTGCCGAGCGACCAGCCGGTGCCGCTGCGCTCGAGCAAGCGCCGCCAATGCTCGGGATTGGGCAGGATACGGCTGGTGAAGATGTCGAGCCGCGTCGCGTTGGCGGCGAGGCGCAGGCTGGGGATATCGTGCTTCTTCGGGCCCCGCGGACCTTTCTTCATCATCGCGAGCGCGCGCTTCGCGATGCGCTGGCGCGGTCCGCCCGGCGCAAAAGCGCACCAGGCCGCGAGAACGATCAGCAGGGCGAGGATGAAGATGAGCAGGAAGCGCGTGCCATTCATCAGCCCATCGCCTCCGACAGCGCCTGGTCGAGACCGTAATACTCGGCACGGGTGATGAAATGTGGGCGCATGCCCGAGGACAGGAAGGAGCCCTTCAGCCGGCCGTCGGGCAACTCGCCCTCATATTGGTAGGTGAAGAGGTCCTGGGTGGTGATGACGTCGCCTTCCATGCCGACGATCTCGGTGACCGAGGTGACGCGGCGGATGCCATCGCGCATGCGGCTGATCTGCAGGATGAGGTGGACGGCGGCGGCGATCTGCTGGCGCACGGCCTTGGCGGGAAGCTGGATGCCTGCCATGCCGACCAGGTTCTCGAGCCGCGTCAGGGCTTCGCGCGGCCGGTTGGCGTGGATGGTCGACAGCGATCCGTCATGGCCGGTGTTCATCGCCTGCAGCATGTCGAGCGCTTCGGACGAACGAATTTCGCCGAGGATGATCCGATCTGGCCGCATACGCAGCGCGTTCTTCAAAAGATCGCGCATCGTGATTTCGCCGCGGCCTTCGAGATTGGCCGGACGGGTCTCGAGCCGCACGACATGCGGTTGCTGAAGCTGCAATTCGGCCGCGTCTTCGATCGTGACGATGCGCTCGGTCGGATCGATCATCTGCGACATCGCGTTCAATAGCGTCGTCTTGCCGGAGCCGGTGCCGCCCGAGATCAGGATGTTGAGCCGCGACCGCGCCGCGATCTTCAGGACCGACCCCATCGCCGACGAGATGTTGGCCTGGCGCGCCATCACGTCGAGGGTGATCGATTTCTTGGAATATTTGCGGATCGAGATCGATGGCCCGTCGATCGCCAGCGGCGGCACGATAATGTTGACGCGGCTGCCATCCATCAGGCGCGCATCGACCAGCGGCGTCGATTCGTCGACGCGCCTCCCGATTTGCGTGACGATGCGGGTCGCGACGCTCATGACATGCGCGTTGTCGCGGAAAGTGATGTCGGTCAGCTCGAGCTTGCCCTTGCGCTCGACATAGACCCGCTTCGGGCCGTTGACCATGATGTCGGTGATGCCTTCGTCGCCCAGCAACGGCTCGATCGGGCCGAGGCCGAGCATATCGTCGAGCAGCAGGGTGACGAGCTGGCGCTGCTCGGCATGATTGAGCTGCAGCTTCAGCTCGACGATGATCTCGCTGACGACGTCGGTCAGTTGGCGTGCAAGCTCCTCGCGCTCGAGCTTGGCGGCAACCTCGGTGTCGATGCGCTGGATCGCCAGCGGGTAGATGCGCGGCACCGCCTCGGCGACACTGGCGGTCCGCATCGAGATCGGGGCCGGCGCGGCTGGCGCAGGCGCGGCGGGCGGTGCGCTCGCCGCGGATTCGGCGCGGGTCGGCATGGCCCCGCCCGATGCCGTCTGCGGCGCGGACTGCGGCGATTTCGGCGCTGGCGTTGGCGGCGCTTGATCGGCGCGGCCGCCCAATCCCCGCAGCCGGTCGTGCAGGTCCGCGTCGTGCTCGAGGCCGCGGCGGCCGAACATGTCAGGCGCTCCGTTTCAACCAGCCGGGCAAGCTGGGGAGCAATTTCGATGGCAGGAACGAGCGCTTTTGTGGCGCTTCGACCCCGCAAATCTGCTGCGCGAGCGCGGCGATCTCCGCCGTCGCCTTGCTGTTGCGCAGGGCCGCCGGCAGGGCGGTGCCGGTCGACGAGGTGGTGAGCGCGGTCTGCGGCTCGAACGGAATGGCGAAGTCGAGCGACAGCCCGACGACGCGCTCGAATTCGGTGCGGCCGACCTCGCCGCGATGCGGCGCGCCGACCTGATTGCCCACCACCAGATGCTTGGCGGTCGGCGACAGGACGCGGTTGAACTCGACGAGCCGCAACGTGTCGCGCGCCGCCGCCAGCGACAGATCGGTCACCACCGCGACGGAGCTGGCAATGGTGATGGTGCGGCGAACGATGTCGTCGAGATGGCGCGGTAGATCGAGGATGATGAAATCGCAGTCGCTGCGCAGCACGCTGACCATCGCGTCGGCCGCGCCGGGCGCCACTTGCGGCAGATCGATCAGCGGCTCCTCGGCCGCCAGCACGCTGAGTTGCGGGCTCTCATGCAGGATCGCCGAGCCGAGCAGCCGCGCGTCCATGCGCGCCGGATATTCGAGCGCCTCGCGCAGGCCGGGACCCGGCACCAGGTCGAGGCTCAAGGCGAGATTGCCGAAATGCAGGTCGAGATCGACCAGCGCGACGCTGCGATGGTGGAGATGGGAAAGGCACCAGGCGAGGCCCGCCGCGACCGTGGTGGTGCCGACGCCGCCGCGCGCGCCCATCATCGTGATGATTTGCGCCTTGCTCGGCTCGTCGCCGCCATGCCCGCGCTTGCCGCGACGCAGCGCGCGCTCGAGCATCGCTGCGGTGATGGGTTTGGGCAGGTAATCGGTGACGCCGAGCTCGATCAGGTCGCGATAGAGGTTGAGATCGTTGCGCTTGCCGATCGCGATCACGCTCATCTCGGGCGGGCAAAGCTCTGCCAGCGCATAAAGCGCCTGCACCGGATCGTCGGTATCGTCGATATCGACGATCAGCAAATTGGGCGCCGCCTGCTGTTGCAACTGTCCGTGCGCCGAGACGACACCGCCCTCGACGATGGCGGCGTTGCGCCAACGTTGTGCCGCCGCGAACTCGCGGATCGCTTGCGCGCTGGCCGGATCGCCGAGGCAGGCGAGCAGCCTCGGTCCGGTTGCGAGCGGCGTCAGCTCGTCACTGGCCATTGCCGCTTCCGCCGGAACTTCCCGAGCCGTTGCCGGTATCGGCCATGCTCGCCGCGGCGGTCGCCGCGCCGGTTGCGCTGTCGGCGGCAGGATTGTCGCCGCCGTCCGCAGCGCCGTCTTTGCCTTTGCCGGGCGCCTTGCCTTCGCGATAGGCCTGCACGGCGCGCATGCCGGGCTCGGCATCCGCGGGGCCTGGCGTCTGGCCCATCGCGAGATCGCGCTTGTCGACGACCATCTGATAGAGGTCGCTCTTCAGCGCGCAGCCGAGAAACAGGGACGGCGCATTCGAGGGCTGGTCGCCGGCAAAGATCGGCCAGTTGCCGCAGGTCGGCGGCACGGCGACGGTTTCCCGGAGCACCAGCGAGACGGTGTTGGGGTTGAGATCGACATCGACGCCGGGAACCGCCGCCAAGCCGGCATTTTTCAGAATGTCGCGGATTTGGGCGCTGCGAATCTGCCCCAGCGCCGTGGTCTCGCTGCTCACCGCGACGGTATCGCCGGGACGCGCGCTCGCCGAGCGGAGAAAACCCTGCAGCCGCGCCCGTTCCTCATGCGAGGGCGTTTTAGCGGCGACCGCGAAACGAACCGCGAACGGATAGTCGACCGCTTTGTACGTGAACGGGTTGGGGTCCTCCGGAACCGGCCGCGGCGGGTCGGCTGTGCCGACGCAGCCGGCGACCAGCAAAAGAGAGGTGATGGCAATGAATGCACGCATATCCGCTCCTCAATCGATCTCGAAGCCGGGGGCGGCTGACGGCGACCGTGGCGGCAAGGCGATCGCGGCTTTGGGTTGCGGCAACGGCAACGGTGCCGGCGGCGTTATCGCCGCCGCATTCGCTTGAACCATGACGGGCGCCGCTGGCGCGGGGATTGCGACCGGGGTCGAGACCGGCATGCGCGGTGCGGCGGCCGGCGTGGCATCGGCGGCTTGCGTCGTCGCGCCGGCGGCGCTCGATTTGCGCGCTGCGGGATTGTCGGCTTTGGGTACCGTGTTCTCGTTGCCGTCGCTCAGGCGTTGGCTGTCGGTCGGTGCGTAGAAGCCGTCATTGTCGGTCTTGAGCGCCGTCGCCGACGACACCGGCTGGACCAGATAGGGCGTGACGAGAATCACCAGCTCGGTTTCGCCGCGCTGGAACGCGGTCGAGCGGAACAGCGCGCCGATGACCGGGATATCGCCGATCCAGGGATAAGCCTGAAGTTGCTGCTGGGTCTGGTTCTGGAGCAATCCGGCGATCGCGAAGCTCTGGCCGCTGCCGAGCTCGACCGTGGTGTCGGCGCGGCGCGTGGTGATGCCAGGCACCGTCACGCCCTGGATGGTGATGCCTTGGTTCGGCGCCAGCTCGCTGACTTCGGGCGCGACATGCAGCGCGATGCGGCCGTCGGCAAGGATGGTGGGCGTAAAATTGAGGCTGACACCGAATTTCTTCCAGTCGATCGCGATGGTCGCGGTGCTGCCGCTGCCCGATTGCGGCACAGGCACCGGGAATTCGCCGCCCGCGAGGAAGCTCGCCTTCTGGCCCGACACCGTCACCAAATTAGGCTCGGCGAGGATCGTGATGAGCCCGTTTTGCGCCAGCGCGTTGATGAGCGCATTGGCGCCTTTGCCGCCGACGAAGATGCTATTATTTGCAGCATTGCCGATGAGCGTTGAGCTCGGAGCATTGAAGCCGACCGCATTGGTCGGCAGCGTCGATGGAAAGCGTTGTCCTTGCGTCAGCGGGACGACCTGGTTACCTAGTGTGCCAAGGTTGCCATTAATAGGATCACCCTGCGCATTTGCGGTGGCAGAAAGGCCACCGATGAGCGCCGGGCTAGCGCTCACGATGCCAAAGACAGAGCTGCCCGCGGACGCCGCCGTCTCCCAATTGATGCCGAATTGCTTCAGCACGTTGCGCTGCACTTCGGCGACGCGTACCTGCAGATCGACCTGGTCCGGCGCGTCGAGCTTCAGCTTGTTGACGAGCTCGGCCGGACCGGCGACGTAGCGGGCGGCGATCTTGCGGATATCATCGCCCTCGGCCGCGCTCGTTATCGAGCCCTCGAGCACGATCGAATCGTCGACCGCCGTGGCGCGGACCTTGCCATGAGGGTCGATCGCCTGGATTTCGCGCTTCAACCGGTCGACATCCTGACGGACCTCGATGCGGCTGTTGAGCAGCACCGCGTCCTGCTGGTCGACAGCGTAGATCGTGGTCTCGCCGGCGGCCTTGCCCAAGACGTAGAGCACGGTCGGCGATTTGAGCTGCACGTCGGCGATATCGGGGTCGGCAACGAAGACGCTCGCGCATGGGCGATCGAGCCGGATGATCAAGCCTTTGCTGACATCGACCGCGAGCGGCACCCCGGTTGGCGAAATCACTTGCGCCGCCCGCAGGCTGGGTGCCGGCAGAAGGGCGATCGCGATGGCCAAGGCCGTCGTCAGAAGGCGAGCGGTGATCGGTCGCCGAGTCATGTTATTTGCCGCCCTTCGAAAATTCGATCGCTTTGGTCTTGCTGCCGCGCACGAGATCGACCTTGGTGTCGGCGTCGTCGGCCGCGGGAGCCTCGTGCGGCTTCAGCCCGATATCGGTCGCCTCGTTGTCCCAGGTCACCGACGGCTTGATCGGCTCGCCCTGGGCGTTGGTGGTCATCGGTTTCTCGTCGCCGTCGGCGATGGCACGCAAGGTCAGCGACAGCTTGCCCATATCGGTGACGAGCGCGAGGATTTCGGCCTGCTTGGGCGTCACTTCGAGCGTCGCCGAATGCGCCATGACGGTCTCGCTCGACATGTCGCTCATCTTCTGGTCGATGGCGATGACGCGAATATCTTCGAGCACGGTTTCGCTGGCGCGACGCTCGGGCTGGTTCGGGACGCTGCTGGGAATGGCCGCGGTCAGGAGCACGTCGACATGATCGCCGGGCAGCACCAGCCCGCCGAGCCCGGCGTTCTGCTGGAGCTGGACCGTGACGGCGCGGGTGCCCGGCGCCATGATCGCCGAGAGAAATCCGCGGTCGCCTTTCTTGATGAGGCGATCGTCGGTGACGGGCTCGCCGGTGCCGATACTGGCGCGCACCACCGAGCCGACCAGGTCGGTGATCGGGCGGCTGCCCTCGAGAATGTAGCTGGAGCTCAGCCCGCTATCCGGCCAAGCCTGCCATTGCATATCGTCCGGCTTGAGGAATTGCCCGGCCGCCAGACCATGCGTTGCAACCAGAATCTTGGTGATCGGCTGCTTGGCGGCTTCCGTCGGGCCGATTTGCGTGGCGCTGAGCCGCGCTTCGGTGACCCACGCGCGCACGATCATCGCCGTCGCCAGCGACAACGCGACGGCCGCGGTCATCAAAAGCATGCGACGATAGGACAAGGCTTGCATACGCGGTCTTTCGGCTTCGGCGAAAAATCCTCAACGAG
Organism: Allostellaceae bacterium; assembly: GCA_035533255.1. Lineage (GTDB taxonomy): Bacteria > Pseudomonadota > Alphaproteobacteria > ATCC43930 > CGMCC-115725 > CAIKMD01. The sequence continues at coordinate 17,914 of DATLUE010000197.1, read as the reverse complement.
CAGCGCTGAAGGCGACGCGTACAAAGGTGCAGATCGGTTTCACGAAAATCCCTCGCCGGCTCGCAGCACTGAGGAGGGATTTTTATGCAGTCTGGTTAACAACCGCTGAAGGGCAGCGCGAAACGCTGGTTTCCGCGGATAATTATCTGGTTATGGCGCGCTGCCGGGCGGCAAAGCCGCCACCGGCTTGACGGCGGCGGGATTGGCCGCGGCCGCGACCACTGCGCCCGGTTGCGGGTCGATCGCCAGATGCACGGCAGGCGATGGACGGATGGCGCCCGCGCCGCCGACCAGCACTTTGCCGAGCCGCGTCGCGCGGGCCGCGAGCGTATCGGCGGGCGGCGGCGAGAGATAGGTCGCAAGGGATTGCCGCAAGCCGGGCTCGCCCATGCCTGGCGCATCGGCCAGCGCCGCGGCGGTCTCACCCATTGCCAGCTCGACCAAAGCGCGGTTGAGACGGTAGCGATCGGTCGCTTGCGGCGATGCCACCAACGCCGAGAATGTTGCCAACGCGCCGGGAAGATCGCCGCTTTCGAGCTGCATCAGGCCGTAATTGTTGCGCAGCGCCGGATAATCCGGCTCGAGCGCCAGACCGCGATCATAATTTTGCCGTGCCAGATCGTATTTGCCCTGCAGGCTGAGGGCGACGCCCATCGCGTTGTCGAGCTTCGCATCGTCCTTGCGGACGGCGAGCGCAACGGTGAATTGAGCGCTGGCGGCCTTGGCGTCGCCGCGCGTGAGATCGATCTCACCGAGGCGGAAAGCGGCTTCCGGATCTTTCGGCGCCAGGGTTTGTGCTGCCTGATAGGCGGCGAAGGCACCGTTATCGTCCTTGCGCGCAAGGCCGATGGCGCCGAGACGCAACTGCGCATCGAGCGAGGTCGGATCGGCGGCGGCGGCTTTCGCGTAATCCACGGCGGCGGCGTCGAGATCGCCTTTTTCGCGGGCGGCGTCGCCGGCGCGCAGCAAACCCGCGACCGCGGGGGTGTCGCCCGTCGACGAGCGGCCCGGCAGAATATCGACCACCTTTCCGGTGATCGTGCCGAAAGTCGGCATGCTGCTACAGCTCGCGACGCCGACGCCGAGCGCGGCGACCAGAATCCAGCGTGCGGCGCCGTTTCGGAAATGGTGTCGTTCGGTGAAATCGACCGTTCGCACGCTCGCTACCTCTCGGAGAACCGTCCTTGCGAGGCAGTGTGACGCGAACGTGGTTAATAATCGGTGAAACGCCGCGCGCTCATTGCTGCGGATGCCGGGCGCAACGCGATTTTATTCAGACGAATGTGAGCGTGAGGCCCAGCAGCGCGACGCTGCCGATCAGGAGACTGCCGCCCCAACGCTGCAACTCGCTGCGATGGGCGGGAAAAACATCGGCAATGGCCGCGACGGCGACGCCGATGGCCAATCCGCCAAATCCGATGAAGGATACTGCGCGCATAATGTCGGTCCCCGAATGGCGAAGCCCTCGAGAGACCCTTATGCTCGCGGAACCTGAAGATTTGGTTGTGCGGCGGCGTGCCGCGGTCGCCGCGGCGCTACAATGCGCCGGCGACGATCAGGACGACCAGGACCACCAGGATCAGACCGGCGCCGCCCGAGGGGTAGTAACCCCAGCCGGCGCTATAGGGCCAAGCCGGCAGGGCGCCGATGAGGAAAATGATCAGGATGATCAACAGTAAGGTTCTGAGCATGGCGTCGCCTATGAGGCCGTGAAAGCTGAACCCACAACCCGCCGCGTCGCGGATCGTTCCCCTTGAGAAAGCGCGCCGGCGCGCCGTCAGGATTTCGGGCGCGCGATCTCGGCATCGACCAGGCGGTCGACAACCCCATCCCAATGCACCTCGGCCTGCCAGCCGGTAAGCGCGCGGGCGCGGCGCGCATTGCCGCGGCTGAAGGAAAGATCGACCGGGCGCAAAAGCGCCTGGTCGATCGCGACGTATTTCTGCCAGTCCAAGCCGAGCCGCGCGAAGGCGCGGTCGACGAACTGGCGCAGCGTCGCCGTCGTGCCGGTGGCGATGACCAGGTCCTCGGGCTGCGGCTGCTGCAGCATCAGCCACATCGCCTCGACGAATTCCGGCGCCCAGCCCCAATCGCGCGCGACGTCGAGATTGCCGAGCTCGAGCTTTTCCGACCGGCCCTGGGCGATCGCGACCGCGCCGCGGACGATCTTTTGCGTCACATAGCGCGCCGGCCGCATCGGGCTTTCGTGGTTGAACAGCAGCCCGGAACAGGCTTTGAGCCCATAGGCTTCGCGATAATTGGCGACGATCCAATGTGCCGAGGCCTTGGCGATGCTGTAGGGGCTGCGGGGCGCGAAGGCGGTGGTCTCGACCGCGCCGTCCGGCGGGGTGACGCCGAAGCACTCGCTCGACGACGCGCTGTAATAGCGGATATCGCCGCCGAGAAACCGGATCGCCTCGAGCAGGTTGACGGTGCCAAAGATCACGCTGTCGAGAGTCTCGACCGGCTGCGTGAAGGACAGCCCGACGGATGACTGGGCCGACAGATTGTAGATTTCGCCGGGTCCGGTTTCGCGGATGACCTGCACGACGGAGCGGAAATCGGTTACGGTCGCCGAATGCAGGACGACGCGCTCGTAAACGCCAAGCTGGCGCAGATTGGCGAAATTCGCCAACTCCTTGTCGCGCGAGGTGCCGTGGACCGCATAGCCCTTGGCCAAGAGGCTCGCCGCAAGATAGGACCCGTCCTGACCCGAGATGCCGATGATCAGCGCGGTTTTGCGGGGCGATTGTGCCGCCATGTCGTCGATCCCTGCCACGGCAGATCAAACCATCGAAGCTGGTGCCGACGCGCGGATTCGAACCGCGGACCTACTGATTACGAATCAGTTGCTCTACCACTGAGCTACGTCGGCTTGCCTAATTATTTCAATGACTTGCTAGAGGGCGGAATTTTCTAGGCTCGTCATAGGCTCGCCCGTCGCTTCCACTGTGCTTCCACGTCGCCAACAAAAACAGCTTCGCACGAGTCCGGCCGCAACCTAGCGCCCTTGCCGCATGCTCGCAACGCGCTCGACTGGGCGACGGTGACCGTGATTGCAGCCGTTTTGTGTTGACCCTGTATCAGGGTCCTGCTCCAATGCGTTGTCGGGCATATTCGGGGGAAATGCCATGAAGCTACTTTTGCGCCGCGATCAACAGACCAGCGGCCTCATGCGTAACACCATAAAATTCTCGCTTGCCGTTCGCGCGGCTATCTCGGACGAAGAGCGGCGGAACATCGAGAAATACAAGCTCGGTGAGACTGTCCCCTATTCCCGCGGCGAGTTAATTGACAAGGGCAGAGGTCTCGCTGGCCTTGCCACCCGTGCCGCCTTCCACATTATGAACATCTCCGTCTCGGTCGACGACCTTGCCAATGGGAAGCGAGTCGAATGCAAAGACATCCTGGAGATGCTGGACGTCGAAGAGCAGATCAAAACTGCTGCAACGACGTTCAAGCAGGTCCTCGAAGCCGCCGCGCATTTTGGCGGCGAGGAAGTGATTGAGCTCTAAATTCCAGTGGCGGCCCTTTGGCTGGAATAATCTCCGGGCGTCTCTCTCGGGGGCGATGGCGGTCCGCGAGCGGCGAGAGCTCGAAGACCTGCACGCGCGCGTAAAGACAGCCCACGAGCATTCGCCCTACGGGCAGGAATACGCCGAGCTGGACTTCATCGAAGCGCTCGTTGCCGAAGCAATCTCGCGGGCCAACGCCGTTCTGCCGGACAGCGTCGTGCTCGAGCTGAAGGAGTTCGTGTTCGCGCTGACCCAAGAGGACCCGGTGGTTTTTTGGATGCCGGAATTGCCGGGCGAGCTGACGATCGAGGCGAGCATCTCACTACGCGCGCTGCTGGCGGCCAAGGAGCGCTTCCTCTCCGATCCGGCACGATACGAAAATATCTGGCGGGAAAAGATCATCCGGCTGTTCGAAGGATTCCTTGGCCGGCTACCGGCATTGCCGGAAGGCGGGCAGTTCTCGGTATCCGTCACGGACGTCTGTAACGTGCCGATCCTGGTCGAGCGCGAAGCACATCACGACCGACCATTGTAGCCGTCCGAGCATCGAGATCGATGCGGTACCGGTCCGTCTCATGGCTGGTTGGATTTCCGGCATAGCAACTAAGATCGATCGTTTTTGCAAACCGCGATTCACTGCCGTCCGACTTTGGGTGATCCATTTCTGCGCTCCTTGCCGAAAAACGAATCTCCCGAAAATACCAGTGATCTCATGCCCCCAGACTGCGGGAATTTCTGACTTAGGGTCTGTACCTAAATAGCGGTGTTCGAGGCGCTCGCGGGTGGCAAAGATCGCGTTGTGCTCTCGCTCGACAGCACGTCGATCAAGGCGCACCGCTCGGCAAGCGGCGGAAAAGGGGGGAATGCGCGCAGGCGATCGGCCGATCGCGTGGCGGCCGCACCACCAAAATCCATGCGCTGAGCGATCCGCTCTGCCGACCCCGCGCTTTCCATCTCACGCCCGGTCAGGATTCCGACATCGCGACCGCGCCGGATGTTCTCGCCTTGGCCCCAGCCATGAGCGGGTTGCTCGCCGACAAGGCCTACGATGGCGACGATCTCCGCGCCGAAATCATCAAGCGCGGTGCAACGCCGGCCATTCCCAACAAGTCCAACCGGGTCCATCTCCATCCCTTCGACAAACGGGCCTACAAAGGTCGCAACGTTATCGAGCGCTCCTTCTGCCGCCTTAAGGACTTCAGACGCGTCGCAACCCGATACGACAAACTCGCCAGAAATTTCCTCGTATCCGTCTATCTCGCCGCTATCGTCGCCTTTCGGATCAATTGAGTCTGGACCCTAGGGTGTGGATTCATAACACATCTTGCGGCGGCTTGCTGGTGTCCGCTTTGGAAGCCTATGGGACTGCCTAGCAGAGACGGTTGCAAATGAATCGAGCCGGCGTGTGGTTTGATAGGAATTGAAGGTCCTCACGCGGCGGGTTCGCCATTTAAAGATCCCAACAGCTCGGATAAGTCCTGTTGCGCTTCCACGCATCTTCTTCTCCGAGCGCGATCGCATCGCGCATCGAAAGTCCGAGTGAAGCCGCGCGCGTTAAGTAGGTCTGCCGCAATAAAAGCAATTCCTTTTGTATCGCGTCGTCGTTAGTCAAACTCGCAAGCCGGGCACATTCCATGGCTCGTTTTTCGTACTCGCTCGCGGTCTCGGCCATGCGTGCTCGTCCTAATGAGCAGGAAAGGAAGCCCTTGAAGGAATGGGCAATATTTAATGTTGCTTCTACCTTATATGCGTATTAGACAGTGTTAGTCAAGTTCGAGCGGCATAAACTCATGTTTAAAGCATGATATCGGCGGGACAGCTCCGGGCAGCACGCGCGCTCCTCGGCATAGATCAGCGCAAGCTCGCGGAAATGTCCGGGCTCTCTGTGCCGACGATCCAGCGCATGGAAGCGAGCGACGGAGTCATCCGCGGCAATGTCGATTCGCTGATGAAGCTCATCGGGGCGCTGGACACCGCGGGAATCGAACTGATCGGCGAGCGCGCGACGAGCCAGAACGGCGGTCGCGGGGTGCGGCTCAAACCGATCGGGTTTTCGTGATCAGTGCCGACCGTCGCGATCCTGCATGAAGCATTGGATAAGCCCGATGTTCGTTCTGATCGAACTGGCCTGCGTCGCGGGCTTTCTCGCCGTGTCCGTCGCGGCCGTGGCGCTGGTGCGATGGCGCGCGGCAACCGCGATCGTCTATGGCGTATGCCTGTCAGTTTCGACTGTCGCGTTCGCGGCAGCGCTGTTCGATCTGCTCGCACAGGCGCCCGTATCCGCGCTCGTGCTGCCGCTGGGCTTGCCCTGGATCGGCATGCATTTCCGGATCGATGCGCTCGCGGCATTTTTTCTCGTTGTCGTCAATCTCGGCGGCGCTTTGGCCAGCCTCTACGCACTCGGTTATGGCCGGCACGAGGCCGCGCCGCATCGCGTTCTGCCGTTCTATCCCGCCTTTCTTGCCGGCATGAACCTCGTCGTTGTCGCCGATGATGCTTTCGCTTTCCTCTTGTGTTGGGAGCTGATGTCGCTCGCCTCCTGGGCGCTGGTGATGTCGCATCACCGCGAGGCCGACAATGCCCGCGCCGGCTATATCTATCTCGTGATGGCGAGCTTCGGCACGCTGATGCTGTTGCTCGCGTTCGGGCTGCTCGCCGGACCCGACGGAGCCTATGGCTTTGCCGCGATGCGGTCGGCGTCGCATCCGCCGGCCATGGCTGCTCTGGTCCTCGCGCTCGCGCTCCTCGGTGCCGGGTCTAAGGCCGGCCTTGTGCCGCTGCATGTGTGGCTGCCGCTCGCGCATCCGGCGGCGCCGAGCCACGTCTCGGGACTGATGAGCGGCATCATGACCAAGGTCGCGGTGTATGCCTTCGTGCGGATCGTCTTCGATCTTCTCGACGCGCCAAGCTGGTGGTCGAGCATGATTGTGCTGGCGATCGCGGCTGCTACGGCGTTCATCGGCGTGCTCTATGCGCTGATGCAGCACGATCTGAAGCGACTGCTGGCCTATCACACGGTCGAGAATATTGGCATCATCTTCATCGGTTTGGGCCTCGCCCTCGGTTTTCGCGCCAATGGCATGGCTGGCGCCGCCGCTCTCGCGCTGACCGCGGCGCTGTTCCACGTCTTCAATCATTCGCTCTTCAAGAGCCTCTTATTTTTCGGCTCCGGTGCCGTGCTGACGGCGACCGGCGAGCGCGACATGGAGAAGCTCGGCGGCCTCATCCATCGCATGCCGCTCGCGAGTTTCGCCTTCCTCGTCGGTTGCGTCGCGATCTCGGCGTTGCCGCCGCTCAACGGCTTCGTTTCGGAATGGCTCACCTTTCAAGCGATTCTCTTGAGCCCGGTGTTGCCCCAATGGGGCCTGAAAATTCTAATTCCGGCGACCGGTGCTGTGCTCGCCTTGTCGGCGGCGCTGGCCGCCGCCTGTTTCGTCAAGGCTTTCGGCGTCACCTTCCTCGGCCGGCCGCGTTCGCCCTCGGTGGGGGAAGCCAAGGAAACGGATCGCTGGTCGCTCGCCGCGATGTTCGCACTGGCGGCACTCTGTTTCCTTGTCGGCATCCTGCCCGGCTTCGTGATCGACGCACTGGCGTCGGTGACGCAGGGCCTCGTCGGCGGCCGGATGCCGTTGCAGGCCGGCACCGCCTGGTTCGCGATCGTGCCGGTAAGCGAAAGCCGCAGCTCCTATGACGGGCTCCTCGTCTTCGCCTTTATCGCGTTCGCTTCCTTGCTGACGGCGACGGCGATCCATCGTCTCGCCTCGCGCGCACTGCGGCCCGGCCCGGCCTGGGATTGCGGCTTCCCCGATGCGAATCCCATTACCCAATACACCGCAACGAGCTTTGCACAGCCGATTCGCCGCGTTTTCGGCACCGTCGTCTTTCGTGCGCGTGAGCGCGTGGTGATGGCGGCCTCGAGCGATCTCGGCCCGTCGTCCCTGACGGTGACGTTGCAGGACCTGATCTGGGATTACCTCTACGCGCCGATCGCGCGCGCCGTGGGCGGGGCGGCCGATCGGCTCAATATCCTGCAGTTCTTGACGATCCGTCGCTATCTGAGCGTCGTTTTTGTCCTGCTCGTGACGCTGTTGTTGGTGATCGCGATATGGCTTTGATTGACGCCTTCGCGTTGCAGCTTCTGCAGATGCTCCTGGTGCTGGTTTTGGCTCCTGGCCTCATCGGTCTGGTGCGCAAGGTGAAGGCGCGACTTTTGCGTCGTCGCGGCCCGTCGATCGCCCAGCCCTATCGCGATCTGGCACGGCTCTTGCGCAAGGAAGTCGTGCTCGCCAACAACGCGAGTTGGCTCTTCCGCGTCTCCCCCTATCTCATCTTCGCGGCGACTTGGGTTGCCGCGGCCCTGGTGCCGACCTTCGCGACGGGCCTCCTGTTCGGTTGGTCCGGGGATCTCATCGCCATCATCGCGCTCCTTGCTAGCGCGCGCTTTTTCCTCGCGCTTGCCGGCATGGACGTCGGCACCGGCTTTGGCGGCATCGGCTCGAGTCGCGAGGTGATGATCGCCTCGCTCGCCGAACCGGCGATGCTGATGATTGTCTTCTCGCTGGCTCTGATCGCCGGCTCGACCGCGCTCTCGACGATAGCGGAGTTCATGGCTGCGCCGGGGGTGGGTTTGCGCGTCTCGCTCGGTTTGGCGCTGATCGCGCTCGTCATTGTGGCCCTTGCCGAAAATGCGCGCATGCCCGTCGACAATCCGGCGACCCATCTTGAGTTGACGATGGTGCATGAAGCAATGATTCTCGAATACTCGGGCCGTCATCTCGCGCTCATCGAGCTCGCCGCGGCGCTGAAGCTGCTGCTTTATATTTCGCTGATTGCCTGCCTGTTCGTTCCGGCCGGACTCGCGACCTCGACCGGCGACGCGGCGGCGCTGCTTGTGGCTTTGTATGCCTATCTCATCAAGCTCGCTGTGGGCGGCGCCCTTCTCGGTGTCTTCGAGGTGTCGATCGCCAAAATGCGCGTTTTCCGCGTACCCGAATTCCTCGGTGCGGCTTTGATGCTGGGCCTGTTGGCAACGCTGCTCCGTTTCGTCTCGGCGAGCTTCTAGATGGCCAATCTCGATTTCGACGTTTCGCATCTGCTCGCCGGGGGACTGGTCGTCGTCAGCTTTATGTTGCTCTATCAAGACCGGCTTTACGCGCTGCTCAACGTCTATGCTCTGCACGCCGTGACCCTAGCGCTCGCGGTCGCCTGGCAGGCCTATATCCAGGACGCGCCGCATCTTTACGTCACTGCGACAATCGCGCTCGGCTTCAAGGCGATCATCATTCCGGTCGCGCTGCACCGCATCATCGAGCGGCTCGGCATTCACCGGGAGATCGAGACCGTCGTCGGCATCGGTCTCACCATGCTGGTCGGCATCGGGCTCGTCGCGCTGTCGATGGTCGTCATGTTACGCATCACCGGCGGCGCAGCGCCGATCGCGCGCGAAGACCTTGCTTTTGCGCTCGCGGTCGTGTTGCTCGGCCTCCTCGTCATGGTGACGCGGCGCAACGCAGTCGGCCAGGTCGTCGGCTTCATGTCGCTCGAGAATGGCCTCGTGCTGGCTGCAACCGGTGCAAAAGGGATGCCGCTGGTCGTCGAGATCAGCGTGGCTTTCTCGATTCTCATCGCCTTCATCGTCATCGGCATCTTCCTCTTCCGCATCCGCGAGCGGTTCGACACGGTCGACATCATGGCGCTCGACCAATTCCGCGGAGAGCGCCGATGATCGACTTGGGATTCGGCCCCGTCGACGCGATCCTTGTCATTCCGTTGCTCGCTGCCGCGGTTTTGGCCTCGCTTCCCAGCTATCGTTGGGCTGCGCGGCTTAATGTCGGCGCGACGCTCCTGACCTTGATTGCCGCGATCTCGCTCCTATTCGCCGCACGCCCGGCACCGACACCCTATCTCATTATCGACGATCTCAACATCGTCTTCATCGTGCTCGGTAGCTTCGTCGGCTTCACAACCAGCATCTTCAGCGCCACCTATATCGGCCACGAGCTTGAGATCGGGCGGCTGACGCCGACCTATTTGCGCTTCTATCACGCGATGTATCAAATCCTGATGTCCGCGATGAGCCTCGCGCTCCTCGCCAACAATATCGGGCTGATGTGGGTGGCGATCGAGATCGCCACTCTGACGACGGTGATGATGGTCGGCGTCTACCGCACACATGAGGCGCTGGAAGCGGCGTGGAAATACTTCATTCTCGGCAGCGTCGGTATCGGGCTCGCGCTCTTCGGCACGATCCTTGTCTATGTCGCGGCCGAGCCGGTGGTCGGCGAGGGGCTCAACTCGATGGTCTGGACAGAACTCATCGCTCATGCCCGCGCCATCGACCCCGCTTTGCTAAACGTCGCCTTCGTCTTCCTGCTGCTCGGCTACGGCACCAAGGTCGGCCTCGCGCCGCTCCATGCCTGGTTGCCCGACGCGCATGCCGAAGGCCCGACGCCAATCTCCGCGGTGCTCTCTGGCTTGCTGCTCAACGTCGCGCTCTACGCCTTGCTGCGCTTCAAGATGTTGATGACGGCAAACGCCGCCGCGGTCGCGCCGGGCCCGCTAATGGTGACGCTCGGCCTGATCTCCGTGATTTTCGCATCCTTCATGCTTTACAGGCGGCGCGATATCAAACGCATGTTTGCCTATTCGTCGATCGAGCATATGGGCATCATCGTCTTCGCCTTCGGCATGGGCGGTCCCTTGGCGAATTTCGCGGGGCTCTTGCATATGACCATGCACAGCCTCACCAAGTCCGGGATCTTCTTCACCGTGGGCCATGTCACCCAGGTCAAGGGGACGCAGCGGATCGCCGATATAGGTGGCCTCACCGAGACGCATGCATGGCTCGGCTGGAGCCTCGTGATCGGGGTGGTGGCGATCGCCGGCCTGCCGCCTTTCGGCATCTTCATGAGCGAATTCCTTGTCGTGAGCTCGACCTTCGCGCGTTCGCCGCTGCTAGCCCTCGTCCTGGTCTTCGGGCTGCTGCTCGCCTTGGGAGCGCTACTCTTGCGACTCAACAGCATCGCATTCGGCGAGCCGCGGGGGCCGACGGGGCCGGTCAAAGCCTCCTACGCGCCGCTCGTGACGCATTTCGCGTTGGTGCTCGCTGTCGGTATCTACCTACCAGGACCGCTGGTCGCGTGGTTCCAGCATGTTGCGACGCTGCTCGGCTAGGGGGAACGCCGATATGCTCTCGCTTGGTGAACTTGTGGCGATGGGGCGGCGGGTATCGGCGCATAAGCCCGCGCCACGCGCCATCGTCGATGCGGCGACGTGGATAACGGCTGCGCGCGAATTGCAGGATGGGCGGCTGAGCCTCCTTGGGCTTTGGGGAGAGCGCGATGCGGTTCATATGGCACTGTTCGACCCGGCGGCAAAAAACATCGTGGTGCTGAGCCTCGATTGCCCGTCGGGGCGCTTCCCATCGCTCGGCTGTATACACGCGCCGGCAATCCGGCTTGAGCGCACCATCCGGGACCTTTATGGGCTCGACGCCGAGGATGCGTTCGACCGGCGCCCCTGGCTCGACCACAGCCAAGCCTACGAATTTTTGCCCGCGGAGGGCGAGCATTTGCATCAGATTCCGGTCGGCCCGGTGCATGCGGGCATTATCGAGCCGGGGCATTTCCGCTTTACCGCGAGCGGCGAGACGGTCGTTCGACTCGAGGCGCGACTCGGCTACGCGCATAAAGGGATCGAAAAGCTGATGGCAGGCGCGACGCTCGAGCACGCGGCCAAACTTGCCGGGCGCGTTTCCGGCGACAGTACGGTCGCTTATGCGATCGCTTTTGCGCGCGCGGCTGAAGCAGCGCTCGGTATCGAGATTCCGGCGCGCGCCGTCTGGCTGCGCGCGCTGATGGCCGAGCTCGAGCGCCTCGCCAACCATTTCGGCGATATTGGCGCAATCTGCAACGACGCCGCTTTCGCCATGATGCACGCGCATTGTGCCGTGTTGCGCGAGCGGGTGCTGCGCGCCGCGGACAGTGCGTTCGGCCACCGGCTGATCCGCGATTGCGTCGTTCCAGGCGGCGTCGAGACCTATCTGAGCGAGTCAGGCATTGCGGCGATTCGCGCGATGATCGGCGAGGCGCGACGGGAATTTCCACCGCTGGTCAAGCTCTATGACGACACGGCGTCGCTGCAGGACCGCACTGTCGGAACGGGAATTCTGCGACCGGAACTCGCCCGTCAATTCGGTGCCGGCGGTTATATCGGCCGCGCGTCGGGCCGCGCTTTTGACACGCGCCGCGATCTCGCTTATCCGCCATACAACGAACTCACCTTCGATGTGCCGACTCGCCAGGACGGCGACGTCAATGCGCGGGTCTGGATTCGTATTCGCGAGGTCGAGCAAAGTCTCGCCTTGATCGATCAAATCCTCGAGCGCCTGCCGATGGGATCGATCCGCGTCCCGATGCGCCACACATCGTGCTGCGAAGGCATGGCCACCGTCGAGGGCTTCCGCGGCGATATCCTCGTATGGCTACGGCTCGCCGCCGACGGATCGGTCGAGCGCGGCCACTTGCGCGATCCGTCGTGGTTCCAGTGGCCGCTGCTCGAAGCTGCGATCGAGGGCAACATCGTGGCGGATTTTCCGCTCTGCAATAAGTCGTTCAACTGCTCCTATTCGGGCCATGATCTCTAGGGTGGACGGCACATGCGCAAACAGCTCCTCAAGGGTCTTATCCGATCGCCGCTAACCGAACCGGCGCCACAGCCTGACAATGCCGCGATGTCCGAGCTCGCCGCTTCGCTGGACCGCACGGCACGGCGCCGGCTCGGACGAAGCCTTTCGATACGAGCCGTCGATGCTGGTTCGTGCAACGGCTGCGAACTCGAAATCCATGCCCTCAATAATGCGTTTTACGATCTCGAACGATTTGGATTGCGATTCGTCGCTTCGCCCCGGCACGCCGATGTGCTGCTGGTTACCGGCCCCGTGACCAGGAATATGCGCGAGGCGCTAGAGCGAACTTATGCCGCTACCCCCAATCCCAAATGGGTCGTAGCGCTTGGCGATTGCGCTCGTGATGGTGGGATATTCGGCGCTAGCGACGACTGTGTCGGCGGTGTCAACTCGGTCGTGCCGGTCGACCTTCATATCCCTGGTTGCCCGCCGCGGCCCGAAGAGATTCTCAGGTGTCTCTTGGCTTTGCTCTCCTAAACTGTCGACATGACGATCTTGCTACCGACGTCAGAATTGAGGAGCGGGAGCTTTTTGAGTGTTATGAATTGCTGTGAAGGCAACGTGCGCGCACGCAGAGAGATGACGAGGGGATGGAGCTGGCATATCTCTGCGCGTTCGTCGCGACTGCCTTCCTGGTGTGTTGGACCATCGAAATGGTGGGCGATATTATGGGAAGCATACCCTCCGGACGCGATAAATAAACTCTGAAAACGGGGCAGGCTGCTGCCGCACTTTGTCAACAATCCAAAGTATTGGCGGGATCGCGCGAATGAAGTGCGCGCGATGGCAGAAGACATCGTCGATCACATTATCAAGGCCAATATATTGGAAGTTGCCGCCGCTTATGACCGAATGGCAGATCGGATCGAGAAGCATTCAATCATCAATAATCCCGACGATCAGTTCTAGCGTTTCGCCGGCACGAGAGCGATGCGGGCTCTCCTGGGATCGTATTCGGCGCTGGCTGGCAAGACGCCGGGAGCCTAAGCTCGCTCCCTCGTATGAGGCGCTGATGTATACAGCCAGCGACCGCAAGCCTTCCCCAAACTATCCCGGTTAAATACGAAGAAAGGCCATTGCGTCCATGGTATCTCGACAGCCGCAAGTCGGCGATCGATATCGGAATGTCGACTCGACATTCCGCAATGCGTCATGGATTTTGACCGAGATTTATACTAGCCGCGATGGCATCGAGCATGCTCATCTCCGTTGCACAGCATTTCCCAACCTCGCCACGTTTCGAATGTCCCATAGTCGATACAAATTTCCTGTCCGCGCGCGACCGGTTTGATGGCTATGTAGATCCCGTTTTCCAAGAAGCCAGTATTGGGATCGCATGAATGATTGACGATCCCTCGGTCTCCACCATGATCCAAAAGTTCAAACCGGGACGCAACGGCAAGCCGACATCTCGGATATCCGAGACGACATGCCCCAAATGCGGCAGAGAAACGATCCTGGTGGAGAAGTACACCATGACGGGCAGAGACCGAGAACTTCAACCGGGATGAGCCGCGAGCCCCGGCCGAAGCAGGCGGCAACGTAGCGCCAAAGCGATATCTCGGCAATTGCCGCAGCTCGTTTCAGGCGGCATGGACAAAGTGCCGACCGCAATTGACATCGAGCTTGCTCGGCAGCTTGGCAGCGCGATCATCGCGAGCAACGGCGCAGACGAAGCCGCGATTCATCACTCGAGGTAAAGGCCCGCGCTTTCCAGACCTTCGGCGATCCGATCCAAGACGTCGCGCGTCATCGGCAAGGCGGCGACGGTCGCCGCTACCGTGGTATCCGGCGTATGCTGGCGCAGCGCGGCAAGGCTGCGCTGCGCTTCGTCTTTGCGTCCGGCGTGAATATAGGCGGGGCAGAGCACCCGGTGCGCCCAGAAAGCCGAGGGTTGAGCGATCACCGCGCGCTTCAGCCAGCGCGCCGCTTCGTGATAGCGACCGGATTGAAAATACGCGCAACCCAGCCCGACCTGGAAGCTCGGCGCCAGCTTGTCGTTGGGACCGAGCGTCAGAGCCAGCCCGAGCCGTTCGATGGCACTGGCAGACTGGCCCCGATAGGCGTCGATCCAACCGCTGCGACCCCACGCCCAGGCGGAGCCGCCATCGAGGGCGAGCGCTTGGTTTATCATGATCTCGGCGGCGTCGAGATCATGCACCGCGTTGTAGGCGTTGCCCAGAATGGCACGCACCAAGGCGTCGTCATCGGCGAGGTTGGCCGCCGCTCTCTGCGCCAGCTCCAAAGCCCGAAGGCGCTCGTTCGCCGGCGTGGCCGTGAACTGATAGATGACCCGCTGGGCGTAGCACCATGCCGCCAAGGCAGCGGCGAAAGGCTGGTTGGGATCCAGCGCCAAAGCCTCGCCGAGCAAATCGATCGCCCGGGCGGCCTCGTCTCTTTCCAGCGCGACCACCGAGGGCAAGGCGCGCAAGGCGAGCTCGTATGCCGTGAGATCGGCCGTCGGCATACGCCGCACGCGCGCGATCTCGGCGGCCTGAAGGCTCGCGCGAATGGCCCCCGCCGCCGCCGCGGCAACATGCTCCTCGAAAGAAAAACGCAGATCGGTCAACCCGTCGTAGGACCCCGCCCATAGCAGTTGCGTGGTCGCCGACTCGATCAAACGCAGACTCAGACGCAGCGCGCCGCGTTCGTGACGCAGGCTTCCCGCCAAGCGATACCGTGCAAGACCCGACTCGACAATCTTCACCGAATGCCCGCGCCTGAGCGCGACAACCAGCTCGTCGAGAACGCCTCGCGCGAGCTGGGCGGTGTCCGCGGTCGAGTTGATCGAGAGAACGGCAACGCTCGGCGGCTCGAAGCGCGGAACGAGGAAAACCGCGCTCCGCGAGCTCGCGCTGCTTTTACTTGAGCCGCGTGCGTTGGTCGCCGACGGCGCCTCGCCATAACGACGTCGGTATTCGGCGGCAAAGCGTCCGAGATGGCCAAAGCCGCAACCGCGAGCGATGCCCGTTACCGTCGCCGTGGAGACCGCCCGCAGCAGCTCCCGACGGGCACGCTCGAAGCGCAGCTCCCGCAGCTTCGCGAGCGGCGGCATGCCGACGAACTGCTCGAATTGTCGCTGCAGGGTGCGCGGCGGAACCCGCGCAAGCTTGGCAAGCTCGGCAAGACGATAAGGCTGGCCGCAATTCGCTTCGATCAGATCGAGCACCCGCCGAACGCCGCCCGGCAGGGCACGCGACCGATCGCCATCGGTGTCGAGCTTCGTCACCCGGGTCTGCCCCCGATCGGCACTGTCAGCAGGGTTGCGCAAATTTATCAGTCGCCGTCGTAATCCGCATCAGCAAAACACGAGCGGCCGAGAAGTCCGCGGGCTTTTCTGAGGCTTCCAAAAGAAAGTGGCGCAAAGCGGATAAGGTTGTCGCGCCGCGGATAACGATGTTTCGTCGCCGCACCTAAGCTCCTCTCGGTATCGACGGGGGTGGCGATGAGGCGCGGACATCTGGCGGCGACTGCCGGGGCGTTGCTGGGGATTATCGGGCCTTTGGCGACCGCCAGCGGCCAGATGCCCGGACCCGCCCCTGGCGACGCAATTCATTCCAACGCCAACGCCGACACGACCGGCGGCAATGCAAAAGCGTTGGCCGGGCTCGCTCAACAAACCGCGGAAGACCAAGCGGTCTCCCGAATTAAGCCGCTGGTCTCGCAATGGCTGGGAATCGGCGACGGTGCGCCCGACTGGATGAAGCGCATCGAAATCCAAGGGGATTTTCTGCAGCGCGGAAAGCCGCAGCAGTCAATTCTGACGGTTCAGCCGCTGTTCCAGTCGGCGGGCAAGCAGGACACTGTGTTTGTCCAGGGCAGCATCTTTCACTATGCGATGTTTGGCGAGTATCGCTGGACCGGCAATTTCGGATTGGGTTACCGGCGGCTGCTCGCCGACAATTCGATCCTCTTGGGCGCCAACGCCTTCTACGACGACGAATTCACCTACAATCACCGTCGGATGAGCGCAGGCGCAGAAGCCAAATGGGGCCCGCTGGACCTCGGTTTCAACGATTATGTGGCGCTTACCCACGATCGCACCGTCGCTCCTAACACCTTCGAGCGCGCGTTAAGCGGTCGCGACGTAACCTTGTCTTCCCAGGTCCCCTTCATCCCATGGATCAAGGTAAGCGGTTCCTATTACGCTTGGGATCGGTATCTCGCACCCAGCGATACCAACGGGATGTCGTATGCCGTCGAATTGTTCGGGCTGCCCTATCTGAGCGTGAAGTTTACCCATTCGCATTCCGACTTCAGCGACGATCAGTCGCGTCCGCAGAATATTCTGTCGGTCCAATTCAAGCTCGCAACCTGGGGCTCGCAATCCACGCTGGCGACCGGTCCGATCATTTCGGATCGGATATTCGAGACCCGCGATCTCACAAAGGACACTCTCGACAAGGTCGAGCGCGAAAATCGAATCATCGTCGAGCGCCGAGCCAATACGAGCGGCGCGACCGTAATCATCAGCCGCCTCAACTGAGGCAAAGGGATGTTTCGATGATGAGAAGAATCGGTTTTCTGGCGCTCGCGCTTGGCATGTTGATTATGTATCCGACGCGCGGCTTTGCCCAATTCGACGGCCCGAACGGCGTCACGACGGGAGCGGCGACCTCCTATGTCGTGACGGTCGAGAAATTCGAGCTCTGCGCCGATGTCGACAGCAGCGGTGGCGGCTGCGTCGGAGCCTTCGTCCTCGGAACTGGGGACAATACCTTCGACATTGCTTCCGTATCGGCCGGCGCGGCGGTCGGCTCTTACGCCAACAACGTCAACCTGCCGATCGGGACGACGTTCCGCTACGTGCGGCTCACCTTGTCGCGGACATTCACAATCACCGGCGTCGTCAATTCCGTAACCAATATTGGCGTCACGGGCAATTGCCGCACGGGCGGTGCGGATGCCACCGGTTACGATCTTGCCACCGAAGGGACCGGCCTCGATACCGCGGGGGCGCCCGCGGCGCAAAAGCTCAATTTGGCGAATGTCGGCGGCTGGGGCGGCGGCTATCCGACCTATCCGACGACTGTCGGCGGTTACAACAATCCCGCCGTGGACCTGCAGAGCAATAGTCCCTCGTTCGCGACCACCTGGCCCCTGGCCGCACCCTATACGGTCACCACCGCTCGGCCGACCATAACGCTCGCGTTCGATACGCAATCCGCCTTGGGCGCGGGGTCCAAACTGGGCGACGGGATTTGCCACATGGGGCCTCAACCTCCGACGATTGTGGTAACGATCAAATAAGGCGACGACCGCGACGGGCGCGCTTTCCCAAGCCAAGGTCGCGACCGGAACCCTCGTCGCCAGGATATGAAATGCGCGCCCGAAATCGCCGAAAGCGCGCGCGTCAGTCTTTTTCGCCGGGTCGGTAGCGGCCGCCGCCATCGAACACGGCGCGAATCTTCGCGGCAAGATCGGCCACCGCGAACGGCTTGCTCAGGAACGCGACATCGGCGTCGAGTGTGCCGTTATGGACCACGGCATTACGGGTATATCCGGTCGCATAGACGACTTTCAGCTTTGGGAATTGAGCGAGCGCGGTATCGGCCAATTCGCGTCCCGTCATGCCGGGCATGACGATGTCGGTGAACAGCAGGCCGATCTCCGGAAGCTCGCCGAGCAGGCGCACGGCGTCGCTGCCGCCGCCGGCTTGATGCACGGTGTAGCCAAGCTCGCGCAGGGCCGCGACTGTCATCTGGCGAACCAG
>DATLUE010000196.1:0-2248 GCA_035533255.1 Allostellaceae bacterium | reverse complement strand
GCTCGCCGTTCTCGGCTGGCGCGCATACCGGGCGATGCTGCTGCCGCTGCTTTATTTGTTCTTTCTTGTCCCGACCGGCTATTTCCTGGTGCCGTGGCTGCAGGGCGTGACCGTCTGGTTCGCGGTCGCCGGGCTCAAGCTCGTCGGTATTCCGGTCTTCTCGGACGGCATCCTCATCGACGTGCCCGCGGGCAGCTTCGTCGTCGCCGAGGCCTGCGCCGGGCTGCGCTTCCTTATCGCGTCGGTGGCGTTCGGGGTGTTCTTCGCCGCGCTCATGTATCGCAGCCGCGTGCGCTGGCTCACTTTCGTTGCCTTGTCGGTGATCGTGCCGATCATCGCCAATGGCATACGCGCCTGGGGCATCATCGCGCTTGCCGAATGGACCAACAGCGCCGAGGCGATCGAGGCCGATCACATCATCTACGGCTGGGGCTTCTTCACTGCGGTGACGCTGTTGCTGATCGTGATCGGCATGAGATTCGCCGATGATAGACGCCCGGCCACGATGGAACCTTTCCTCGGCTCCGGCGGACCTGCGGCGCGGCCGTGGAATGTCGCCGTCGCGGCCCTCATCGGTCTCGCGCTCGCGGCCAGCGGTCCCGCTTATGCGCACCTCCGTGACTGGCGTGGCGCGACGATCAGCCTTGCCGATGTGCCGCCGCCGCCGGTCGCCGCGCCTTGGACCCCCGTCAACGGCAGTATAGTCGATTGGAAGCCGCCGATCGGGCTGCCCGATCGGGAATTTTTGGGCGCGTACGCCGACCGCGGCAGGGTCGTGACCCAATACGTGGCGCTTTACCGGGTGGCGGGCTTCCATAACAATCTCGTGCGCGGCACCAATGAGCTCGCCGATGGCAAGCACTGGCAGGCGGCCTCAAGCGGCTTGGTGCAAGCACGAATCGACGGCAAGGCCACGACGCTGGCCACGACCGAGGTCGGGGGCGAGGGCCGCAGACTGGTCGTATGGGACTTCTACATCGTCAACGGCGTCGTCGTCGCGAGCCCAATGCAGGCAAAGCTCGCGCAGCTGAAAGGAATCTTCGGCGGCGACGATTTCGCGGCCTTCGTCGCGTTGGCGGTCGAGCACACCCCGGACGGCGAACCTCCCGAGAAGGTGCTCCAAGACTTTCTCACGGCGATGGGGCCGCCGGGCTCTTATCTGCGGAACTTGGAGGCGCGCTGAGCTATTCCCGACATGCGCCCTCACGCTCAAGTAAAGCTGGGTAAAATGGCACTCTCTTCATGAAATTCGGGCGCGCCGCACCGACAAGATGAAACCCCATCCTTGACATTGTCATCTAAGGATTTTAATTGCATCGAGATGTGCAGCAAAAAAGTGCGCCGCGGACCATCGAGCGCGCAACCGGCGCATCCTCGGATCGGATAGCGCGCGCATGAGCGTTCTGGTCACTGGCGCAGCCGGCTTCATCGGGTTTCACGTTGCGCAGGCGCTCCTTGCTCGTGGCGAAATGGTCTATGCCATCGATAATGTGAGCGATTATTATTCCGTGGCGCTGAAGCGCGCGCGCTTGGCCAAGCTTGAGGCGTTTTCCAACTTTCGCTTCTATGAGATCGACATCGCCGATCGCGACGCCGTCGCATCCGCTCTTCACGCACATCCAGACACCACCGGCATCATCCATCTCGCGGCGCAGGCGGGGGTTCGATATTCGTTGGTGAATCCGTATGTTTACGTGCATGCCAACGTGATGGGGCAGGTCGTGCTTCTCGAGGCGGCGCGCCGGCTTGAGCGGCTCCGCACGTTTGTTTATGCGAGCTCCTCCTCCGTTTATGGCAGCAACCAGAAACAGCCATTCTCGGTCGACGACCGTGTCGATCATCCGGTCTCGCTCTACGCGGCGACGAAGCGTTCGTGCGAACTGGTGACCGAAAGCTACTGCCACCTTGTCGGCCTGCACGCGATTGGCTTGCGATTCTTCACCGTCTACGGGCCTTGGGGCAGGCCGGACATGGCGGCCTATTTATTCGCCGATGCGATCATGGCCGACGCGCCGATCAAGGTCTTCAACCATGGCCGCATGGCGCGCGACTTTACTTACATTGATGACATCGTTGCGGGCACGATCGCAGCCCTCGACCATCCGTCCGCGGGTACGCTGCCGCATCGCCTCTACAACCTGGGCAATCATCATCCAGAATCGCTTCTTCGATTCATTGAAGTGCTGGAGCACGCTCTGGGGCGCAAGGCTCGAAAGGAGATGCTGCCGATGCAGCCCGGCGATGTGCC
>DATLUE010000195.1:0-3020 GCA_035533255.1 Allostellaceae bacterium | reverse complement strand
TGACTTACGTCGTCACCGAAGACTGCATCAAGTGCAAGTACATGGATTGCGTGGAGGTCTGTCCGGTGGACTGCTTCTACGAGGGCGAGAACATGCTCGTCATCCATCCCGATGAATGCATCGATTGCGGCGTGTGCGAGCCGGAATGCCCGGCCGAGGCGATCGTCCCCGACAGCGAGCCGTCGGCCGAGAAATGGGTCGAGATCAACCGCCAATACGCGGCGAGCTGGCCGAATATCACCCGCAAAGGTCCGGCGCCGGCGGATGCCGATCAGTGGAAGGATGTTCCCGATAAGTTCGCCGAGCATTTCGACCCCAATCCGGCCAAGAGATAGAAAAAACCCAATAACTATTGGGGCTTGCGGGAGTCACATGGCTGCTCCCCTGGCTTTTCCCGAGGTTTTGTGGTAATTGTTCTGGACGGCGTGCGGAACTCGCGCGCCGATCCCGGTGACATGGGTCCGGGTAGCTGAGCCGATCGGGGGCGGGTGAAGCCACGCTTGATCGGATCGTGGCTTCGCGCGCTCGGTAACGGACCCGCGGCACCCCGGCGGAGGGTGAGATGGCGACGGCAGTGAAAGAGAAGGAAGAGAAGAAGGTTTCCGAGAAAAGCACCGAGAAACTGGGTTTCGGCGCCGGAGATCTGGTGGTTTACCCGACTCATGGCGTCGGTAAGATTCTCGCCGTCGAAAACCAGGAGATCGCCGGGCACACGCTCAACGTGTTCGTCGTGCATTTCGACAAGGACCGGATGACGCTGCGGGTGCCGGTCGGCAAGGCGAAGAATTCCGGATTGCGGCGCCTCTCCACCCGCAAGGAAATGGAAACCGCGCTCACCAAGCTCAAGGGCCGCTCGCGCGCCAAGCGCACGATGTGGAGCCGCCGCGCCCAAGAATACGAGGCGAAGATCAATTCCGGCGATCCCGCGTCGATCGCCGAGGTGGTGCGCGACCTCTACCGCAACGCCAGCCAGCCCGAGCAATCCTATAGCGAGCGCCAGATCTATCAGGCGGCGCTCGACCGGCTCGTGCGCGAATTCGCTGCCGTCGAGAAGATCGACGAAGATGCCGCGGTGAAGCGCGTCGAGCAGATTCTCAGCGTGGCCTAACCCGATAGCGGCGCGGCATTGGCTGCCGTCCCGCCTTGCGATTCTGAAATCTATGGCAGGCTTGCGCGCGCGCGTCGCGTCTGGGCGGTCGCCTCGGTCCACGCCGAGGCGCATCGTCTGGTCGCGCTCCATGCCCGCCTGGCACCGCGGCTGAATGCCGGCGACCGGTTGGTCTATCTCGGCAATTATCTCGGCTACGGTCCCGCCGCCGCGGCGACGCTCGACGGGCTGATCCTGTTTCGTCGTCTGTTCCTCGCGCGCCGCAATGCCTTTGTCGGCGACATCGTGTTCCTGCGCGGCAGCCAGGAAGAGATGTGGCACAAGTTGCTGGAGCTGCAATTCGCGCCCAATCCGCGCGAGGTGCTGCCGTGGATGCTCGAACACGGCATGGACAAGACGCTCGCCTCCTACGGCGTCGATGCGCGCCAAGGCCTCGCCGCCGCCCGCGATGGCGTCTTGTCGCTGACGCGCTGGACCGCGGGATTGCGCGCGGCGATCGAGGCGCGCTCGGGCCATCGCCAGCTTCTCACCAATTTGCGCCGCGCCGCGTTCACCGATGACGGCGCGCTGCTCTTCGTTCATGCCGGCATCGATCCCGGCAAGCCGCTCGACCTGCAGGGCGATATTTTCTGGTGGTGCGAGCGCGATATTTTGCAACTCGACGCGCCGTTTGCCGGCTATCGCCGCGTGGTGCGCGGCATCGATCGCCAACACGCCGGCCTGGTCGAGGCGCGTTACGCGGTCTCGCTCGATGCCGGCAGCGGTTTCGGCGGCGCGCTGATGGCGGCGTGCTTCGCGCCCGACGGCAGCATCGTCGAGCGCATCGAAGCCTGATGCGCGTCGCCGCGGCGGCGCTACTGTGGCTGCTCGCGGCACCCGCGCTCGCCGATCCGGCTTTCACCGACGGCGGCCCGGCCGAAGCCGCAAAAATTATCGATGGCGAGACGCTGGCGCTGGCCGACGGCCGCGTGCTGCGCCTCGTCGGCATCGACGTGCCGGCGCGCGGCCCGCTTGCGGCGCAGGCGAAATCGGCGCTCGCCGCGCTGGCCGCGGGGCAAAACCTCGATCTGAAATTCGCGGGTAATCCGCGCGATCGTCATGGCCGCGTGCTGGCGCAACTCTATGTCGGCGATGTCTGGGTGCAGGGGCAATTGCTGAAGCACGGCTGGGCGCGCGTCGCCGGCACCGCGGACGAGCGCACAGGCATTCCAGAGATGCTGGCGCTCGAGCGCCAGGCGCGCCGCCGCCACCGCGGACTCTGGGCCGCGTCCGATTATGCGATCGTGCCGACCGCCGCCGCCGCGCGCCGTGCCGGCAGCTTCGCGCTCGTCAGCGGCGCGGTCGCCGGCGTAATCAACAACGCCGGCGGCATTCTGTTGTTTTTCGGCGCGGACCAGCACAGCGGCTTCGTGCTGACCTTCGCGCCCGACGTCGTCAAGCTGTGCCGCGCCGCCGGGCTCGATCCCGCCGCGCTTGCCGGAAAGACGCTGCTGGTGCGTGGCTATGTCGACGGCACGCGCCGCCCGACGGTCGCGGTTACCTATCCCGAGCAGATCGAATTGCTACGGCAAAAGAAAGCGGCCCCGAAGGTGTCTCCGGAGCCGCAACAGAGTCGGTGATCGGTTTGGTTATTCGGCTGGCTCGCCGCCGACCTCGTCCCAGATTTTTCGCTTGTAGGTCTGCTTGAAGCCGAACAGCCCCACCACCACGCCGACCGCGGCAATTGTGATCGGATAATAAAGTCCGACCAGATTGATCGCGGGATAAGCCGTTGCCAGCGCGGTCGCGATAAACGGCACGCCGCCGCCGATGACGCCGTTGCCGATGTGATAGGGCATCGACATCGAGCTGTAGCGGATCTTGGCCGGGAAAATCTCCACGAGGAACGCGGCGATCGGGCCGTACACCATTG
>DATLUE010000194.1:0-4385 GCA_035533255.1 Allostellaceae bacterium | reverse complement strand
GGTCGATACGCTGCGCAGCCAACACATCACCATTCGTCCGCCCTCGGCAACGCCGGCCGCGGCGCACTGAGCCGGGTTTTCCCGGTCGCATGAAAAGGGGCCGAGGCGGCGCCTTTTTCTTTGTCCTAAAATTACAGATATATAATGTGTTTTAATTCTATTGAAACACATTAATTAGTGAAATATATTAGAAAGAGGCTCATATTTAGCGGTATAAATTAGTAAATATGCTTCCTTTATCGCTCGACCTCGCGCGGCTGCGTCTTGTCCTGATCGGGACCGGCGCGACTTGCCTGCAGCGGCTGAGCCTGCTGGACGAAGCGGGCGCGCGAGCGCTTAGGGTATTCTCGGCGATGCCGTCGCCCGCTTTGGCACAGGCGGCCGGCGACCGGCTGGCACGTCATTGGCCCCGCGCCAAAGATTTGCGCGGCGCGCAACTGGTCTTCATCGCCGATGTGCCCGAGCCCGAGAAAACCGCGCTGGCCGCTGCGGCGCGGGCTGGCGGCGCAATCTTACATGTCGAGGACACGCCTGCCCTTAGCGACAGCCATGCGCCGGCGGTGCTGCGGCGCGGCGCGCTGGCCATTGCGATCTCGACCGACGGCGCGGCGCCCGGGGCGGCAGCCGAGATCAAGCGGTTCCTGGCCGTGGTGATCGGCCCGGAATGGCGCCAGCGCATCGCGCATATGCAATCGCTGCGGCAACGCTGGCGGCGCGCTGGGGCGAGCCACGATGCCGTGCGCCGCTTGACGGCTGCGCATATCGGCCGCTACGGCTGGCTCAAACCCGGCCGTTTTACGCCCGCCGCCAATGATTGCGGCCACAAACTGAGGCACAGAGAAAGAGGAGGTCTGTCATGACGCTGAAGCTCGGCGACATCGCCCCGGATTTCACACAAGAATCGACCGAAGGCCCGATCCATTTCCACGACTGGGCGGCTAATTCCTGGGTGGTGCTGTTTTCCCATCCCAAGGACTTCACCCCGGTCTGCACCACCGAGCTGGGCGCGGTGGCCCGGCTGAAGGGCGAGTTCGACCAGCGCGGCGTCAAGGTGATCGGCCTCTCGGTCGACCCCGTGACCGACCATAAGCGCTGGGCGAACGACATCAAGGAGACCCAGGGCACCGCGCCGAATTATCCGATCCTCGCCGACAGCGATTTCAAAGTGGCGACGCTCTACGAGATGCTGCCTGGCGGCATTTCGGGCGATCCGAGCAAGCGCACGCCCGCCGACAATCAGACCGTGCGCAATGTTTTCATCATCGGCCCCGACAAGAAGATCCGGCTGATCATGATCTATCCGATGGCGACCGGCCGCAACTTCACCGAGATCCTGCGCGTCATCGATGCGATGCAGCTCGCCGACAAGCACAAGATCGCGACCCCGGCCGACTGGAAGCAAGGCGACGACGTCATCATCACCACCGCGGTGAGCGACGAGGACGCGAAGACGCGCTTTCCCAAAGGCTTCAAGACGCTGAAGCCCTATCTGCGGCTGACGCCGCAGCCGTGACGCGGCCCCGAAACCCGTGACAGGCTGCGAGCAACGATGCAGATCGTGACCGGCAACCGGCTGCGCGACGGCGCGGTGATCTATTTCGCCGGCGCGGGCGAATGGTCGCCCGCGATCGACAAGGCGCTTGCCGCTGAAGACGATCGGGCCAACGCGCTGCTCGCCGAGGCACAAGCCGGGCCGCCGCCGCATCCCGCGATCGGGCCGGTCTTGATCGAAGTGACGCGCGACGGAATGCATCTGCACCCGGTGAGTTTGCGCGAACGCATTCGAGCCACCGGCCCGACCACGGGCCCGATGACCGGCCACACCGCTCTCGACGCCAATCCTGCGCCGAGAGCCGACGACTATTCGATTTAGACCCGCTTCGGGATCGGGAGACCACGCGTGTATCGCTACGACGATTTCGATCATCGCTTTGTCGACGAGCGCGTCGCGCAATACCGCGACCAGGTGCGCCGGCGTCTTGCCGGGCAACTGACCGAAGACGAGTTCCGGCCGTTGCGCCTGATGAACGGGCTTTATCTGCAGCTTCACGCCTACATGCTGCGGATCGCGATTCCCTATGGGGCGCTCGATTCGGCGAAGCTCCGCACGCTCGCGCATATCACGCGCAAATACGACCGCGGCTACGGCCATTTCACGACGCGGCAAAATCTCCAGCTCCACTGGATCAAGCTGGAAGATACGCCGGATATTCTGGCCGAGCTCGCGAGCGTCGAGATGCACGCGATCCAGACCAGCGGCAATTCCTTTCGCAACACCACGACCGATCCCTTCGCCGGCGTCGCGGCCGACGAGCTCGAGGATCCGCGCCCCTATGCCGAGATCATCCGGCAATGGTCGACGCTGCATCCCGAATTCTCGTTCCTGCCGCGCAAGTTCAAGATCGCGGTCTCGGCGTCGACGGAAGATCGCGCCGCGGTGAAGATGCACGATCTCGGCCTCTATCTGCATCGCAACGAGCAGGGCGAGGTCGGCTTCGAGGTGCTGGCCGGCGGCGGCCTCGGCCGCACGCCGCTCTTGGGCCAGACCATCAAGAAGTTCCTGCCGCGCCGCGATCTGCTGTCCTATATCGAGGCCGCCTTGCGCGTCTACAACCAGTACGGCCGGCGCGACAACCTCTACAAATCGCGCATCAAGATTCTGGTGCAGAGCCTCGGCGCCCAGAAATATGCCGACGAGGTCGAAGCGGAATGGCTCGCCTCCGATCGCGCGGCGGTCGCGCTGCCAGACACCTATCTCGCGGAAATGGCCTCGGCTTTTGTGCTGCCGGCCTACGACCGCCGTCCGTCGGACGAAGCGGCGGTGGCGCGCGCCATCGCCGGCAGCGCGGCGTTCGCGCGCTGGGTGAAGCACAACACCTTTGCACATAAAGTGCCGGGCCACGCGGTGGTGACGATCTCGCTGAAGCCGGTCGGGCTGACGCCGGGCGATTGCAGCGCCGAGCAGATGGAGCTGGTCGCCGATCTGGCCGACGAGCTGAGCTTCGGCGAGGTGCGCGTCGCCTACGAGCAGAACCTCGTCCTGCCGCATGTGCGGCGCGACGCGCTTTATGCGCTGTGGCAGCGGCTCGAGGCGGCGGGGCTCGGCAGCTCGAACATCGGCCTGATCACCGACATCATCTGCTGCCCGGGCATGGATTATTGCGGCCTTGCGACCGCGCGCTCGATCCCGATCGCGCAGCGCATCGCCACGCATATGGCGGCGAAAGAGGATGCGATCGGCAATTTCAGCATCAAGATTTCCGGCTGCATCAACGCCTGCGGGCATCATCACCTCGGCCATATCGGCATCCTCGGCGTCGATAAGAACGGCGAGGAGGTCTATCAGATCACCCTCGGCGGCGATGCCGGCAACGACGCCGCGGTCGGCGCGATCATCGGCCCGGCGGTCAAGAGCGACGAGGTCACCGGTGCCATCGACAAGCTGATCGACGTCTATCTGCGCCTGCGCCAGAACGGCGAGCGCTTTCCCGAGACCTATCGCCGGATCGGCCAAGCCCCGTTCAAAGAGGCGCTTTATGCTCCTCGCTGAGGACGGAAGCCTCGGCGAGGATCACTGGCGACATCTGAACGACGAGGAGGCGATCCCGGCGAGCGGGCCGGTTACCGTGTCGCTGGCGCAGTGGCAGAAAGCCGAGCCCGCGCTACGCGAGCGCCGCGATCCGCTGGGCCTGCGCTTGCCGAACACGATCGCGCCGCAGGAGATCGCCGCCGATCTCGCACATTTCGCATTGCTCGTGTTGAGCTTTCCGAAATTCACCGATGGCCGGGCCTATTCGCAGGCGCGGCTGCTGCGAACGCGCTTCGCCTACGCCGGCGAGCTGCGCGCCGCGGGCGAGGTGCTGCGCGATCAGTTGCTGTTCATGCGGCGCTGCGGCTTCAACAGCTTCGTCGTCGGCGAGCGCGCGGTCAAAGAAAGCTGGGCCACGGCCTTCGGCGAGTTCGACGTCTTCTATCAAGAAGCGCCCGATGGCCGGCCCTGGGTGATGCGCCAAAGGCTAGGGCCGCGCACGCCGTAGGGGCGAACTCATAAACGCGCGTCTCACGAAAGTCCGCTTTGGAGCCATAAGCGGCGCCACTCGCGCCGGCTGGCGGTCTGAGGTTGACCCGAACCGGACCAACGCTGCTTTGGTAAAGCGGCCGCAACGCCCGCGTCCTTACAAAATTCAACAATTTTAATACACGCCAAAATAAAAAGTGCTTTTGCCGCTATTGAAGCATAGACCTCGCACAAATCGTCAGTGCAGGGTCCTAGCCACGTGCTTGAGTTTGTCAGGATTGCGCACGGCATAGATAGCAACGACCCCGCCATCATCAATATCCAGGGCGGTAGATTGGAGTATGTCATCCCCCTCGATGGTGATGAA
>DATLUE010000193.1:0-7882 GCA_035533255.1 Allostellaceae bacterium | reverse complement strand
CCGGTGAAATAATTATCGACGCACAGCACGTCGTTGCCCTCGGCGACCAGCCGCTCGCACAGATGCGAGCCCAGAAAGCCGGCGCCGCCGGTGACGAGGATGCGCTTTTTGGTGGAGCTCATCGCGTGGTTCCTACCGCTTGCCGCCGCTCGCGCGTTGCCGAAGGCTCGACCGCCGCGCGGCCGACGCTGACGTAATAGAAGCCCGCCGCCGACATGTCGGCGGGCGCGTAGATATTACGCAAATCGATCACGGTCGGGGTGCGCAAAAGGCTTTTCACCCGCGCCAGATCGAGGGCGCGGAACTCGTTCCACTCGGTGACGATCACCAGCGCGTCGGCCCCTGCCATCGCCTCGTAGGCATTGGCGCAGAAGGCGACATTGTCCATCAGCTTGGCCGCTTCTTTCATGCCTTCGGGGTCGAAGGCGCGGACCGTGGCGCCGGCTTGCTGCAGCGCCGGCACGATCGCGAGGCTCGGGCTGTCGCGCATGTCGTCGGTATTCGGCTTGAAGGTGACGCCGAGGATGGCGAGCGTCTTGCCGGCGACACTGCCGCCGCAAGCGCGAATCACGCGCTGCGCCATCGCTTCCTTGCGGCTGTCGTTCGCGCCGATCACCGCTTCGACGATGCTGATCGGCGAACCGGCCTCTTGCGCGGTCTTCACCAGCGCGAGGCAATCCTTGGGGAAGCACGAGCCGCCATAGCCCGGACCGGCATGGAGGAATTTGCGGCCGATG
Organism: Allostellaceae bacterium; assembly: GCA_035533255.1. Lineage (GTDB taxonomy): Bacteria > Pseudomonadota > Alphaproteobacteria > ATCC43930 > CGMCC-115725 > CAIKMD01. Next base: position 7,145 of record DATLUE010000193.1, on the reverse strand, counting down.
CGGCCGTCGAGGCCGATACCCTTGGCGACGTCCTGGACGTCGGCGCCGACCTTCTCGCACAGATCGGCGATCTCGTTGATGAACGAGATCTTGGTCGCGAGGAAGCTGTTCGCCGCGTATTTCGTCAGCTCCGAGGTCTCGATCTTGGTGAAGAGGATCGGGGTCTCGTTGAGGAACAGGGGACGATAGAGCTCGCGCATTACCGCCTGAGCGTGCTCGGTCTCGGCGCCGATCACGACGCGATCGGGGCGCATGAAATCGCCGATCGCCGAGCCCTCGCGCAGGAATTCCGGATTGGAGACCACGTCGAAGGACGCGTCGGGCCGGGCGCGGCGGATGATGTCCGCGACCTTGCGGCCGGTTCCGACCGGCACGGTCGATTTCGTCACCACCACGGTATAGCCGTCGAGCGAGCGCGCGATCTCTTCCGCGGCGCCGAAGACATAGGACAGATCGGCATGGCCGTCGCCGCGGCGCGAGGGCGTGCCGACCGCGATAAAGACCGCATCGGCGGCCTTGACCGCGCCGGGCAGATCGGTGGTGAAAGACAGTCGTTTCGCGGCCACGTTGCTCGCGACCAGTTGATCGAGGCCGGGCTCGTAGATCGGCATCTCGCCGCGCGTCAGCCGCGCGATCTTGTCCGCATCGAGATCGACGCAGACGACCTCGACACCGAATTCCGAAAAACAGGCGCCGGACACAAGTCCAACATAGCCCGAGCCGATCACCGCGATACGCATGAAAACTCCCGTGAGGTCGTGCCAAGAACGCTGCCGCAACCGCAAAAATTCCGCAACCGCGACGCGCGCCGGCGCGCCGATTGCGACAGTTCCGGCAAAAGGCCGGAATCGTAACGTCGGTTCAGCGGGTTAACGCCGCTTTCGCAATTTGCTCTCGGGCGGCGACGCGGTCGCTTCCTCGGCCTCCGCGACGAAATCGCGCATCGCGAAGAAGCCTTTGGTCGCGCCGCGATTGCCGGCCTGATCGTTGGTTGCCGCCCAATGCATCACGGCAAGCACGCCGATCAGCGAAAACACGAAGAATACTGCTTCCATAGCACACCTCTACTTTCCGGCCCCATCGGCCGTCAGCCCGGCACCCAACGCGGCGACACGCCGCGCATTCTCGCGCCAGGTAAATCCCCGCTCGTCGAGCGAACGCCGCGCCCCCGCCCCGAGCCGCCGGCGCAGCCCGGCATCCTGGGCAAGCCGCAGAACGGCATCGAGCATCGCGGCTTGGCGTTGCGGGTCGAACAGCAGCGCCGATCTGCCATTGACCAGCAGCTCGCGGATATTGGGCTGGTCGGGCGCGACGATCGCCTTGCCCGCCGCCATATAATCGAAGAGCTTCAGCGGCGAGGCATAGGCCACCGCTTTCGGCTGCAAGGCGATGTCGAACGCGGCGACATGCCGGCCGAGCTCGTGGCGCGCGACAATCCCGGCAAAGGTAACGCGGTCGGCGATGCCGAGCGCGGCGGCGCGCTGCTCCATCGCCGCGCGGGCGGGTCCGTCGCCGAGCAGCAGGAACTGCACCGCCGGCGGCAGGTCCGGCTGCGCCAGCGCCTCGATGATGCGGTCGAGGCCATGCCATTCGCGCATGAAGCCCGAGAAACCGAGCACGATCTTGCCGTCAAGGCCGAGCGCGCGTTTCGCCGCCTCGCCCTCGATACCGTCGTGGACGAGCGGATCGGCCGCATTGGGAATGACGGCGATGCGGTCGCCTGCAACGCCGGCGGCCAGGCACAAGGAGGCCAGCGGCCCGCTGACCGGCAGGACGCGGTCGGCGCTCCGCCACACCCAATTCTCGATCCGCCAGGCCAGCGGATGGAGGCGCAGCCCGCCGAAGCTGGCCCGTTCTTGCGCCAAGGGAGCGTTCACCTCGAGCAGCAGCGGCGTGCCGGTGAGCGTCGCGAGCCAAGTACCGGCGAGGAGATTGAGATTGTAGCGCTCGTAAATAATGTCGGGCGCGAAGGCTCGCCATTGGCGATAAAGCCGCGCGAAGGCCGGCAGGTTGTAGCCCAGCTCCAACGTTTCATAGAGCGCAGCCGGAAGCGCGCGCTTCAGCCAGGCGATCCAGCGCGGCGCGTCGGCGCCCTGCCCGCCGCCCGCCACTGCAGGCGCCGCGATCGCGACCTCGTGGCCGAGCGCGCGCAAGGCGGCGATCATGTCGTCGACATGGACCGCCTGCCCGTCGCGCGAGACCACGCGATGGTGATAGAGGATACGCAACCGCTTGGCCGGCGCAGCGTCGGCAAGCGGCAGCGGCGCAGCGCACAGGGCGCGTGCTCCCTCCATCGCTCAGCCCCCGCCCGGCTCGGCGACCGCGGCGGCGCTGGCCGGCGCGCGGTCGCGGGTTGCCGCGAGGTAGGGATCGAGCGGCTCCATCCTGGCCAGGAAATCGGCGAGCACGCGCTCGGGATGTCCGTCCGGGGTCATCGGGTCTTCGGTGGCAATGGCGACGAAAGCCGATACCGCCGAGCGGCCGGCAAGTATCTGCCGCGCCTGGCGCAGCTTCGCCTCGGCGGCATTGCCGGTGATGGTCCCATTGACGACATAGAAATACCAGACGAGGCGTGTGTGATTTTCGTAGCGGAGCTCGGCGGTGTCGATGGTCGCCGGCTTGCCGTCGATTGTCACGGTCGCGGTGCCGAGGGTCGTGCGCACCCAATTGTCCTCGTCGTAGATGCGATTGGGGCTGCGCACGAGATTGTTGTGGCGGCCATAGGCGTCGTAGAGCGCGATATAGCGCTGCACCTGGTCATCGCCGGCCGAGAAGGAATCGCGGAATTCGCGATCGGGCGAAATCACCAGCGGGTTCCAGGTATCGGCGAAATGTGCGTCGGCTCGCCAGGGCGCCGCAACCGCCGGCGGCAGCGCCCGCGCGAGGTCCACAGGCTGGCGCGCCGATTCGAGGAAGCCGGCATAGATCGGCCCCAGCGCGGCGAGCGCCACCGCGAGCGCAGTGGCGACAACCGGGGCGCGCAACGCGAATTTCGGCGCGGCCGTGCCGGTTCGCGCCGCCGGTCGCGGCGGACCGCCATCGGCGAAGCGGAGGCCGATGAAAATCAGCAACAGGATGACCGCCGAGAAAAAGCCCCAGCCATAGATAATGTGATCGGCCTCGACCGCGGTAACGTCGTCGGTCAGATGCGCGAGGTAGATAATGCCCCAGGCGCGAATGCCATTGGCGAAGACCGGCACCGTCATCGCCAGCGCGAGGAACGCGGCGCGCCGCCACCAACTGCGATAGACCATCATCGCAAAGAACGCCGCGAATGCGATCGAGGCGATGAGGAAGCGCAGCCCGGCGCACGCTTCGGCGACGATGAAATCGCCCTCCGGGATCGAGATCACGATGCCGTCGGAGAAGGTCGGGACGTGGAAAACCCCGAGCAGCCAGACCACGAAATGCGCGGTCACGTCCTGCAGCGACGGCACCAGGAACTCGCCGCTCGGCACCAGCAGGTAGAGATAAAGGAACGGCCCGAGCAGCAGGCGGTAGATGCGCCAGCCGAGCACGCCGAGCAGCATCGCCTGCACCATCGTCATGAGCAGGAATTGCTGGGCTTCGAGCACGTTGAGCACGGCGGCGAGCAGCCAGGCGACCGACAGGAACGGCAGCAGCAGCAACACGCGGAAATCCGGCTGCGGCGTCGCCTCGACCAACAGCCCGCGCCGCTCCCACATCAGATAGAGCGCGACCGGCAGTACCAGAAAGCAATGGCTGAAGGCGGTCGAGCCGATCCAAACCCGGTAGGCGCCGACGATCTCCTGCCAAAAGAGGTAGCCGAGCACCAGCGCCCCGAGCGCCAACGCGCCGCCGAGCACGCGCCAGCTTTGCCGCCCGTCGCTCGGCCCCGAGCCGAGCTGAAGCGCCGAGACGGTCATGATGCGGTCGCCAGCGCCGGCTCGGGATCGGCCAGCAACTCGTCGAGCACGCGAAGCGAGGCCTGCCAGCCGTAATCGGCGACGATGCGCGCGCGCGCCCGCGCGCCGAGCGCGGCCATCTCGCCACCGAACAGCTTGGCGATGGCGCAAGCGAATTGCTGCGGATTGGCCGCGGCCAGCACTTCCTCGCCGATCCGCAGATCGAGGCCTTCGAGCGCCGCTGGCGTGGCGATGACCGGCTTGCCCATCGCCATGCCCTCGAGCACCTTGTTCTGGATGCCGCGCGCGATCTGCAACGGCGCCACCACCGCGTCGGCATGCGCGATGTAAGGACGGATGTCGGCGACGCGGCCGGTGACGCGAACGTCGGCGCCCGCGAGCGCGCGCAAGCGCCGCGCGGGATGCGCGCCGACGATCCAGAAATCGAACGCCGGAAAGCGATGACGCAGCGCCGTCATTACCTCGGCGACGAACCACTGGGCCGCCTCGATATTGGGCCAGTAATCCATCGCGCCGGTGAAGACGATCGATTTTCGTCCTGCCGGATAGGGATTGGCGCCGGCCTGCGCCGGATCGAAGAAATCGTAATCGACGCCGTTGCGCATCGCCAGCACGCGCGCGGTCGGCCGGAACGCACGTTTCAGGAACAGCTTGGCCTCGGGCGCGGTCGCGAACAGCGCATAGTCGAAGCTGCGCGCGGCGGCGGTCTCGACCTGCAGCAGCTTCTGCGCCTCGCGGCGATAGATCGCGCGCAACGGCCAGCGGCGCTTATCGGCATATTGATGCCATTTCTCGGAATCGACATCGACCATATCGATGACGCGTGTCGCAAAGCGGTAGCCGTCGAGATAAGGTGCCATCGTCGAGCAGAAGACGAAGGCTTGGCGCGGCTGCCAGCGCGCGAAGGTCTCGGCGATCCAGCGCATCAGCCGCGGGTCGCGAAAATAGGCGACGCTCATCGCTTCGCCGCTGCGCAGCGCCGCGAGACTCGCCACGCGCCGCAACAGCGGATTGAGCGGCAGGCAGGCGACGCTCGCGCAATGCTTCCGAAGCTCGGCGACATGTTGCGCGTCGGCGGGATCGTCGTAGAAGCAGCCGAGATGCACGCGATGGCGCTCGGCCAGGTGGCGCAGGATGTGCCACGACCTGATCTTGTCGCCTTTCTCGGGCGGAAACGGCATCCGATGCGCAAGAAACAGCAGATCGGCCATGACGGAAAATCACCGGGAATCGGGGCACCGCGCCTCGCGCGCAAAGCGCCAAGCGCGAAATTATCGCGCGAATTCCCTAAACACTTTGCTAAGGATTGGACGAAGGATCGGGGCCGAGGAAGACCCGATCCACGCGATCCCAGGCGAAGGCGCCGAGGAGCCGCCGCAGCCTCCCCTCCGTGGCACCGAGATTGAGGTAGTGGCGGAAGCGGGATTTGACGCCGAGCCCGGCAACACGCGGCTGGGCGGGATCGACCTCCCAAGGATGGAGGTAGAAGACACAGGCGCTGTTATCCTGCGCGTGGACGCGGCGCAGATTGGCTTGCGATAGCCAATAGGGCAGCAGACGGAAATAGCCCCCGCCGGCGCAGGGCAGATTGCGGCCGAAGCGCCGCACGGTCGTGAGCGGGATCTCGATCAGCTTGCCGTGGCGCGGCCGGAATGGGGTCCGCGATGCGTCCGGCATGCCGTAAAGATCGTGCCGGATCGGATAGATGCTCGAGCTGTAGGCGTAGCCTTCCTCTTCGAGCACGTCGAACGCCCAGAGATTGCCGGCGCCGATCGAGAAGCTGGCGGCGCGATAGCCGTTGATCGGCGTGCCGCCGACATCCTCGAGGATCGCGCGGCTGCGGCGCAGATCGGCGCGGAAGACCTCGGGCGTCTGGCGATCGACCCGGGTGTGATCGAGTCCGTGGCTGGCAAGCTCATGGCCGGCGGCAAGGATGCGGCGAATCAGATCGGGATGGCGCTCCGCCACCCAGGCAAGGGTGAAGAAGGTCGCGTGTGTCGCGGATTCGGCAAACAGATCGAGCAGCCGGTCGGTGTTGGCCGCGACCCGCGGCGGCATGACATTCCAGTCGTCGCGCGAGACCGCACCGGCCAGCGCTTCGACCTGGAAGTAATCCTCGACGTCGACGCTCATCGCATTGACGATCGGGGCATTGGCGATTGGGGCATTGACGATCGTGGCCTGCGGCACGGCGATGCTCATGCAGGCTAGAAGGTCTTCCGCAGATAGGCGGTGACCGCGTCGCGGTAATACGAGCGCGCTCCGATATTCGAGGTGCCGTAATCGAATTCGTAACCGATGCTGCCGATCAAGCTTGGCGTCATGAAGCGGCTGAGGCTGGTCTGAAACAGCACCGTGTCTTCATCGAATTGCTGGCGGATGAAATAGCCGCCATTCATCGTGAAATCTGTGGTCTCGTTGATGGCGTGGTTCCACCGGCCTTCGACGCCGACATAGGAATCCGACCCGACCGAACCGGCGATCGGGATGTAATCTTCGTAGCGCACGTCGACGGTATAAAGATTGGGCTGGTTCTGCGTGATCAGGCCGGCGCGGAAATCCCGGTCGCGGTAGAGCGAGTTCTGCAGCGCCAGCTCGTTCACCACCAGCGCCTGCGGCAACCCGCTCTGGGGATTGATGACCACATTGGTCGCCGTCAGTTGCGAGTTGTTGAGGTTGTTCAGGATTTGCTGCTGCGGAGTGGTGATGCTTTCGCCGTATTCGGCAAACGCCGCGGTCAGCGGCGTCACCGGAACGTGCAATTGGCCGGCAAAGGAATCGATGCCCTGGCGGTGGCCGTAGGTGAGCTGAATGTAGGAATCCTCGGCATTTTGCCAGCGGAACCCGGCATACCAGGTCGGATCGTTCTGGTCGGCAAACGTGAAGTTCGAGTAGCGCAGATCCTCGTAGCCGGCGCTGCCGAGCAGTTGGAACACCGGCGAGAGGCGAAGCTGGCTCTCGATCATGATGGTGCCGTTGTCGTCGGTGCCGCCGCCATTCGAGATCCGGTCGCGCGTGCCCTCGGCCGTGAACTGCGCCGCGATCAACCGGCCGCGGTCGCCGCTATCGAGATACAGCCGCAGGTCCTGCAACGTCCCGTCGCTGATGCCGGTGTTGACCAGCGGCTGACCGTTTGCGCTCGAGAGGACGGCGCCGGTGTTGTCGTAAAACCGCGTCTGCCCGATCGAATAGCGCAGATCGCCGGTGGCGTCCTCGACCAGCGGGAAGCGCCATTCGGGGCCCGCGTCATAGGCCAGC
>DATLUE010000192.1:0-2282 GCA_035533255.1 Allostellaceae bacterium | reverse complement strand
ATTTCAGGCCGCGGCAATTGATCGGCGCTCGCCGGAAAGGTCAGCGGTAGGCGGCCTGACGGATCGACCGCTCCGAACAGGATATTCGCAATCGCCGCACCGCCGCGTGCGCCCGGATACCACGCTTCGAGGATCGCGCCGACCCGATCGCGCCAGGGCATCGTCACCGGATCCCCGGTTTCCAGGACGACCACGGTTCGCGGGTTCGCGGCGGCGACCGCGGCGATTAGCCGGTCCTGATCGTCCGGCAGCGACAGGGTCTGGGAATCGCGGCCCTCGAGCTCCCATTGGGTTGCGAACACGATCGCGACCTCGGCCGCTCGGGCCGCCCGCACGGCAGCGTCTCGGTCGTCGCCCGCGACGAAGGCGATATGCGCCGCCGGCGCCTGCGCGGCGATCGCGCGCAACGGCGATGACGGATCGAAGACCATCGCAGCGGGCGTGGCGCTATGCGCGTCGGGATATTCGATCCGTAGGGCTGGACCGCCGAGCGGGACGACTTGCGACGAGCCACCGCCCGACAACACGCCGACATCGGCATGTCCGCCGATCACGGCGATGCTGCGAATCTGCGATGACAGCGGCAACAAATTGGCTTGATTGCGCAGCAGCACGATGCCTTCTTCCTCGGCGCGCTGTGCCACACGCGCGTCGCCCTCGACATCGAGCGGCGCCACCGCCGGCGGGTGGTCGATCACGCCTTTGGCGAACATCGTGCGCAGAATGCGATGTGCCATCTGGTCGAGGCGCTTGCTCGGCAGCGCGCCTTCGGCGAAAGCGATGCCGAGAGGTTTGCCGAAAAAGGCCCGCGAGTCCCAATCCGCGCCGGATTCCTGATCGAGCCCCGCGCGCGCGGCCGTCACTGTCGAATGAACCGCGCCCCAATCCGACATCACCCAGCCGCGAAAGCCCCATTCCCGCCGCAGCACCCGATCGAGCAGTTCTCCGTCCTCGCAGGCATGCACGCGATCGATCATGTTGTAGGCGCACATCACGGCGCCCGGCCGGCCCTGCTCGATGGCGATTTCGAACGCGAGCAGATCGGATTCGCGCAACGCCGCGGGATCGATCTGCGCATCGAGGACGGTGCGGTTGGTTTCCTGGTCGTTGAGCGCGAAATGCTTGAGGGTGGAGATGACGTGCTGATCTTGAATGCCGCGGATCGAGGCGCCGACCATCATTCCCGCCAGCAGAGGATCCTCGCCGGCATATTCGAAATTGCGGCCGGCGCGCGGATCGCGCGCCAGATTGACGGCACCGGCGAGCAGCACGTTAAAGCCCATGCGCCGCGCTTCCTGCCCAATCATCGCGCCGTTGGCATAGGCGATGCTCGGATTCCAGCTCGCGGCGGTGGCAAGCCCCGACGGCAGAGCCGTCGCCTCGTCGTTCTTGCGGACGGCATCGCCTTGCTGCGCGACAGCGACGCCGAGCTCGGCATTCGATTCCCGCAGTGCCGGGATGCCGAGCCGCGCCACGCCGGGAACGAAGCCGGCAGGGCCGAATGCGTCGCCTTGCGGTCGCCGGCTGGTGCCGAGAACCAAGCGAAGCTTCTCATCCCTGGTCATCTGCGCCTGCGCCAGATCGGCGCGCGCGTCCGGCGTCAGCGACCGGTTCATCCAGGCCGGGGTTTGCGCAATGGCGACACCGCTCCCGATCGCCAGGAGCGATAATGCGGTCACGACCATAACGAGCGGCTTCGGTATCATCCCGCGGGAATTCTTAGCGGCGACTACGCGCAATGTGAATCGGTTTTCGCGGGCGACGCAGAATTCACTTGAAACCATGATAGCGGTCCGGTCCTTATGGCCGGATCGTCGGGCGAGGGGAAACGCGAGCATGCAGACGGATATCGTATCGGCGACGACGCCGCGCCGCGCGCTGGTCGCGCTGGTGGTGACGCTGTTCTTCATCTGGGGCTTCGCGACCGTGCTGGTCGATACCCTGGTCCCGAAGCTCAAGGCGACCTTCGCGCTATCCTATGCCGAGGTAATGCTGACCCAGTTCTCGTTCTTTCTCGCCTATCTCGTGGTATCGCTGCCGGCCGGCCTCCTGATCGCGCGCATCGGCTACATCCACGGCATCATTGTCGGCCTGCTGCTGATGGCGGTGGGCTGCGTCCTGTTCGCGCCGGCGGCCTCGCTCGGGATTTTCCCGGGGTTCCTGCTGGCGCTGTTCGTGATGGCGGCGGGCATCACCATCCTCCAGGTCTCGGCCAATCCGCTGATCGCGATCCTCGGCACCCAAGAGACATCGCATAGCCGGCTGACCCTCGCGCAAGCCTT
>DATLUE010000191.1:0-5360 GCA_035533255.1 Allostellaceae bacterium | reverse complement strand
AGGTTGAGGATGCCCTGATCGAGCTGCACATCGGTCGATCGGTCGTCGAGCTTCGAGAAGTCGAGTTCGCTGGCCTGATCGAGACGCAGCTCGGCCGGGCCGACCTGGATTTCGGCGCGCGAATTGGGCTCGGTCCAGAAGGATTCGTCGGTCGTGACCGGGTAGTTGACGGTGGCCGGCGACCAATCGGCCTGCTGGCCGCCAAGGTGGAAGGAGACGGTCCCTTCCATGTAGCTCAGCCGGCCGACGCGCCCGGGCGGGTCGGCGCTGGCAAGGGCGGGGGCGAGGAGCAATCCAGCGAACGGAAGGACAAAGAGCGAGCGGCGCATCGAGCGGCTCCTAAAGGGTCGGCTTGATCAAACAACGGATGCAAGGCAGAGGATTTTCCCGCCGCGCGCTGTGATAACGCGGTTGTAATCTTGAATCGCGGCGCTTTACCGCCGCAATTGCGGCATGATTTCGGCGGCGAACCGCTCGATGTTCCGCCGCGCCAGCTCGTCGGAAAGAATCCCGAACTGGAGCATCGGCAACAGGATGCCGAGCCCGGTCTTATCGCGCACCTCTTCTATTTTCGCGCGCACGGTTGCGACGCTGCCGATCAGCGCCGTGCCGCTGGCGATCAGCTCGTCCGCGGTCGAGACCCGGCCGCCGACCGCCGTGCGCAACTTCAAGAAGGCGCGCATCGAGGCTTGCGAGGTGTAGCCGGGCGGGACCAGCATCTCGAGCGGCATGCGCAGGTAATTGTTGAAGAGGGTCTCGATCGCGCGGCCGGCCTCGGCGCGCGCCTGCTCGTCGGTCTCGGCGACATAGACTGGACAGGCCCAGCCGAATTGGCCCGGCTCCGGCTCGTAGCCGAATTTCCGCGCTTGGTCGCGATAGGTATTGAGATAGCGGATGACGAGATCGGTCGATGAGAACGTGACCAGGAAAGGATATTTGCGCGCCGGATCGGCGGCCCACACCACGGTCTCGGTCGAGCCTTGGCTCGGGATCCAGATCGGCGGATGCGGTTGTTGGTAGGGCCGCGGCCACAGATTGACGTAGCGGATGTTGTAATGCTGGCCCTCGAACGGAAACGGGCCGGGCTTCGTCCACGCCTGGACGATCAGATCATGCGCCTCGTGAAACCGCTCATGCGAGAAATAGGGATTGATGCCGGTCGAGTGATATTCGGCACCGATGCCGCGCACGAAGCCGCAGATGATGCGGCCCTTCGAGAGGTTGTCGAGCATCGCATATTCTTCGGCGATGAAGATCGGATTGCTCTGAATCGGCAAGGCGCGGCCGAGGATCGCGATCTTGACCGTCTTGGTGCGCTGGATCAGCGCGCTGGCGATCAGATTCGGCGCCGGCATCATGCCATAGGCGTTCTGGTGATGCTCGTTGACGCCGATGCCGTCGAAGCCCAGCCGCTCGCAATCGGCGAGGAAGTCGATATAGGCGGCGTATTCCTCGGCGCCCTTGACCGGATCGTAGAGGCTGTTCGGCAGCACCACCCAGGCCGAGCGGTGCTTGGCCGCTGCCGCGAAATCGAGCGGACGATAGGGCATCAGGTGGAACGAGATGAATTTCATCGCGCTGCCCCGCCAAGGAAATCGCGCACCGAGCCGATCATGTCGTCCAGCTTCTCGACATGCGGCAGATGCCCGCATTGCTCGATCGTCACGACCCGCGCATCGGGCAGGCGCGCGCGCCACCGCGCCGCATAGGCGGCCGGCATGACCTTATCTTCCTTGCCCCACACGACGAGCGCCGGCAGCTTGATGCGGTGCAGCCATTTCTCGAGATCGGGATTGAACCAGCGCGGCTGCCAGCCGAGCTTGGTCGCGGTGAAGCGGTTCTTCAGCATCACTTCCATCTGCGCGTCGCTCGGCTTCAGCGCCAGCAAGATGTCCGCATAGGCCTGGTCGTGGAACAGGTTGCGCGCGGTCTCCTCGGTGTTCCAGATGAAGGTGTCGCCCGACGGCACGCCTTCGACCCGGATGCCGGCGGGCGCGAGCAAGGTCAGGCTCTTCGCGCGCGCGCGATCGCGAATCAAGATTTCCGCCGCGATCCAGCCGCCGAGGGAATGGCCGACGACATGTGCATTGTCGAGCCCGAGCGTCTCGAGAAAATCGAGATAGAACATCGCCATGTCGGGCACGTTGCGGATGAAAGCCGGATCGTCCGAGGCGCCGAAGCCGGGATGCTCGGGCACCAGCACCTCGTAGCGCTCGGCCAGCGCGTCGAAGAATGGGAGCCACTGCGTGTAGCCGCCAGCGCCGTGCAGGAACAACAGCTTCGGACCGTTGCCGGCGCGGTGCAGGGTCACGCCGACCTCGCCGATTTTTACCTGGGTGGTGTCGGGCGTCATCGCTCCCCTTCCTCGCGCACGCTAGCATATAAAAAGGGCCGCAGACGAGCTGCGGCCCAAGTTTAGGGAGGAACGCCCTCGAAAGGGCGTACCTCAATAACGCTGAAGGCCGAGAATGTATTCCTGCGGCGATGCCTCAGCCGCCATAAAACACATTTTCGCCCAAATCCTTCATTTCCAGGATCGCCGCATCAGGGCGGCCCGCCGGGGCTTTCAGCACATGCGCCTCGGTCACCTCGGCGACGAAGATATGATGGTCGCCCTGCTCGACGATCGAGGTCACCTTGCATTCGAGCGCCGCGGTCGCGGCATCGAGGATCGGCGCGCCATTGGCGGCCTTCTTGAAGCCTTGGCCGCTGATCTTGCCGTCCGCGAGTTGTGCCGGCTTGAAGAAGGTGAACGCAAGGCCCTTCTGGTCCTTGCCGAGCATGTTGAGCACAAAGCTGCGCGAATTCTTGACCAGCGCATAGGCGCCGGAATCGGTCTTGACCCCGACTACGACGAGCGGCGGCGCGAAAGCGGTTTGGGTCACCCAGTTCACGGTCGCGGCGGCGACGCCGCCTTTGCCGTCGTCGGCGGTGAGCACGTAGATCCCGTAAGGGATCATGCGCAGGGCGATCTTCTTGGCGTCGGCGTTCATCGGCAAACCTCCTGGTATTAAGTCTTGCGCGGATTTTAGCACGCCGCGCCCGGCCGCTAAAGCGGGGGATGCCAAGCGGCGACGGATCGCGCTACTCGGCTGCCGCGATCACAGCGCCGCGGCGGCCAAGGATAAAGGCTGCGGCCGCCGCGCCGAGCGCCAGCAACGAGCCGAGGGTCGTGAGGGCGATCATCGGCAGCGGCGTGCCGTCGGCGAAAATGCCGTAGAGCTCGGACGAAACCGCGCTCAGGAACATCTGCGCGAAGACGCCAACGCCGGCGGCAGTGCCGGCGAGCGCCGGCGAGACGCGCATCGCGCCGGCTTGCGCGTTCGGCAGCGACAGGCCTTGCGAGAAGCTGATCATCCCGCCCGGCAGGAACAGCAGCAGCGGCGAGAGGTGGCCGGCGAGAATCAGCGCTGCCTGGCTGGCGATCACCAGAAAGGCGAGCAGCGATCCCAGCAGAACCATGTGATCGATCGAGGCGCGGCCGCTCAAGCGGCTCGAGATCCAATTGCCGCCCATATAGCCAAGCGGAAAGAGCATAAAATAGAGGCCGTATTGCGTCGCCGACTGGCCGAGCAAGTCCTTCATCAGCAGGGGCGAGGCGGCGGCAATGGCGAAGAAAGCCAGCGACATGAAGCCCGATTGCAGCACATAGGCGACGAACCGGCCTTGCCGCAGCAGCGCGCCATAATGCGCCAGCACCGGTCCACGCGGTACGGCGCCACCGCTGGGGCTGCGCGTCTCGTAGAGAATGAAATAGGCGCCGATCGCGATCCCGGCGCCGACCGCCAGCGCGAACCAGAAAGCGGCGCGCCAGCCGAGGCTGTCGAGCAGGATGCCGCCCAGGGGCGGCGCGATCATCGGGCCGAGCGTATAGGCCATCGTGAGATAGGCGATCGCCTTGACCATCGTGTCGGGGCCGTAAGCGTCGCGCGCGATCGCGCGGCTGAGGGTCAGGCCGCAACCGGCGCCGATCGCCTGGATGAGGCGTCCGACAATCAACATGGCGACCGAGCCCGCGACCGCCGACAGCGCGCTGCCGATCACGAACAGCACGAGCCCGCCGAGCAGCACCGGCCGCCGGCCATAGCGGTCGGATAGGCTGCCATAGACCAGCGTCACCACCGCCATCGTGAAAAGCGTGATGCTGAAGGTGAGCTCGACCAGCGCGTCCGAAATCCCGAATGCCGCTTTCACCGCCGGCATCACCGGCAGGAAGAGATGGATGGCGAGCGGCCCGATCAGCGTCACCGCGCCGAGCGCCGCCGCAAAGAGGGCGCCCGGGCGCCGCGTTTCGATCATCCAACGAGCCGCGGCAGCTTCTGCGCCAGGATCGCCTCGGCCTCGCGCGCGATGCGGACGACGATCTCGCCCGCGGCCGGAATGTCATGGATCAAGCCGCAATCCTGTCCCATCGACAGCGGCGCATTGTCGATGTCGCCGGCTTGGCGCGCGGCCTGGACCTCCGCAAGCGCCTCGGCCTGGTGCTGACGCAGCGCCCATTCGCGCCCGGCCCAGCGCTCGATGAAGCGATTGCGCTTCGAGCGCGACATCGCGCCCGGCCACACCAGGCCCGCCGCGAGATCGGGAATCTCGGAGAGCAGCGTGTCGTGGCCGTCGGCATCGATGATCGCCTGCTTGAAATTGGGGTGAAGCGGCGATTCGACGCTCGCGAGAAAGCGGGTGCCGAGCAGCGCGCCGTCCGCGCCGAGCGCCAGCGCGGCCGCGCCCATCGGCGATGCCGCCCGCCGCGAGCACCGGGATCGGCGCGACCGCATCGACCATCATTGGGATGAGCGGCAGGCTCGCCTGCCAGCTCACATGGCCGCCGCCTTCGGTGCCTTGGGCGATGATGATATCGGCGCCGGCTTGCGCCGCACCTACGGCTTCCGGGACGCCGCCGGCCATGAAGGTGACTTTGGCGCCGGCCTGATGGGCGCGGTCGATGAACGGCTTTACGTCTTGCTCGGGTCGCGGCCAGGCGAAGGCGATCGCCGCCGGGCGCAGCTCGAGCGCCGCGGCGAAGCTTTCTTCGACCAGGCAGAACAGCAGGAAATTCAGCGCGAAGGGCTTGTCGGTTTTGGCCCGGATCGCGGCCGCGCCGCCGCGAATTCGCTCGGGGCTCAAGCCGTGACAGCCCATCGCGCCGAGCCCGCCGGCATTCGAGACCGCCGCGACCAGATCGGGCGCATAGATCGAGCCCATGCCGCCGAGCGCGATCGGATGCACGATGCTCAGCATGTCGCAAATCCGCGTGCGGATCATGTCGTCCTCGCGATTTTTATGGAGGCTCGTTGCAAGGGCAGCTCGCGCCCTTCGACGACGCTTCGCTCAGAAGGGTGAGGCGAGATTTAGTCGGGCAT
>DATLUE010000190.1:0-3215 GCA_035533255.1 Allostellaceae bacterium | reverse complement strand
CTGTTGGCGCAGATCGTCGCGATGGTCGCGGCCGCGCAGCGCTCGCGGGCGCCGATCCAGAAGCTCGCGGACATCGTCGCCGGCTGGTTTGTGCCGGCGGTCATCGCGATTGCCGTCGCATCGTTTGTCGCCTGGGCCTTGTTCGGCCCGCCGCCGGCGATGGGGTTCGCGCTGCTCAACGCGGTCGCGGTGTTGATCATCGCCTGCCCGTGCGCGCTCGGCCTCGCGACCCCGATGTCGATCATGGTCGGCACCGGGCGCGGCGCGGGCCTCGGCGTCCTGGTCAAGAACGCCGAAGCCCTCGAACTGCTGGAAAAGCTCGATACGCTGGTCGTCGACAAGACCGGCACCTTGACCGAAGGCAAGCCGGTTCTCAGCGAGGTGGTTGCCCTCGGCGATGTTGCCGAAGATGAGCTGCTGCGTCTCGCGGCGAGCCTCGAACGCGCCAGCGAGCACCCGCTCGCCGCGGCGATCGTCAAGGGCGCCGAGGCGCGCGGCCTCACGCTCGCCGCACCGGCGGATTTCCGCAGCGAGACCGGCAAGGGCGCCGTCGGTTCGGTCGATGGCAGACAAGTCGCGGTCGGCAACTTGGCATTGATGACATCGCTGGGCGTCGATGCGGCCGCGCTTGCCGAGCGCTCGGATGCGTTGCGCCGCGAGGGCAGGGGGGTCGTGCTGGTGGCGATCGACGGCAAACCCGCCGGCCTCGTCGCGGTCGCCGATCCGGTCAAGAAAAATGCCCGCGCGGCGCTGGCGGCGTTGCGCGGCGAACACATCCGCGTCGTCATGCTGACCGGCGACAGCCGCGCCACGGCGGAAGCGGTGGCGCGTCAGCTCGGCATCGACGAAGTGATGGCCGAAGTCCTGCCCGACCAGAAAGCCGCCGCGATCAAGCGGCTTCAGGACCAGGGCCGCTTTGTCGGCATGGCCGGCGACGGCATCAACGACGCCCCGGCGTTGGCCCAGGCGCAGATCGGCATCGCGATGGGAACCGGGGCCGACGTGGCGATGGAGAGCGCCCAGGTGACATTGGTCAAGGGCGATCTGCAGGGCATCGTGCGCGCCCGCCGTCTCAGCCGCGCGACCATGCATAACATCCGCCAGAACCTGTTCTTCGCCTTTGTCTTCAATGCGTTGGCGGTACCGATCGCAGCCGGCGCGTTCTATCCGGTGTTCGGCCTCCTCTTGAACCCGATGATCGCCAGCGCAGCGATGAGCCTCTCTTCGCTGACCGTCGTCAGCAACGCGCTGCGGCTGCGTCGGGTGCCGTTGTGAGGCCGGCCTCGGCCACCTTCATCTCGCCGAGATAGGCTTCGCGGATCATCGGGTTCTGGCGCAGTTCGGCGGCGGCGCCGGAGAGCACGACCTGCCCCGTTTGCAATACATAGGCCCGGTGCGCAATCTGGAGCGCCATGTTGGCGTTCTGCTCGACCATGAAGATCGTCGTGCCCTGATGGTTGATCGTCTGGATGATGTCGAAAACCTGCTCGACAAACACGGGGGCCAGCCCCATCGACGGCTCGTCCATGCACAAGAGCCTGGGGCGCGCCATCAGCGCCCGGCCGATCGCCACCATCTGCTGCTCGCCGCCCGACAACGTGCCGGCAAGCTGCTTGAGCCGCTCCTTGACGCGGGGAAACAAGGTGAAGACGCGCTCGAGATCCGCGTCGAACTCGGCGCCGCGCGCTCGCGTATAGGCGCCCATTTCGAGGTTTTCGTAGACCGTCATGCGCGGGAACAGCCGGCGCGCCTCCAGGACCGGCGCGATGCCGCGGCGCACCCGCTCGGCGACGCTGACCCCGGCGAGCGATTGGCCGGCGAAGCGGATGTCGCCGTGGGTCGGCACGACGACGCCCATGATCGCCTTCATCGTCGTCGATTTGCCCGAAGCATTCCCGCCCAAGAGACAGACGATCTCGCCCTCGTCGATGCGGTAATCGACCGCTTTCAGCACGTGCAAATCGCCGTAATGCGTGTCGACGCCGGTGAATTCGAGGAGCGGCTCTCGCGCCATGTCAAAAAGACCCGTCATGCCCGGCCTTGAGCCGGGCATCCGCGGATACCGGCAAGGCGCTCGTCTGCCCTTCGGAGATGGCCGGGTCAAGCCCGGCCATGACGGGGCTGGAAGGCGACACGCTAGGCAACCGCCGCACTCCGGCCGAGATAGGCGCGGATCACTTCGGGGTCGCGCCGGACTTCGGCGGGCGAGCCCTCGGCGATCTTTTCGCCGTGGTCGAGCACGATCACCCGGTCGGCGAGATTGACCACGACATCGAGCTTGTGCTCGATCAGCACGATCGACAGGCCGAGCCGGTTGAGGCTTTTGATCTGGTCCGCCAACTCCAAAGTCTCCGCGGGGTTCATCCCGGCGGTCGGCTCGTCGAGCAGCAAGAGCTTCGGTTGCGACGCCAGCGCGCGGGCGATCTCGGCCCGCCGGCGGTTGGCGTAGCTGAGGCTGGAGACGACGTGATCGGCGCGCGGCACCAGCCGGTTGCCGAACACCGCCAGGATCTCCATCGCCCGCTCGCGCGCCGCCGCCTCCTCGCGGCGCGTCGCCGGCAGCCGCAACAGGGCGCCGACGGCGCCGGTGTGAAGCCGGGCGTGCATGCCGATCAGCACGTTTTCGAGCACCGTCAAATTCGGGAACAGGCGAAGGTTCTGGAAGGTGCGGGCGATCCCGCGCTCGAGAACGACATGGGGCGGCCTGCCGGCAATCTCGGCGCCGGCAAAGCGGATGCTGCCCTCGTCCGCCGGAACCAGCCCGGTGACGACGTTGAACAGCGTCGATTTGCCCGATCCGTTCGGCCCGATCACGGCAAGCACCGAATGCGCCGGCATCGCCAGCGCCACCGAGCGCAATGCCACGAGGCCGCCGAACCGCACGGTCAGATTGTCGATGGCGAGCAGCGGCTCGGCCGAACTCCGGTCGATGGCCCCCAACCCCTGCAAGCCGGCAACGCCGATGCCGCGGGTCACCTGCGCGCTCTGCGCTTCGAGGCTCAGAGGCGCGACCCGGCGCCGCGCCGGGATCAGCCCCTCGCGCCGGTACAGCATCATCACCACGAGGATGATGCCGAAGATCAGTTCGCTCCACGAGGCGAGCTGAATTTGCTTTAGCCACGCGAGATCGACGAGGCGCCCCAATGCCTGCAGCCAGCCCGACAAATCCTGCAGAAACCACGATTGCAGCAGCTGCAGGATCAGCGCTCCGAGCA
>DATLUE010000189.1:0-8349 GCA_035533255.1 Allostellaceae bacterium | reverse complement strand
GATCTCGGAGCGCGCCGGGAACGGCAGCTTGGTCACTTCGCCCTCGATCAGCTCCATCGGCCGGTCCATCAGCCCGCCCGCCCATTCGTATTCCGGCATGTTGTCGTTCATCGTGTAGCCGGCGGCAAGATAGGTGATCGGATCGCAGCCGACGATGATGACGATCGGGCACGGCTTGCCGGCTTTCAGGTATTTGTCGCGATGGATGCGGCCCTGCTTGCCATTCGAGATATAGGAGGCGCAGGTGTTGGCGCCCTTCACCTGGACGCGATAGGTGCCGACATTGATGCGGCCGGTATCGGGATCGCGGGTGACGACGCCGCACGCCGTGCCGATATAGCGGCCGCCATCGTCCTCGTGATGGATCGGCACCGGGAATTTCAGCATATCGACCGCGTTGTCGCGCACGATGTTCTCGGTCACCGGACCGTCGCTGACCATCGTCGGCGCGATGCGCTTGAAGCCCTTCTTGATGTGCTTGCGAAAATGATCGAGCATTTCCTTGCGGTCGTTCGAGAGCGACGCCTCCATGCCCAGCACCAGCGCCAGCCGATAGGGCGAGCCGAACATACCGTAGAGGCATTGATAGTTCTGGGGATAGTCGGGAATGTCGTCGAACAGCAGCATCGGTGATTTCTCGACCTTCTGGCGATAGAGCACTTCGGCGACCGCGCCGAGCTCGCGATCCCAATGTGCGCCCGGAACGCGCGCCAACTCGCCGCGCGCCTCGACCGATTTGATAAATTCGCGCAGGTCGTTTTGGGGAATCGGGTCTTGCAGCGTCAACTCGCAACCTCCCAAGGTTTCGCGCAGCATACCGCGCGGCGCGCAGCCCGGCCATAGGGGGGGATGAAGAATGCCGTGCTAAAGCGCGTCGAGCCAGGCGTCGAGGCAGGCATTGCCGCGCTCGGCGGCGGCGGGGCCGAGCTCTTGGCCGGCGTGGCGCAACTCGGGCACGGAGATTTTGGTCGCGGCCAATTCCATCGTATGGCCGACATACCAGCGCTCGAGCCCACGCGGCTCGGCCTCGATGTGGAATTGCAACGCGAGCGCGGCGGGCCCATAGGCAAAGGCCTGGTTCTCGCAGATCGCGGTCGCGGCGAGACGTGTTGCGCCGTGCGGCAGATCGAACGTGTCGCCGTGCCAATGCAGCACCGGGCCGCTGCCGAGATGATGCAGCGCGCTGCTCCGGCCGGCCGCGGTCAGGGCGATCGGCGCCCAGCCGAGCTCCTTGGCCTGCGCCGGATAGACGCGCGCGCCCAGCGCCCGCGCCATCAATTGCGCGCCGAGGCAAATGCCCACGGTCGGCAGCTTCGCGGCGAGGCGCCGCTCGATCACCGCGAGCTCGGCCGCGAGAAACGGATAGAGCGCTTCCTCATAAGCGCCGATCGGGCCGCCGAGGATGAACAGCGGCTCGGGCGCCGTCGCCGGCAGCGCCGCCCAATCGGCCATCGATGCCTCGACGTAATGCGGCTCGAGGTCGCGCGCGCGCAGCACGGTCTCGAAGCTGCCGAGATCCTCGAAGGCGACATGGCGGATGGCGATGACCGGCTTCACGAAACAATTTCCTTGCGGCGGGACAAGCGATCATCCTTCCGCGCGCGGCGGCGTCTGCCGGCGCGGAAGGATGCCGACGCTTTCAGGTAAAATAGCTGTCGTCGAGCAGCATGTCCTCGAAAAACGCGCCGAAATTGCGGCTCGGATGGCGGATGTGAATCTCCAGCACCCAGACCAGCGGCGAGGGGCAGAACCCGAGCGTCGCCATCGGCCCGTCGTAGATCGCGGCATGGGGAAAATCCGAGATGCGATGGCCGGACAGATCGAGATTCAGCTCCCATCCCATCTCGCGCGCCTCGCTCTCGGCGAAATCATAGAGCTGCTTACCGGTCCAGCCGTTTTCTTTCCATTTCTTCCGGACGATATGGAACAGTGTGCGCGCGTCCTCGGCACTCTTGGCCATCTCGGCATCGCTGCCGGTGAGGAAGGTCTCGCCGCCATCGCCTTCCCATTGCTGGAACACCGGGCCGATATCGAGAAAGAAGATGTCGTCCGGTCCGAGCACGATGCCGGGATCGGAGGCGGCGCCGAAGGTCTTCATCGTGTTGGGGCCGAAGCGCACATAGACGTCGTGCCAGCCGCGCAGCATGCCTTGCGTAGCCAGCATGTCCTTCGCCATCGCGACCGCGTCTTCCTCGACCATGCCCGGTGCGACGCGCGCCGCGATCGCGTGGATCATGGCGCGGGTCTTGTCGCGCATCTGCAGCATCCGGTCGCGCGAGAAGGCGGCGCCGGTTTTCTCGAGATCGGCCTGGGTCGGTGTCGGCGGTATCGGCGTTTCGGTCATAACGTCGCTCATGATCGTAGGTCCTTTCTTCGGATGGGAAATGAGGCGCTAATCGAGGGAGTGGATTTCGAGTCCGTCATGCGCTGGGCCGAGGGTGATCTGGCAGGCGAGGCGATCGCCTTCCTCGCCTTCGCCGATCGCGCCGAGCAGATTGAGCTCTACCCGGCTTTGCGGCGGCAGGCGCCCGATCCAATCGGGTGCCACGCCGATCAGGCAGGTGCCGCAGGAAGCGCGGCCGCCGCACACCGCCAGCAGCGGCATGCCGGCTCGCTTCAACGCCACCAGCAGGGTCTCGCCGATGGTCGCTTCGACCCGCCGGGCGATGCCGGCGAAATCGACCAACAATGCAATCGCGGTCGCCTCAGCCAAGGGTGCCGCCGCGATCGAAAATCCCCCGCCCGGCGCCGAAAGAGAGTCGGAGCCGAGCGGGAGCCACCGGGGGGAACCCGATATGCATGCTGGGCGTCAGGTGCTCGGCAGCGGCTGAGCGGCCTTGGGCATGGCCCTCACGTCTTCCTGGTAACGATCGTGGCTGCGATCGAGATCCTGGCGCGCCACCGCGACCGCCGCGGGCTTGCGGCGATAGAAGGAGACGATCCAGACGATGCCGATCGCGAGATAGACGAGGAACGCGTAAGGGAAATAATTCACCGGCGGATCGGGAATCGGGTAGACGCTGCCGACCGCCGGAATCGCGAGCAGGACGACCGCGGCGACGCAGCCGATGACATCTTTCGTCTTGAGCTCGCCAAGCCGCATCAGGTAAACCGGCGCGGCGATGGTCACCAGCGTATAGGCGACGATGAAGCCGAATGCCGCACAAGTGCCGACATAGTTGAAGGCATCGAGCGGCGCGACGCCGCCGATGATCGCCGCCGAAGGCACCGCGAAAGCGATCAGCGCCATGATCGTCACTGCGACATGCGGCGTCTCATTCGTGCTGTGGGATTGCGCGGTCGACGCATGGAACAGGCCGTGGCGTCCCATCGCGTAGATCACCCGTCCGCCGGCATTGATGGTGGAGAGGTTGAGCGCGAAGAAGCTCACCATTGCGCCGGCCGACAGGATGACCTGCAAGGCTGGCACATGGGCGAGTTGGGCCAGCACGTTCAGCGGCGCGTCGATTTTGTCGAGCGTCGTCGAATAGCCGCGCGTGCCCATGACTTCGACATAGGTGATGAAGACGAAGAACACGCCCGAGATGATGAGGCTCCAATAGACCGCCTTCGGGATCGTTCGCAGCGGGTTTCTCGCCTCGTCGCCGAAGGCGGTGGCGCATTCGAAGCCGACCAGCGAGAAGACCGCCACCACGACGCCGAGGCCGACGCTCGACCAGGGAAGCGCGCTGACCTGAAACTGCGGCGCGTCGACCGCGAAATGGTGCTGGAACAATACGATGAAGCTCAGCAGCAGGATGAAGGCGACCGAGATGCCTTCGAGCGCCAGCATCAGCACGGCCGAAAGCTGGACGTTCTTCCAGGCACAGAACCAGGAGATCAGGTTGCAGGCCGCGAACAGCACGATAAAGTGAATGTGGATGTTGATCATGCCGAGCAGCGTGTCGGCGAAGATCGAGGCGCCGGTGGTGCCGGCCATCGATATGCCGAGATAGGCCCAAATGAGCGCCCAGCCGCTGATGCCGCCGGCGGTCAAGCCAAGGCCGCGGCAGGTATAGGCGTACATCGATCCGGCGCCGGCCGAGCGGCGCGCGAACTGATTGAGGTTGTAGGCGACGAACAAGAGCATGATCGTGCCCAGCGCATAGGGCAGCCAGCTCCAATCGCCGGTGTTGGAATACATCACGGGGACGATCAGCGCCGCCGTCATGGTCGGAGAAATCAGGGCGATGGCCTGAGCCAGCAACTCGGTGAAACCAAGGCAATTCGGTTTTAATCGTGTGTGGGCCATGGGTTAGCCTGCTTTCGAACAGCCTGGCGACCACCCGCGCCATTGTCGGGGCCCGATCCCTCCCGCGAAAATCTCTCTTTGCCGATGGAAAAAGCCTATGCTGCCAGTGGCCCAGTAAGAACATCCAGTTTCTAAATGATGGAGGGTCCAGTTGCTCCGGCCCTGGCATTTGCGGATCGCGATCCGCCGCAACCTGCGCACAGCGATCTATCTCCAGATCGCGCACGCGCTGATCGAGGAAATTCGCCGCGGACGCTTGGTGCCGGGCAGCGCACTGCCGGGCACGCGCGAATTGGCCGAGGGTCTCGAGATCAATCGCAAGACCATCGTGCAGGCCTATGACGAGCTTGCCGCGCAAGGTTGGGTCGAAACCGACCGGACGCGCGGCACGTTTGTTTCCTCCGAGCTGCCGGTTGTGAACGGAAATCACGTCGACGGCCGGACGGCGCCGGATCGCGCGCGCATGCCAGCCCAGCCCGATTTCCGCATGGTCGGGACGGCGCCCAGCCTTCCGTTGCTGTTGCCCGAAGCCAATACGCTGATCTTCGACGACGGCGTGCCCGACACGCGCGAGGTCCCGGTGGTCGCCTTGGCGCGCGCCTATCGCTCGGCGCTGACCCGGGCCGCGCGGCGCAATCGCTTGGGTTACGGCGATCCACGCGGCTCGCTGGAGCTGCGCGCGGCGGTCTCGACGATGCTCAATGTCGACCGCGGGCTCATCACCACTCCCGACAATATCTGCCTCACCCGCGGCAGCCAGATGGCGATCTATCTTGCCGCACGCATTCTCGCGGGTCCCAAAGACACCGTGGTGGTCGAGGAGCTGAGCTATCCGCCGGCGCGCGAATCGTTTCGCGCCGCCGGCGCCGAAGTGGTCGCGGTCGGGCTCGACGCGCACGGCATGCAGCTCGATCGGCTCGAGGAGATTTGTCGCAAGAAGCGGGTCCGCGCGGTCTATGTCACGCCGCATCACCAATTTCCGACCACGGTCATCCTGAAGCCCGATCGCCGGCTGCGGCTCTTGGCGCTGGCCGAGCAATTCGGTTTCGCGATCGTCGAGGATGATTACGATCACGAATTTCATTTCGTGCATCAGCCGATGCTGCCGCTCATCAGCGCCGATCGCTGGGGCAAGGTCGTCTATATCGGTTCGATGTCGAAGCTGTTGACACCCAGCCTGCGCCTCGGCTATCTCGCCGCGCCGAAAGGCTTCATCGATCGTGCCGCTGCCGAGATCATGATGATCGACCGCCAAGGCGATCCCGCGACCGAGCTGGCGGTTGCCGACCTGATCGCCGAGGGCGAGATCCATCGTCACACGCGCAAGGCGATGCGGCTTTATGCCGAGCGCCGCCTGCGGATGGCGCAACTGCTGGCCGAGCGGTTTTGCGAGCGCATCGAGTTCGCCTTGCCCGATGGCGGCCTTGCGATCTGGGTGCGCTTCAGCGAGCGCGTCGATATGGAGGCGCTGATGCGTGTTGCCCGCGCCAAGGGCGTGCAGATACTGCCGGCGGCGGCGTTCACGATCTCGGGCAAGCCGATCCGCGCCACCCGCTTGGGATTTGCCAGCTTGAACGAGGCCGAGCTCGATCTCGCGACGCGGCGGCTGCGTCAGGCGCTTATTGCGGTCGCGTGAGCGGCGCGCCTCCGGCAATCGCGCGCGGCGTCACGAGGCACCACGCCCAGCTTGAGAATTGCAGCGCGATCATCACCGCGAAGGCGAGCTGATAGGCGAGCACGGGGTAATGCCCGGGCGCGGTCGCCGGCACCAGGTCGATCACCAGCCCGATCGCGAATTGCACGATGAACGCGCCAACGAAGAAGAAGGAATTGAGCGCCGTGGTCGCGCGTCCGGTCATCGCCGCCGGGAAATGCCGCGACAGGATCGGATAGCACAGGGTGTTGACGTTCGACAGGAGGCCGATGCCGAGCAGCACGCTCCACTGCCCGGCGCCGGTCGGCAGCATCAGCGGCGTCAGGCTGGCGATGTAGATCGCCGAGCCGGTCGTCACGATCCGCGCCAGCGGCACCTGGCGCTTGCCGAGCTCGGTGGCGATGAAGCCGATCAGGAAATAGCTGCCGATCTGGAGGAGGCTCAGGACCAGCAGATGCCACGCGACTGCGTTGGCGTCGAGCCGCGCCACGTCGTGCAACCACGGCCCGGCCCACAGGCTCTGGAACGCCATCGTGCTCCCGGTGGTCGCGAGATAGAGCGGCGCGAAGCGCCAGAACAGCCGGTCGCGATAGATCGCCGCCATGCCCTGCAGTTGCTGGGCGAGGGTCTCGCCCTTCGGCGGCTTGGTCTTTTCGGGCACGACGACGAATAGCGCCAGCGCGCCGACAAAGCTGACCGCCGCGACGCCGAGCAACAGATGATGCCAGTCGACGAGGTAGAGCAGGTATTGTGTCGGCAGCGTCGCGGTCAGCGAGCCGAGCGCGCCGATGCTCATCACCATGCCGTTGAAGAACGGCCAGCGCGCCGCGGGAAACCACAACGTAACCGCCTGGATCGAGGTCATCAGCCCGCCCGCGGCGCCGATGCCCATGATGACCCGGCCGGCCAGCAGCACCGGCCAGGTCGTGCCGAGCGCGAAGACGATCATGCCGATGCCGGCAATGACGACCAGCACCGCCTGCACGCGGCGCGGACCGAACCGGTCCATCAGCAGGCCGAGCGGCGTCTGGAACAGCGCCGACACCAGGAAGTAGATCGAGATCAGGAGGCCGAGCTGGCCTGCGCTGAGGCTCAGCGCGGCGATCAGATAAGGCGCGAGGACCGCGTTGACGGTGCGATAGTAATTGCACAGCGCGAACACCAGCGCGAACGGCAGCAACACCGCGACGACGGGCAAGCGCGGCACGGACGGGTCTCGCGGCACATCGGTCACGGACGTCCCATTCCCTCAACCCATACTTTTTTCTCTTCATTCCCGCGCAAGCGGGAATTCAGGTTTCATCCTGGGTCCCCGCTCCTGAGCCTGACGAAGGGCGCGGGGACGACGACACCTTTTTAAATCTGATTCAGCGTTATTCTAGATATAGAACAGGAAGCGCGCGGTGGTTTCGACGGCGGGCTGGACGACGCGTCCGACCGGCGCGCTGAGATCGAGCGGCTTCAGGATCATCTTCACCGCCATCTCGTAGGGGAAATTGCTGCGGCCGATGCGCCGGAAGCTGGCGCGGAACTTGTCGTAGGCTTCCTGGGTGAACGGCTCGCCCGGATTGCGCTCGAGGAAGACATGCTTGAAAGCGATGTAGGCGTCTTCCGCCTTCACGTCGGTGCCGCGCTTCCAGAGCTGGCGCAGGATCGAGACGCGGCTCGGACGCTCGCGGTCGCGATAGTCGAGGAAATAACGATAGAAGTGCTTGTAGTGGCGCACCTCATCCGAGCTGATGTTGGCGAGAATCGCCTTCAGCACCGGCTCGGGCGAAGCTTCCGACAAGGTGCGATAGAACGACGACGTGCCGGTCTCGACGACGCAGCGCGCCACCATCTCGAGCGAGCGGTTCTCGGCGAGATTCTCCATCGTGCATTCGCGGCCGTATTCCTCGAAGAAGCCGCGATAGGCGCGGTCCCAATCGAATTCCCGCCACACCGTCTCGACATAGCGCTTCAGCGCCGCGCCATGCTGGACCTCCTCATGCTCCCAGTAATTGGCGAGCCAATCCTCGATCTCGGAATTGCCGCGATAGAACTCGATCAGGTTCTTGGTATAAAGATCCGATGTGATCTCAACGAAAGATGCCGCCGCGAGCAGGTAGAACAGCTCGCTGTTGTCGTGGATGAGCGAGGCATCGATCGAAGCGAAATCGATTTCGCCGACCGACCACGAGGCATCGCCGACACGTCCCTTAAATTCGATTTCATCTGCCATCAAAGTGCCCCTGCTTTTCTTTATTCCCCGCCGCTGGCAAAGGCTGCGCGCCCAGTTTATATGCTAACTCATCACGGGTCATGCCCTTACATACTAACCTAAGTTCACGGGCGGATGTTCCTCCAAGAAATACCCGCATGGCGACCATGCCGCGAATGCATTGCAAGGATTGAGGAATCGACGGTGACCGAGGCGCGCATCGCCAGCTATCCCGAGTTCTGG
>DATLUE010000188.1:0-5625 GCA_035533255.1 Allostellaceae bacterium | reverse complement strand
CGAGGTGTGTCGTCTTCGAGTGGATGCTCACGGTCCGGGGTCATTCCGGCAAGTAATTCGTCAAGCGTGAAATGCCGTTTGGATCGGCTAATCATGATCCGCCCATCGACTGCTTCGAGTTCGACGCGCGAGCCTTCAGATAAGCCAGCGTGTTCCAGAACCGGTTGTGATACGAGTAAAGCGTAGTTGTCTCCGATCTTCTTGACGTAGCTAACAAGCGGCCTGTCAGCGCCCATCGCGGCGACGGCGCTCGTCTCCGCCCTAGCGGAATCCAAGCGCAACGATTGCGCGATCCGTGCCGAAGCGTTTCGCTTTTTCGATTTGCCGAAGTGACTCCCGGGACTCGAGATCAAGCGAACGACGCCCTTATCAACTTGCACAATCAGCTTCGAAACGTGGATGTCATGTGCACGCGTGAGCCTCTCGACGCGGTTGCCGGAGCGCAAGCGGATTGGATCAAGCGACACGTCGAAACAAGTAGAGCCGTCCGACGCGTAGCGACGCACGGTGCCGGCGGCATTCGCGCTGGACAAAGTGAGGTCGACCGTGCCGTCGGTGGAGATTATTCCTTCGGCACCAATCGGAGCCCCAATCCCAAAGCCCAGTCGTTCCAGTTGCTTGCTGTCTTGAGGGCTTATAAGACAGCCTGTCCAATTATTCTTGTTCCCATGAGTGATGCTATAGCTGCTGAAGCTACTGAATTTACTCATAAAACCTCCATCGGTAAGATAACAATAATATATTATAAGACAAGAAAAGAATTAGGTCAATACGCCACCCGGTGCCACCGCTTGCCATCTCGCGCCGCTCCCCATATAGTCCGCGTCCTCCTTGCCGGTCTGAGGCCGGCTAGGCTCGGGCGGCTGACCGTCGAAGCACTCGACCAGCGCCGGGCCGCTCAACAGCCATAAGGGGACTGAATGCCGCTTTACGAAAACGTGTTTATTGCGCGTCAGGACATTTCCGCCGCCCAGGTGGAAGCCCTGACCGACCTTTTCGCCAATCTCGTCGCCGAGAATGGCGGCAAGGTCGAGAAGCGCGAATATTGGGGCCTGCGCAACCTCGCCTATCGCATCAAGAAGAACCGCAAGGGCCATTACGTGCTCTTCAACCTCGAGGCGCCGCCCGCCGCGGTCAACGAGCTCGAGCGCAACATGCGCATCAACGAGGATGTGCTGCGCTATCTGACGATCCGGGTCGACGAGCTCGAAGCCGGGCCGTCGGCGATGATGCGGCGTGCCGAGCGCGACGAGCGTGATCGCGACCGCGGCCCGCGCCGCGGCTATGGCGACCGCGATCCGCGCGAAGAAGTGGGAGTCGAGTGATGGCCGACAACGACGATCGTTCGGGCGGCGGACGCCCGGCAACCCGGCGGCCGTTCTTCCGCCGGCGCAAATCCTGCCCGTTCTCGGGCCCGAACGCCCCCAAGATCGATTTCAAGGACGTGAAACTGATGCAGCGCTTCGTCTCCGAGCGCGGCAAGATCGTCCCGAGCCGCATCACCGCGGTCTCGACCAAGAAGCAGCGCGAGCTCGCCCAGGCGATCAAGCGCGCGCGCTTCCTGGGACTTCTACCCTACGCGTTGCGCTAGAGCGAGGCTGTCATGTTGGATGTGATCCTCCTCGAGCGGGTCGAGAATCTCGGCCAGATGGGCCAGGTCGTGAAGGTGCGCCCGGGCTACGCGCGCAATTATCTGCTGCCGCAGAAGAAAGCCCTGCGCGCGACCAAGGACAATCTGAGCTATTTCGAAACCCAGCGCACGCAGCTCGAAGCGCAGAATCTGACGCGCAAATCGGAGGCCGAGCAGGTTGCGGCGAAAGTCGAAGGCCTCGCGGTCGTCATCATCCGCCAGGCCGGCGAGAGCGGCCAGCTCTACGGCTCGGTCTCGGCGCGCGACATCTCCGACGCGGTGACGCAGGCGGGCTTCACCATCACCCGCGGCCAAGTCGTGCTCGACAAGCCTATCAAGACGCTGGGCGTCCACGCGCTGCGCGTCGTGCTGCATCCCGAAGTGTCGGTGCAGGTGAACGCCAATGTCGCGCAATCGGCCGAAGAGGCCGAGATGCAGACGAAGGGCGTCGATCCGCTGAAGCTGGCGGCGGAAGCGGTCGCGCGCGAGGCGGCCGAGGCACGCGTGGAACACGCGGAAAGCCAGGCCGATTCCGAGACCTAGCTGATTAGCGGCGCGCATCGCGATGCGCGTCTTCGGCTTCGATCCCGTCGATCTCGTCCGCTACCGCGGCCAATCTTTGCTGTGGGACCGCGCGGCTCGCGGCGCGCTCGCGGTCGCCGGGCCGGCGATCGTCGGCGTTTATCTCGGCAATACCGAGCTTGGCCTGATCGCGACGATCTGCGCGCTGTGGTCGTGGATCAACGATCTCGGCGGCGAGCTGCGCGATCGCCTGGTCAACATGGCGACCAGCGCCGACGCGATCCTGCTCGGCGGCATCCTCGCCTTCATCGCCGGCGGCTCTTTTTGGGCGCAGCTCGGCGTGCTGTTCCTGTGCGCGGTCGCGATCGGCTGGATGCACAACACCAGCCGCGCCCTCGAAAACGCCGCGCGCTGCATGGGTTTCAGCTTCGTCATCACGGCGAGCCTCCAGCTCTTCGACCTCAAGATCATCGTGCCCGCGCTCGCCGGCAGCGCCTGGGCGATGCTGGTCGTCTGGGCCGATCAGCGCATCCGCCGGCGCTATGTCGTCGAGACCGGCGGCAGCGTGCGCGCCGGCATGACGCGGCTCCTCGGGACGCATGCGGCGGATTGGCGCTTCGGCTTGCGCTATGCGCTGGCGGCGGCGCTGGGGCTGGCGCTCGCCGAGCATTTCGGCGCCACCCACGCCGCCTGGGTCGCGATCACGACGCTCGCGGTAATGCGGCCGAACGATTCGGAAAGCGTGGAGCTGGTATTGCAGCGTGCCTTCGGCACGTTGATCGGCGTCGGCGTCGCGCTCGGCATCGTCTCGCTGACGCATGATGCATGGGCGCTGACCGCGGCGGTAACGATGCTCGCTTTCGTGATCTCGCCCGGCATGATCTGGCAGCGCTGGAGCGGCTTTGCCGCGATCACGGCGATGGCGCTGGTGCTGCTCGACATGGCGCTGCTCGCCGAAGGCGGCGATCGGCCGCTGCTGTCCGAGCGGCTCTACGACACCGGCCTCGGCTGCATCGTCGCGCTGGCGACCACCTGGGTGATCTTCCCGAGCCGCTGGCGGCGAAAGGCGGCGGTGTGAGCGCGAGGGATCGCCCGCCGCTCAATTCCGTTATACGCATCGCCGCACATTGCGGATCGTCCCCCGTTTTCCTTTATTTTCGGAGAAATACGTGGTGAGAGACAGCACAGCCAGGGCGCCGGGCTACGACGCGGTTGCCAAGAGCCTGCATTGGCTGGTCGTGGCGCTGCTCGTCATTCAATACATCCTGGGCTGGACCCTCCCCCATATCGGCAAGGACACGCTGCCGGTCGGAATCATCTTCTGGCATGTCTCGGTCGGCATGCTCATCCTGGCGGTCGTGGTGGTCCGGCTTGGCTGGCGTATCGCCCACCGGGTCGCGCCGGCCGCCGGCCTCGCGCCGTGGGAGCATTGGACGGCGAGCGCGACGCATGCGCTGCTCTATATTGGCTTATTCGTGCAGGTCGCGCTCGGCTGGGCCAATGCGTCGGCCCGGGCCTGGAAGATCGACCTCTTCGCCGCCGTACCGATGCCCTGGATCGTGCCGGCGGCGTCGCCTATCGGCATGGCGAGCGCCAACCTCCACGACGATTTCGCGATCGTCCTGCTGGTGCTGATCGGGCTGCATGTCGCCGCGGCGCTCTACCACTATTTCATCCGGCGCGACCGGGTCCTGCAGCGCATGCTGCCCGGCACCGAGGCGTAGCGCCGGTGATCGCTCGGCGTCCCTTCCGACGGGCCGCTAAGCAGCCGCGCCCAAAGCGCGAGCGCTAAAGCCGACGGACCTGCGCCGGAATGCCCAAAGGACATTCCAGCGCGGCGCGGTCCCAGGCGCCGGTCTCGGCCGCAGCCGCATAGGTGCTGGCGAGGAAGTCGAGCAGCAGCGCGTCGGGGTCTGCGGCACGGCGCACCGTCTCGTAGGGCAGGATGAACTCTCCCAGAGTCGTATCGAACGACGCGCCGGCGGTGACCGGGCGCGCGCGAAACCCCGGCGGCTCGGGATAGGCATAGGAATAGAACGCCGCTTGCGGGAAAGCGTCGCTGCCCGGCCAGAACCCGGCGCTACTCACTTCATGCGAATAGGCTTCGCGCGCGACCGCATCGGGCAGGCCCGGCACGCCGCCGGGATGCTGCGGCGCGCGGCGTCCCGAGAACCGCGTGACCGCAAGGTCGAAGCTGCCCCAAAAGAAATGCACCGGACTGGCCTTGCCGAGAAAGCCAGTGCGGAATTGCTTGAAGATGCGGTCGATCGGGATCAGCGCACGCCAGAAAGCATGAGCGGCGTCGGCATCATAGGCCGCGTGGGTGCGATCCTCGGAAAACCGGATCGCATTCGGTATCTCGCTCGGCATCTCGTTGATCGCGACCGCAACGCCGAGGCCGTTCAGAAGATCCGTCACCCGCCGATAGAAATCGGCAACGGTTTGCGGCGCGAGCGCCAGCGCGCGCTCCTCGCCCCGGCTGGCGCGGGCGAGAAGGCGCTGGGCGATGAAATCGAACTCAAGCTCGAGGATCTCGTTGCCGACCGGAATCGGCGACGTGCTTAGCCCGCGCACGCTCACATAGAGCGGCACTTGCCAACTGTGATTGAGCCACGGCGTCAGCGCCAGGCGCAGCTTGCCGACGATCTGGGTCCAGAGCTGCAGGCTTGCCGCGGTGTCGCGCCAGGCGGGATAGGGCAGAGCAGGCCAAGCGGCAGCGCGGTTCATGGAATTCCTCCGGTCGAGGATGATGAGCGAAGACGATCGGGTATAGTCGATCGTCGCCGGTCTCGGATCGGCAAACGGTGCAACGGCAACGACCCGTTCGGTCAGGAGGATAGCATGATCGCCTTTCGCGATCGCATGGCGCGCGGCCAGAGCCGCACCGGGTGGCTCGATAGCCGTCACAGCTTCTCATTCGGCAATTATCGCGATCCGGCGCAGATGGGCTTTCGCAGCCTCCGGGTCGTCAACGAGGATCGCGTCATTCCGGGCGCCGGCTTCCCGCGCCACGGCCATCAGGACATGGACATCATCTCCTATGTTCTCGAAGGCGCGCTCGAGCACCAGGACAGTATCGGCAATGGCAATGTGATCCGGCCCGGCGAGGTGCAGCGCATGAGCGCCGGCACCGGCATCCAGCACAGCGAGTTCAATGCGTCGAAGATCGAGCCAGTGCATTTCCTGCAAATCTGGATCGTCCCGAACCGGACCGGCCTGCCGCCGAGCTACGAGCAGAAGGCTTTTCCCGTCGAGGAGCGGCGGGGGCAGTTGCGGCTGGTTGCCGCGCCCGACGGACGCGGCGGCGCGGTGACGCTGCATCAGGACGCGCTGCTCTACATCGCCAATCTCGATGCTGGCGCGCGCGTGACACACGCGATCGCGCGCGGTCGCGGCGTCTGGCTGCAAGTGGCGCGCGGCATCGCGGCGCTCAACGGCACCGAGCTGCGGGAAGGCGACGGCGCCGCCGTCGA
>DATLUE010000187.1:0-17745 GCA_035533255.1 Allostellaceae bacterium | reverse complement strand
CACGGCAAAGCCTTTGACGGGACCCGAGCCGAGCCAGAACATCAGCCCGCCGGCGACCAAGGTCGTCACATGGCTGTCGACGATCGTGCCGAAGGCGCGCTCGAAGCCGGCTTGCAGCGACGAAATCAACGACCGGCCGCCCCTCACCTCTTCGCGGATGCGCTCGTAGATCAGCACGTTGGCGTCGACCGCCATGCCCATCGTGAGCGCGATGCCGGCGATGCCGGGCAAGGTCAGCGTCGCGCCCAAGAGGGTCAGCGCCCCCATCATGATGCAGAGGTTAAAGAACAGCGCAATGTCGGCGAAGATACCGAACAGCCCGTAGAACACGACCATGAACACAACCACCAGCCCGACGCCGACGATGCTCGCCAGCGCGCCGGCATGGATCGAGTCGGCGCCGAGATCGGGGCCGACCGTGCGCTCCTCGAGGATCGTCAGCGGCGCGGGCAAGGCACCGGCGCGCAGCAACAGCGCGAGATCGCTCGCCGATTGCACGGTGAAGCTGCCTTCGATAACGCCCGAGCCGCCGAGAATCGGTTCCTTGATCACCGGCGCGCTGATCACCTTGTTGTCGAGCACGATCGCGAACGGCTTGCCGACATTTTCCTTGGTCGCGTCGGCGAAGCGCCGGCCGCCGGTCGAATCGAATTTGAAGGTGACGACCGGCTCGTTGTTCTCGAAAGTCGGTTGCGCGTCGGTCAGGGTGTCGCCGCTCACCATCACGCGGCGGCGAACGACGTAATACTGCGTCGGCTGCCCATTCTGCGTCGTCTCGCCCGGCAACAGCACGTCGCCCGGCGGCAGCTTGCCCGCGCGCGCATCCTGCAGCGACGCATTCGCGTCGACGAGCTGGAAGGTCATCTTGGCGGTCGTGCCGATCAATTTCTTCACGCGCTCGGGATCGTCGACACCCGGAAGCTGGAGCAGGATGCGATCCTCGCCCTCGCGCTGGATGGTCGGCTCCTTGGTGCCGCTCTCGTCGATGCGGCGGCGCACGATCTCGATCGATTGATTGACCGCCGCGTTCCGTCGCTGGGTCAACGCGACCTGGTTCGGCGTCAAGGTGACGCCGCCGCCGGCATCGGTCTTCACATCCATGTCGGGATCGATCTTGGCGACGATGTCCCGCACGTCCTTCATGCGCCCGGTGTCGCGCACGGTGAAGCTGACGTGGTCGGCAGTCGCGCCGAGATCGGTGTAGCCGATCTTGGCGGCGATCAGTTCGGTGCGTACTTCATCGACCAGGCTGTTGAGACGCTCGCGCTCGACCGTGGCCATATCGACCGAGAGCAGCAAATACGAGCCGCCCCGCAGGTCGAGGCCCAGCGAAATCTGGTTGCGCAGGATCGCCGGCCAATGCGCGATCGTCGCCGGCGCGAACGCGTTCGGCAGCGCGAAGAGCACGCCCAGGAAGCACACGCCAAGGATGAGCGTCAGCTTCCAGCCTTGGAAATAAAGCATCGCTTCGACCTGAATTTCCTCGCCGCGCGGGTCGCTACCGCAGGCCCAGCATGCGCCGCCACGCCGGCGTTTTCGCCTCCTCGGGCGTCGCCACCGCCGGCACGGCATCGCCGCCGGAATCGTCGTTGGCGGCCGTGTCCGCGTCCTTGTTCTTGGCGGCCGGCTCGGTCTTGGCGAGCACCTGGCTGATGGTGGTGCGTACCACGCGCACCCGCACGTTGTCGGCAAGATCGACCAGCACCTCGTCATTGCCGACGACCTTGGCGACCGTGCCGATGATGCCGCCGCCGGTCACGACGCGGTCGCCGCGCCGGATCGCATCGAGCATTGCGCGCTGCTGCTTCGCCTTTTGCTGCTGCGGGCGGATGAGGAAGAAATAGAAGACGACGAAGATCAGCGCCAAAGGCGCAAGCTGGACCACCATGCTGGAGGTGTCGCCACCAGCCGCCTGCGCGTATGCGGGCGAAATCAGCATCCTCCAACTCCTTGCACAAAGGGAAGTGACCGGGCTTCGCCACCCCGAAGCCGCGCCGCATTCCTACCGGATGGAAGCAGAAAGCGCAAGCAAGGCAATGGCTTTGCGCCTTCCCCGGGGGTCGCTATCATGGCCGCCACATTGAGGAGGCGGCGATGAAAACCCTTATGTTTTTGAGCATTGCGGCGCTGGCGCTGGCCGGTTGCACCGATACCATCGTCATGCGGGGCGCCAACGGCCGGCAGGATGTGTGCCAATACAGCCTGATGTACCGCTCGCTCCACCAATGCGTCGCGACCGACCAGCAGGACGGCATGACCGCCGCCAATGGCCCGACGTGGTGGACCTTCGAGCGCTGACCGCTCGGTCGATTTGGCGAGCCGCAATCCGATGAGCGCGAGTGCGAAGCTCGAGCCGCTGCTGCTGCGCATCGCCGCCGCGCTCGAGCGCGGCGTCCCGCCGGCTCGGCCCCAAAACGATTTCGCCGCCGCAGATGCTTTCGTCTGGCATGCCGACCGCGAGTGGCTCGAGCCGGTCGCGACCGTCAACCGGGTCGATCTCCCGCTGCTGCAAGGCATCGACCGGGTACGCGACATATTGCTGGATAACACGCGCCGCTTCGCTGCGGGATTGCCCGCCAACAACGTGCTGCTATGGGGCGCGCGCGGCATGGGAAAGTCCTCGCTGGTAAAGGCCGCGCATGCGACCGTCAACGCCGAGACCAAAGCCGCGCTGGTGCTGGTCGAGATTCATCGCGAGGACATTCCCTCGCTGCCGACCCTGCTCGCGCTGTTGCGCGGCACGAGGCGCCGCTGCCTCTTGTTCTGTGACGATCTCTCGTTCGACAATCAGGATACCAGCTACAAATCGCTGAAGGCGGTACTCGAAGGCGGGATCGAGGGCCGGCCCGACAATGTCGTGCTGTACGCGACCTCGAACCGGCGGCATCTCTTATCGCGCGACATGATCGAGAACGAGCGCTCGACCGCGATCAATCCCGGCGAGGCGGTCGAGGAAAAAATCTCGCTTTCCGACCGCTTCGGTCTCTGGCTCGGCTTCCATGCCTGCGATCAGCAGACTTATCTCGCGATGGTCGAGGGCTATGCGCGGCATTTCCATCTCGACTATCCTGCGGATAAGCTCACCGCCGAATCCGCGGAATGGGCGATCACGCGCGGCGCGCGCTCCGGCCGCGTCGCGTGGCAATATATCCAGGACCTCGCCGGCCGGCTCGGCAAGAAGCTCGGCTGACGCTTAGGGAGCGAACGACCAAGGGAGCGAACGATGGCGACGACCTCGGATTATACGCAACTGACGCAGATCGGCCCCGGCGCGCCGATGGGCAATCTGATGCGGCAATACTGGGTACCGGCATGCGCCGCCGCCGAGATCGTCGCCGACGGGCCGCCGCTGCGGCTCTTGCTGCTGGGCGAGAAACTCCTCGCCTTCCGCGACAGCTCCGGCCGCGTCGGCATTCTCGATCATCGCTGCCCGCATCGCGGCGCCTCGCTGTTCCTTGGCCGCAACGAGGCATGCGGCCTGCGCTGCATCTATCACGGCTGGAAATTCGACGTCGACGGCAATTGCCTCGACATGCCGAACGTGAAGCCGCGTCATGCCTTCGCCGACAAGATCAAGGCCAAGGCGTATCGCGCGCTGGAGCGCAACGGCCTGGTCTGGGTCTATATGGGCGACGCCGCCGCGCCACCGCCCTTCCCCGCGCTCGAGCCGCTGCTGCTGCCCGAGGCGCAGTTGCACACGCACTGGGTGCAGCGGAATTGCAACTGGCTGCAGGCAATCGAAGGCGATATCGACACCTCGCATTTCGGTTTTTTGCACGAAGGCAAAGCCGAGGCGCAGCACTATCCGACGGAGTCGGTGCTGCGCTATCGGCTCGAAGACCGC
This sequence comes from Allostellaceae bacterium, assembly GCA_035533255.1. Lineage (GTDB taxonomy): Bacteria > Pseudomonadota > Alphaproteobacteria > ATCC43930 > CGMCC-115725 > CAIKMD01. Next base: position 13,901 of record DATLUE010000187.1, on the reverse strand, counting down.
TCGCCCGATTATCATTGCACCGAGACCGAATGGGGTACGATGTACGCGGCGTTTCGGCCGGCAACGGCGGGCAATCTCTACTACCGCGTCGCGCACTATCTGTTCCCGTTCTGGACGATGATCCCGAATGCGAATTTCGGCACCAACCTCACCGCGCGCGCGTGGGTCCCGATGGACGACACGCACACGATGTTCCTGCAATGCTCGTGGAAGAAGAGCCTATTGCCGTCGCCGGCGGATCAGCGCGTCGCCGGGCTCAGCGTCGATATCCGCTACCTGCCGCGCACGACCGATTGGTACGGACGCTGGCAGCTCGCGCCCAACGAGAGCAACGACTGGATGATCGATCGCGAGAAGCAGCGCAATTCGACCTTCACCGGCATCGACGGCGTTCATCTCCAGGATCAGGCCGTCACCGAGAGCATGGGCCCGATCGTCGATCACAGCATCGAACATCTGACGATCGGCGATCTCATGATCACGCGCACACGTCAGCGCATGCTGAAAGCGATGCGGGATCTCGCCGAGAGCGGCACCAAGCCGCCGGGTGCGGCGAACGGCGACATCTTCCTCGGCGCGCATGGCGGCGATTTCGTCGCCCCGGAGAACATCGGCTGGCTCGAGACCTACGCCAATCAGGTCAAAGCATCGGCCAATCCGACCGGCGCGCTGCGCGTACCGGCGCTGGCGGCGGAGTAAGATTCCGCCGCCGCGCCAGCAGCCGGCATTCAGGGTTTGGTGGAGGCGAGACTCTTTACGTCGCCGTTGATCTCGCCGCCGTCCTCGATGTGCAGCCGGCCGTAGCGCACCGTGCCGCTGACACGCCCGGTGCCGCGGATCAGCAGATTCTCGCGCACGGTCAGCGAGCCGTCGTAATGACCCGAGATTTCCGCGCCGGTGATCTCGGCCGCACCTTTGAAAGTGCCGTTCTCGGTGACTTCGACGGTATGACAATCCTCCAATTCCGCCTCGACCTTGCCGTCGATAACCAGGCGATCGCAAAACGAAATCTTGCCGTCGAGAGAAATGCCGCGGCCGACGATCAGGCGCTTGGTCTCGCTCTTGGCCTCGCTCTTGATCTCGTTCTTATCGCGCGGCAAGACGATTGGAGTCACCGGCGCCACGCTCGCCACCCGTGGAACCGCACCGCTCGGTTTCTCCGTTGGACTCGGCAGCGTGGCCATGGCGGCGCCCATATCGGAGAGCGGCGTCACGGTCTCATGAATGCGATCGTCCGATTTTGGCTTGGCATCTTTGTCGCGCGTAAACATCGGTTACCCTCACTGATGATGTTTCAACCGCTGCGCAAAAATGATCTCCGCCACCAAACATAAGCCGTAAGCTTATCACGATCGCGCGACAAACGATGCGCGATTTTCGTAACGCGATAGATTGACGCAAGGTTTTTTTTGCGCTGGACGGCCGATAAAATTAGGCCGATGCGCCGTAAGCACGCACCTTGAGGCGAGCTGCGACGAGCCGCAGCAGCGGGTCGCTGCCCTGGTAGCTCGCGATATTGTCGAGACCGCGCACGATCAAGTAGACGCTGCCGACGAGCTCGATAAGGTATTCGTCCCGCGGCGAAGCGAGATTATGCACATCCCAGGCGATGCTGCCGATGGCAAAGAGCGCGATATAGAGCTCGATGCCGCCATAAGCGAAACGGAATTTCCCCCGCAGCCAATGGAAGAAGAACCCGGTCGCCCCGACCAGAACGAACTGCAGCGGCGGTGGCAGCGCCGAGAGCACCGCGCCGTCATGGCTGGCGAGCGCATAAAGGATCAGCGCGCCGACCGCGAGCACGGCGGATTGCAAAAGCGCTTCTTTGGTCATCGTCGCCCCGTCCGATTGAGTGCCGACGTCAAGCCTCGAGCCGCTCCGCGATCCAGCGGATGATCGTCGGGTTGGTGTCGGGCGTGTAGCCCATATGGCCGGTCGGATAGAAACGCGCGGCTTTCGGATCGCCGTGCTGCAAGAGCAGATACATGTCCTCGATCGGGAAGATCGAATCCTCGATGCCGTTGACCAGCAGCAGCGGTCCGCAGGGCTTATCGAGCACACCCTGTTTCAAGAGCGACAGGCGCGGGCAGAGTTCGACCCATTCGTCGAAGCCTTTCTGGCCGAAGGCGCTGGCCAGCGTCTCGGCGAGCTCGAAGGCATAAGTACCGTGCTGCGCTTTCTCGATCCATTCGGGCGTGAAGGCATAATGCGCGCAGCCGCCCTGGGCGACGGCGGCGGCGATGCGCGTGCGGTGGGTATGCGCGACCTTCGCCGCCCAGTAGCCGCCGGTGCTGCCGCCCCACACGGCGATGCGCTTGGTATCGATCTCGTGCCGCGTCGCGCACCAATCGAGCACCGCATCCCATAGCCGCTCGGCATTTTCCGAGCCGACCAGCGGCGCGTCGCCGGTGCCCGGCATGTCGATCAGCAGCAGCGATAGGCCGGCAGCGATGATCGGCTCCCAGATTTCAGTACGATCTTCCTTGAAGGTATCGATGCCGGCCCAGAGAACCACGAGCGGCCGGCGCGCGGTGTCGCCCGGCGCGCGCACGGAATAGCCGACCGCATGAGTGCCCTCGCCCGGCCTGCCGGCGAACGGAATCTCGACGCGCTCGAAGGCGTAAGGCAGATAGCGTAACGCCGCGCGATACATCTCCTGCGACTTGCGATAGGCAGCGCGCTTGGCCGCCGAGTTCGTGGTCGGAAACCGCGCCATGCGATAGAGCCCGTAAGCGTGGAAATAATGATCCTTGGCCGCTGCGTCGCCTTTCGCTTCGGCGGCGCGTGCAAGCGCCTCATGAGGCTGTGCTGCTTCGCTGTAAGCTGCCGCCCAGGCGTCGCGATCAAGCGAGGCAAGCGTGGCGAAGACGCGCTGGTGATCCTCGTAGCGCGTGAAAGCCATCGGATGCAGCGCCGCCTTGGCGTTGGGCTGCCAATGCTGCCACAGCTCGGTCATCGATCGCGTGTAGCGTTGCATGATGCCCCGGTTCACGTTGCGCGCGTATCATGCGAGCGCGGCCCGGGAGCGTCAATCGTTTGGCGCCATGCGCCGGATGTCAGGCGGCGGCGCTCTTGGCGGCGGCGAGCGGCAAGCGGATCACGACCCGCGCGCCGCCTTCCGGCCCGCGGCCGATCGCGACATCGCCGCCATGATGCTCGACGATCTGCCGCGCGGTTGAAAGGCCGAGACCGGTGCCGAAGCAGCGCGTGCTGAACAGCGGCTCGAACACGCGCGGCAGCGTGTCGGCGGGAATGCCCGGTCCGGTATCGGTCACGACGATCTCGACCGGATCGCCGGTGCCGGTCGCCACCGTGATGCGGCGCTCGACGAGGCCGGGGGTCTCGACCAGCGCCTCGAGCGCATTCTCGAACACTTTGACGATCGCGCAGCGCAGCCGGTCGGGATCGATCGAGACCACTGCGCCCGCGGCCGCAAGGCGCCGCTCGACGATGATGTCGGCAGGCACTTTGCAGTCGTTGAGCACGTCCTCGAGCCACGGGTCGAGACGGATCGGCGATGGCACGAAATCGCGCGCGCCGGCATAATCGAGCAGATCGACGATGATGCCGTCGCAGCGATCGATCGTGCGCTGGACGCGCTCCATCTGACGCGCGATATCGAGGCCCTTGTCGAGCGCGGCTTCGCCGATAGCATGGACCGTGTTGCGGATCGTGCCGAGCGGATTGCGCAGCTCATGCGCCAACGAAGCGGTCAGCCGCCCCAGCAGCGACAGCCGCTCTCGCTGCAGGAGCTCGGCTTCGGCCGCGGCGCGCGCCCGCTCGGCCTCGGCCTTCTCGGCCTCGACTCGCGCCATCGCGGCATAAATCTCGATCTGTCGCTCCGTCAGCGTGGCGTATTCGTCGCGCAACACCTGATGCGCGTGCGCGGTGAAGCGGCGCTCGCGATCGATCTCGCCATAGGCCGCATCGATCAGCGCCAGCAACGCCTCGAGATCGATCGCTCCGTCCGGATTCGCCGGTTGAGCCTGGCGAAGCTGACGTTGCAGCAGCTTGTGCATTTCATCCTTCGGCGAAGGTGGTGATCGTCATGGTCTGATTGTGCAGGTCGCAGTAAGGCAAGCCCTCCATCGGCGCGATCTCGCCATAGGAATAAAAGCCGGTGGTGCGGCAATCGGCGCCCAGCACCTCGGCCACCGCCTCGACCTCGTCCGCGATCCGCTGGCCCAGCAGCAGCTTGCGTCCGATGCAGCTCACCAGAATGGCGAGCCTGGCACCGCCGATCGCCGCCTGTTGCGCGGCGCGCCCGGCGCCCGCGATCAAATGATCGAAATTGCCAAGCATGATTTGCGCGACCTGGCCCTCGGGCATCGAGCCGGCGAAGATCATCGCCTTTTTTTCCTCGTCGACGCCGACCACCGTGCGCACCAGGCTCCAATCCGGCTGGTCCTTCGGATGGATACGCAACGGATACAGCAGCGCGCTCGCCGGCAGATTGGCGGCTTCGGCGCCGAGATATTGCTTGTAGAGGTCGAGCGCAGGCTCGCCGTCGAGGTCGAAGAGGGTATTGCCGCTCGAGCGGGTGATGATGCGCTTGGCGCCGACCGCGTCCCATCCGCCGACGCTGCCGTGGCCGATGCGGATTTTGTCGCCGTAGAAGCCGACCGCGATCACCCGTCCCGGCTCCGGATTGGCGTTGAGCCCGACGCGCGTCGTTTGAAAGCTCGCGCCATCGCCCGCCAAGCCGCCGGTGAGACATATCTCGCGGCCGAGGACGTGCTGGATACCCGCCACCAGCTCGGTGCCGTTGACGTTCGTGCCGTCGGACAGAACGAAGACGTTGCGCAGGCCCTGCGGCGGCAACGCCGCGCCCAGTCGTGTGCCGATCTCGAACGAGCTCCGACCCGGCATCGCGATATCGACGGCGAATTTCACCTCGGTCGCGTCGAACGCGATCGCGGTCGCGATCACCGAGCCGTCATGGACGTCGATCTCGGCGATCTCGCCGCCGGTGGTGCAGCCGACGAGCGCCGCATGCGGATAAAAACCGCGCAATTCGGCAAAGCGCGCGCCGTCGTCGAGCGTGCCCGGCGCGGCAAAATAGAGCACCAGTGCCGGTGGCGAACCCGCCTCGACGCCGAGTGTCCGCCAACCATGCCGCCGATGCCACAGGCGCTGCTCGACTTTCATGAGAACCCCTTTTTCGGATTCCCCTATCGATATCACCGACATGCTTAAGAGACGGTAAAGGTCCTAGCTCATAACTCATTGATCGGGCTATGACAATTCCATCATGCGGGCACGGCGAGGCTCATTTCGCGCTCGCGCTGAGGCTCGGCAGCAAGCTCGCCGGGTCGATGGTGCGCGTACCCTGGCGAATCTCGAAATGCACCTGCGGCGTATCGACGGTGCCGGTCGAGCCGGCCTTGGCGATCTCCTGGCCGCGCTTTACGACCTCGCCACGCTTCACCAGGAGCTGCGAATTATGGGCATAAGCGGTCATATAGCCGCCGGAATGCTTGATCAGCACCAGATTGCCGTAACCGCGCAGCTCGTTGCCGGCATAGGCGACGACCCCGGCATCGGCCGCACGCACTGGCTCGCCCTCGCGCGCGGCGATGTTGATGCCGTCGTTGTGGGTGCCGTTGGGCCCGGTGCCGTAGCGCCCAATGATGCGGCCCTGGACCGGCCAGTCGAAGCCCTTGCCGATTCGCGGCGGGAATTTGGGAGCCTCCGGCGGCGGTGCGGGTAGGGTCCCCGCCTGCGCCGCTTTTGCGGTTGGCGGCGCGCCCGGCTTCTCAGGCGGCGGCGATCCGAGCCGGGCATTCGGCACGGCAGGCGCCGTCGCGACTGCCGGAGCTGCGGCCGGCGGCGATTTTTCCGGCGGCTCGACCGAGGCGGGAAGATAGAGCGTCTGCCCGCTATGCAACGCGTAGGGTGCGCTCAGCGAGTTCAGGCTGGCCAGCGTGCTGATCTCGACGCCATAGAGCCGCGAAATGCCGTAGAGCGTGTCCCCCGGCTGCACGACGTGGAAGCGCTCTTGCGGCAGCACCAGCGTGGTGCCGGCCGCCACCTGGAATGGCGGATCGAGATTGTTGGCGTCGATGATCGAGCGCAGCGGCACGTCGTAATGCCGCGAGATCGTGTAGAGCGTATCGCCCTTGGCGACCACGATTCGGCCGGGATGGGGCAGATGTTCTTGCGGCACCAACGCCGGTGGCGGCGCCGGGCTTCGCGCTTGCGCGCCGGGAAACGACAGCGGCGCCGGCGGCCCTTCGCGCACGCAGCCCGCGAGCGCCGCCAATGCCGTCAGTGCAATGATCGCCGCGAGCGGCCTCGAACGCGTCATGGCCCGAGTTTATGCCACGGCGCGCGAATCCCGTACAACTCGCGTTACCGGGATGCGCTGCGTGGCAGGCCGGCGACCAGCGGCACGAAGCGCACCGGACCCAGTTGCTCGCTCGTCAGCTCGTTGCCCATGCGCCGCAGGCGCATCAGCATCTGGTCGCGCTTGTCCTCGCCGACCGGCGCGATCATCATTCCGCCCTCGGCCAAACTGTCGAGCAGCGCCTCGGGCAATCCCGCCGCCGCAGCCGTGACCATGATGCGGTCGAAGCTCGGCTGCTCGGGCCACGCTTTGGTGCCGTCGCCGAAGCGCACGGTGACGTTGTGCAGGCGAAGTTGCTTGAAGCGCTCCTCGGCGGTTTTCACCATCGCGCGATGGCGCTCGACGGTGAAGACGCGGCGCGCCAGCCGCGCGAGCACCGCCGCCTGGTAGCCCGAGCCGGTGCCGATCTCGAGCACGATGTGGCGATCGGTCACCTCGAGCGCCTGGGTCATCAGCGCGACGATAGAAGGCTGGCTGATGGTCTGGCCGTGGCCGATCGGCAGCGCGACGTTCTCGTAAGCGCGGTCGCGGAAGGCCCCCGGCACGAACAGCGCACGCGGCACCTGCGCGATCGCCTCCAGCACGCGCTCGTCCGCGATGCCTTCGGCGCGCAGCTCGCCGATCAGCCGCGCCGCGGGATCGCGGGCGCTCATCGCGGCGGTTTCCGGCCGCGCGATTTGCCGGAGAGCGCCTTGCGCAAAACCGACAGCGCGCGGCGATTGGTGAGATCGAGAAACACCGGCGTCACCGCGACGTAACCCTCGGCGACGGCGCGCACGTCGCTGCCGCGGCGCGAATGCTCCTCGTCGCGCTGCGGCCCGACCCAGTAATACCGCCGGCCGCGCGGATCGAGGCGCTCCAGCAAATGGTCGCCGATCTTGCGGCCGCCTTGCGCCGCGGCGGCAATGCCTTTCACCGCGTCCGGTTTCAGATTGGGAAAATTCACGTTGTAAAAGGACTCGCGCGGCCAGGGCAGCGCCGCGAGCCGGCGGATGACCTTGGGCGCCCATTCCGTCGCCGCCGACCAGTCGAGCTTGCGGTCGTCGGCGAGATGCTGGCTCAAGGCGATCGCCTTGAGATCGAGCAGGCTCGCCTCCATCGCCGCGGCGATCGTGCCCGAATAGGTCACGTCCTCTCCCATATTGCTGCCGCCATTGATGCCCGATAGCACCAGATCGGGCGGACGCTGATCCTTGAGCACGGCATTAACGGCCAGCAGCACGCAATCGGTCGGCGTGCCGTCGACGGCAAACCGCCGGGGACCAAGCTGACGCACGCGCAACGGCCGCTGCAGGGTCAGCGAATGGCTGGCGCCGCTCTGCTCCAGCTCGGGGGCGACCACCCACACGTCGCGGCTGAGACGTTGCGCGATGCGCGCCAGCAGCTTGATGCCGGGCGCCTCGATGCCGTCGTCGTTGCAAACCAGAATGCGCGCGCGTGCGAGATCGATGCCCTCACCCATCGGGGCGCAGGACCTCGGCACCGCCCATGAAGGGTCTCAGCACCGGCGGGATGACGATCGAGCCGTCTTCCTGCTGGTGATTTTCCAAGACCGCGATCAGCGTGCGCCCGACCGCGAGGCCCGAGCCGTTGAGCGTGTGCACGAAGCGATTGCCCTTACTTTCTTTCGGCCGGAAGCGGGCATTCATGCGCCGCGCCTGATACTCGCCGCATTGCGAGCAACTCGAGATTTCGCGATAGGCGTTCTGCGCCGGGACCCAGACCTCGATGTCGTAGGTCTTGCGCGCCGCCGCGCCCATATCGCCGGCGCAGAGCAGCATGACGCGATAAGGCAGATCGAGCCGCTTCAGCACTTCCTCGGCGCAAGCCGTCATGCGCTCGTGCTCGGCCGCGGCCGCGTCGGGATGCGCGATCGACACCAGCTCGACCTTGTTGAATTGATGCTGGCGGATCATGCCGCGCGTGTCCTTGCCGGCGGCGCCCGCCTCGGAGCGAAAGCACGGCGTCCAGGCGGTGAAGCGCAGCGGCAGCGCCGCCTCGTCAAGGATTTCGCCGGCGACCAGATTGGTGAGCGGCACCTCGGCGGTCGGAATCAGCCAGAGGCCGGTGGTGGTGCGGAACAGATCGTCGGCGAATTTCGGGAGCTGGCCGGTGCCGAACGCGGTCTCGTCGCGCACCAGCAAGGGCGGCGCGATTTCGGTGTAGCCGAACTCGCGCGTGTGCAAATCGAGCATGAAAGCCGCCAGCGCGCGCTCGAGCCGCGCGAGGCCGCCGCTCAACACGACGAACCGCGCGCCCGAGAGCTTGCCGGCACGCGCAAAATCCATCTCGCGCAAGCCCTCGCCGAGCGCGACGTGATCCTTGGGCGCGAACGTGAATTGCCGCGGCGTCCCGTGCTGGCGCACGAGCTGGTTGTCGTGCTCGTCCTTGCCGTCTGGCACGTCGTCGAGCGGAAGATTGGGGATGCCGGCGAGCAGCGCGTCGATCTCGGTTTTGAGCCGCGTCGCCTCGGCTTCGAGCCGGGTACCATCGTCTTTGCTCTGAGCGGCCTCACGTTTCTTCTCAGTCGCATCTCCTCCTTTCGATACGATTAAGCCGATCGCTACATTCGCCGTATTCCGGAACGCTCTGAGCTGTTCGGCCTTGGTCTGCGCCGCGCGCCATGCCTCGTCGAGCGCGAGTATCTCGGGCGTATGCGGCGGCAAGCCGCGGCGCGCGAGGCCGCGATCGAACGCGTCGGGATCGTCGCGAATGAGCTTCAAGTCGAACATGGCCCTACCGGTCACTCATCCGGCTTTTCGGCATCGGCTTGGGCCGCCGCCGCTTCCTCGGCCTGGCGCTTGGCGCGCTGCTTCTCGACTAGCTTGCACGACCAGATCGAAATCTCGAACAGCACCAGCAGCGGAATCGCGAGCGAGATCTGGCTGAAAATGTCGGGCGGCGTCAGCACCGCCGCGACCACGAACACGCCGACGATGGCATAGCGCCGCTGCTTGGCAAGGCCGGCGGCGGTGACGAGCCCGACCCGCGCCATCAGGGTGAGCAAGACCGGAAGCTGGAACGCCAAGCCGAAAGCGAGCATCAGCCGCATCACCAGGGTCAGGTATTCGCTGACCTTGGGCTCGATCTCGATCGGCAGGGTGCCGTGGCCGCCCGGGGATTCGAAACTCAAGAAGAAACGCCAGGCGACCGGGAAGATGATGTAATAGACCAGCGCGCCGCCCATGATGAACAGCACCGGCGTCGCGACCAGATAAGGCAGGAAGGCGCGGCGCTCCTGCTTGTAAAGGCCGGGAGCGACGAACATCCAGATCTGGCTGGCGATGATCGGAAAGGCGAGACAGAACGCCGCCCAGAACGCGACCCGCAGATCGGTGAAGAACGCCTCGGTCAGATCGGTGAAGATCAGATGCCGCCCCGCTTCATTGCGGAGCGCGTTGGCGAGCGGCTGGGCGAGGAAATTGTAGATCGGCTTGCTGAAATACCAGCACGGCAGGAACGCGACGATCAACGCGGCGAAGGAATACATCAAGCGCTTGCGCAGCTCGATCAGATGCTCGAGCAGCGGCATCCTGCCTTGTTCGAGCTCTTCCTCGCGCTCGCTCATGCCTCGGGCTGCCCCTTCCCGCTTTCGGTTTGGGGCTGATCGAGAGCGGGCGGCACGCCATGCTCGCCGGCGGCGAGCGGTGCAGGAATTGCCGGGTTTGGGGACGTTTCCGGAGACTGCGCGGGCTTCGGCTCCAGCGGCGCGTCCAGCGCGATCCGCTCGACCGGCTTGGGCGGATCGGCGAGCGGATTCGTCAGCACCGGCTCGCTCAGCGAGTGCTGCAACTCGCCGCCGGGATCGACCGCGCGCCGGATTTCATTCTCGACGTTGAAGCTCGTGGCGCGATCGATGTGGCGCTTGACCTCGTCGAGCTCGGACTCGCGCATCATTTGATCGACGCTGCCTTGGAACTCGCGCGCGATCGAGCGCGCCTGGCGCACCCATTGGCCGACGATGCGCATCACGCGCGGCATATCCTTCGGCCCGATGATGACGAGGGCCACCACGGCGATCAGCGCGAGCTCCGACCAGGCGAAATCGAACATCGACTATATCACTGTCATGCTTGGCGGGCGCGGATCATGGCAGATGCGCCACGGCGCCGCAACGCGGCGAGATATTTGTTTCGCGCACGCGACCTGACTCTAGGTGTCCTCACCCGGCGTTTCGACCTCGTCCGCTTCGTCTTCCTCGTCGCCCTCGCCCGGCACGTCAGGCAGGCGATCGTCGGGCGGCACGCCGATGGTCTCGGTCAAGGTCGCGACCGGCCGCGGCCCGATCAGCCCGGCGGCGCGCAGCTCGTCCACGCCCGGCAGGTCGGCGAGCGTCGCCAGGCTGAAATGCAGCAGGAACGCCTCGGTCGTGACCCAGGTCACCGGCCGGCCCGCGGTCTGCTTGCGGCCCTTGGGCACGATCCAGCCCGCCTCCATCAGCGTGTCGAGCGTGCCACGGCTGATGATGACGCCGCGGATTTCCTCGATCTCCGCGCGCGTCACCGGCTGGTGATAGGCGACGATCGCCAGCGTCTCGATCGCCGCGCGCGACAGCTTGCGGCCGACCTTTTGCGTCAGCTTCAGGCGCGGCGCGAGATCGGGCGCGGTGCGAATCGTCCAGCCGCCGGCGACGCGCACGATGTTGACGCCGCGCGGCGCGTAGAACGCGATCAGCGCAGCGACCAGCGCGGCGACGTCGGTGCCTTCGGGCAAACGCTCCTTGAGCCCGTCCGCGTCGAGCGGCGAGGAGGCCGCAAACAGCAGCGCCTCGACCAGCCGTAGCTCGTCACTGGTCTCGGCGGCGGGGTCGGTCGGGTCGGTGGTTTCGCTATCGGTGAAGCTCATGAGCTCTCATTGGGCGGACTACGCAGATAAATCGGACCGAACGGCACGTCCTGGCGAAGCTGGAGCTTGCCGGCACGCACCAACTCGAGGGTCGCGGCGAAGGTCGAGGCCACCGCCGAGCGCTGCACCAGCCCCGACATGATTCCCGGCGGCAAGAAGCTGACAAGCGTGCGCCAATCGGGCATCCGGCCCAAGAGCCGGCCAAGACGCTGCAGCGCATCGTCCATCGAATAGAGCTCCGGCGCCTCGATATGGAGGATGCCGGATTCTTTGCGCGAGCGCCCGTCGCCATACGCCTTCAGCAATTCATAGAGCGTCGCCTCATAGACCGGCACCAGCACGCGCGGCAATCCTTCGGGCGCGCCGCGCGTGAAGACGTCGCGGCCCAGTAGATCGCGGGCGAAAAGCTGCTGCCCTGCCTGCTGCATCGCCTCCAAGCGGCGCAATTGGTGGGTCAGCGCGGCCGCCATCTCCTCGCCCGAAGGCTCGGCGGCCTCCGGCGGCTGCGGCAGCAGCAGACGCGATTTGAGATAGGCGAGCCACGCCGCCATCACGAGATAATCGGCTGCGAGCTCGAGCCGCAGCCGCCGCGCCGCGGCGATGAAGGCGAGATATTGGTCGGCGAGGCGCAGGATCGAGATTTTGGTGATATCGACTTTCTGTTCGCGGGCGAGGGCGAGCAGCGCGTCGATCGGGCCTTCATAGCCTTCGAGATCGACCACCAGCTCGGCGCTCGGCTCGGGCTCGCGGCGCTCCATCTCGAACGGCTCGGCGTCGCTCATTGCCCGGTCAGCCAGGAAATCAGGTTCAGCAACCAGTCGATCGGCCGCTCGATCACCCACCACACGACATTGAGGTCCATGTGGAACTGCTCGCCGATCAGCGGCAACAGGAACAGCAGCGCGACCAGGATCAGCATGCCGTAGCGCTCGCTGCGCGCGAGCGGGATCGCGAGGAAATCCGGCAGCAGACCGACCGCGACCCGGCCGCCGTCCAAGGGCGGCAGCGGGATCATATTGAATACCCCGATGATCAGATTGAACACCACCGAGAGCTGCAGGCTCGCATCGCTCCAGGTCCGGAACATGCCGGGCAGAAAATGGACGCCGCTCAAGAGGATCGCCGAGACCAGCGCAAGGATAAGATTGGTCCCCGGTCCCGCCAGCGCGACCCACACCATGTCGCGGCGCGGATGGTTGAGGCGGTCGAAGCGCACCGGCACCGGCTTGGCATAGCCGAAGACGAACGGCTTTCCGGTCGCGGCGGTTGCGATGAACAGCACCAGCGGCAGGATGATGGTGCCGAAGAGGTCGATATGCTTGATCGGGTTGAAGGTGACGCGGCCCATGCGCCACGCCGTATCGTCGCCAAGACGATAGGCGACGAAGCCATGCGCCGCCTCATGCAGCGTGATCGCGAAAATCACCGGCAGCGCGCCGACCGAGAGCGCCTGGATGATCTGGCCGGCGTCGAGCGGCATCAAGCTTTCCCTGACAGCAGCAGCGCCAGCCGATGCTCGGCAGCAAAGCGATCGAACCCGCCGGGCGCGGCGCGGCGCGCCTCGCCCGCCGCGACCCGGCGCGACGCGTCATCGCTCATCGGTCCGACCGACGCCGCGATCGCCCGCATCTCGTCCGGAATGCCGTTGCAGTGAAGCACCAAATCACAACCCGCCTTCAACGCGTCTCCAGCGCGCGACTCGATCTTGCCGCCGAGCGCCGCCATCGATAGATCGTCGGAAAGAAGCACGCCGTCAAATCCGATTCCAGCCCTGATCGCCTCGGCGATCACGAGCGGCGACAAGGTCGCCGGCCGGTCGCGGTCGAGGGCGGTGTATAGCACATGCGCGGTCATCGCCCAGGGCATCGCGGCCAACGCGCGAAACGGCGCGAAATCGGTCGAGTCGAGCGTGGCGTGTGAGGTCTCCACGACGGGTAAAGCGCGGTGGCTGTCGACCGTCGCACGGCCATGACCGGGAATGTGCTTGATCACCGGCAATACCCCGCCGGCCATCAGCCCGTCGCAGACGGCGAGGCCGTTTTCCGCCACGGTCTCGGGATTATCGCCCCAGGCGCGGTCGCCGATCACCGGATCGGCGCCGGAAACCGGCACATCGAGCACCGGCGCGCAATCGACCGTGATGCCGAGCTGGCCGAGATCGTCGGCGATCAGCCGTGCCGCAAGCCACGCCGCCTCGCGTGCGCCCGCGCCCAGCGCGGCAATCGCCGCTGCCGCCGGATAGGCCGGGAAATGCGGCGGCTTCAACCGCGCGACCCGACCGCCCTCCTGATCGATCAGGATCGGCGCATCGCCGCGCCCGACCGTTGAGCGCAAATCCGCGACGAGTCGGCGAATTTGCGCGGGCGCCTCGCAATTGCGCGCGAACAGGATGAAGCCCAGCGGATCTGCCGCGCGAAAGAACGCGCGCTCGTCGGGCGAGAGCGCAACGCCTTCGCAGCCGAAGATAACGGGCTGGATCACGATCGCGCGTCCCTCGACCGCTCATCTTCGGTTCGCGCTCGGGACGAGGAGCACCTTATTTGCGGGATGCCGTAAAAGAACGTCCTCGTTCTGGCCGACCCGGCTGATCGCTCTTCGCGATCAGCCCCTTCGGGTTCACGCGCGAAGAGCGCGTGAACGGAGTCGGCAGGCGAAGGATGCAGGATGACATTGCAACGAACCGACGAAAGCCCGCCCTCACGGCTTGACA
>DATLUE010000186.1:0-5401 GCA_035533255.1 Allostellaceae bacterium | reverse complement strand
TGCCCGGGGGCGGGCTGGTGCCGGCCTGCTCGCGATGATTCTCCACGGTAAGTTCGGCAATCACCTGCCGTTAAACCGGCAGAGCGAGAGCTTCGCCCGCGAGGGCATCGACCTCGATGTGTCGACGCTGGCGGATTGGGTCGGTGCCTGCAGCGCAACGCTGGCGCCCCTGGTCGAGCTGATCCGCGCGCATGTGTTGGGCGCGGCGCGCATTCATGGCGACGATACGACCGTGCCGGTGCTGGCCAAGATGAAGACCCGGACCGGCCGATTATGGACCTATGTGCGCGACGACCGGCCGTTCGGCGGACCCGCGCCACCCGCCGCCATCTTCTATTACTCGTCCGACCGGGAAGGCGTGCATCCGAACCGGCATCTGGCGTCCTATGCCGGGATACTCCAGGCCGATGCCTATGGCGGATATAACGACCTCTATAAAGCAGAGCGAAGACCAGGGCCGATCACCGAGGCCGCGTGCTGGAGCCATGGGCGCCGCAAGTTCTTCGAACTCGCCGACATCGCCAAGGCCGCCGAGGCGCGGTCACAGAAGAAACAGGCCGCCTGGTCGCCGCTGGCGCATGAGGCCGTGCGCCGGATCGATCTGATCTTCGACGCCGAGCGCGCCCTCAATGGGCTCGTCGCCGACAAGCGCCTGGACCTGCGCCGGACCTACGTCGCCCCCTTGGTGGCCGATCTGGAGAGCTGGATGCGCGCCGAGCGCGCGAAGTTCTCGCGTCACAACGACGTCGCCAAGGCGATGGATTACATGCTGAAGCGCTGGGACGCATTTACCCGCTTCCTCGACGACGGCCGAATCTGTCTTACGAACAATGCCGCCGAGCGGGCCCTGCGCTGTGTTGCCATCGGCCGCCGGAACTGGACCTTCTGCGGCTCCGATCGCGGCGGCGAGCGGGCAGCGGCGATCTACTCGCTCATCGCCTCCGCAAAACTAAACGACATCGATCCCGAAGCCTGGCTCGCCGACATCCTCCGCCGCATCAACGATCACCCCGCATCGAAGCTCGACGAACTCTTGCCGTGGCATTGGCGGCCGCGCGCCACCGACGCAGCCGCTGCCTGAGGATCAGCTACCCGCGGCCTTGGCCGGATGCGTACCGCTCAACGCCGGCTATTCGGCGAATTCCGCCGCGCGGCTCGGCCCGCGCGCCTTGCGCAAGCCCCACATCCTCGCCGCCTTGGGCGAAGCTGGGGTCGCGGTGACGCTCGGCGCCTTTCCGCCGAGCCAGATCCGCCGGCCGGCCTCGCGTTTGCGCCGCGGCCTCACCTTGCGGCAACAGCGTTTCGTCCAGGAATATCTCGTCTGCGGCAATGCCGCCGAGGCGGCGCGGCGCATCGGGCTCGGCGAGCGCAACGCGCAATCCAACGGCGCGCGGCTGCTGGCGCGGCGCGGCGTCACCGAGGCGGTCAAGGCCGAGCAAGAGGCGAGCGCCGAACGCTCGCGCATCACCGCCGATCGCGTGCGTATCGAGCTCGCCCGCATCGCCTTCGCCAATTTCGGCGATATCGCCGATTGGGACGCCGGCGGCGCCACGCTCCGTCCGCGCGCTGCCATCGCCCCCGACGACCGCGCCGCGATCGCCGAGCTGCGCGTGAAGCAAAGCAAGCATGGGATTCGCACCAAAATCCGCATGCATTCCAAACTGCGGGCGCTCGATGCGCTGGCGAAACATCTCGGCTTTTATCTCAAGAATGGCGGGCCGCCGATGGGCAGCCTCGACGAGGAACAAGCCTGCCGCGACGCCAATGCCGAGCTGCGCGAGCGGCTGCTACGGATCGCGCGGGGGGACGGGGAGACCACAAAGAACGACCAACAAAGTAGCTCGTCCCGGCCATCCAATGAATAATTTTAGCGGCGTGCCGATCGCTGACCGCTCTCGACGTCGCCCTCTTATCCCAACGTCTCGGTGATGGCCGTCCTGAGCGCAGCGGAGTCTTTCGTCGCGAAGGCGCCGAGCCGACGAATGACGAGCGATTGTTCCAGCGTGGCGAAGACCGGCTTCACCGCCGATGGTTTCAGCAGACCCGCTGCTTGCCATTGATCGACCCAAATTTCGCCGAGCGCGGGATTCGCGCGGAGTTGGCTGGTGATAGCCATCACAACAATGTCGGGCCGGGCGGTATTATAAACCAGATTGCTGACGATGACCGCTGGCCGCCTTTTTGAAACGGCCTGGCTGGTGAAGGGAAATGGCACAAGGACGACATCGCCGAAGCTAAAGGGCATCGTAGACGTCGTCGTCCGGGTTGCTCCAGATCGCCGCGAAGGCGCTCGCACTGCTTGCCGCCGCGGCCCGCGTCAGGACGCGCTCTTGCTCGCGCAGTTGGATGAAGTCGACAAAATCCTCGACCTCGGCGACCCGCTCGGCGGGCAGGGTCTTGATCTTCTCGATCAGGTTTTGAGCATTGGCCGTCATGCGGTCACCCTGTCATTCGCGGGCAGGAAAGATTTAGCATACAGCCTACGGCCTATAGCTGCCACCACAGTTACGAGCTGAACAGCTACTTGCCCAGGCTCGGCCACGCTTCTAGTTTCCCCGCATGCCCACCGCCCGCCACGTCAACATTGGCAATCTCACCCTCGGCAACGATCGGCCACTGGTGCTGCTCGCCGGGCCTTGCGCGCTGGAAAGCCGCCAGCACGCGCTCGAGATGAGCCACGCGCTGGTCGAGCTCACCGGCCGGCTCGGCATCGGCCTCATCTACAAGACCTCGTTCGACAAGGCGAACCGCACCTCTATTTCTTCGGTCCGCGGGATGGGCTTGGCCGAAAGCCTGCCGATCCTTGCCGAAGTGCGCGAGAAATACGGCTGCCCCGTCGTCACCGATGTGCACGAGGCGGCGCAATGCGCCCCTGTCGCCGAAGCGGTCGATGTGTTGCAGATCCCCGCCTTCCTCTGCCGCCAGACCGATCTGCTGCTCGCCGCCGGCGCGACCGGCCGCGCGGTCAATGTGAAGAAGGGCCAGTTCCTCGCGCCCTGGGACATGAAGAATGTCGCGGCCAAGCTCGCCTCGACCGGCAACGAGAACATCCTGCTGTGCGAGCGCGGCGCCAGCTTCGGCTACAACACGCTGGTCTCGGATATGCGTTCGCTGCCGATCCTTGCGGAAACCGGCTATCCCGTGGTGTTCGACGCCACCCATTCGGTGCAGCAGCCGGGCGGGCAGGGCACGACCTCGGGCGGCGAGCGGCGCTTCGTTTCGGTGCTGGCGCGCGCCGCGGTCGCGGTCGGCGTTGCCGCCGTGTTCATGGAAACCCACCAAGACCCCGACCGCGCACCCTCGGACGGCCCCAACATGGTGCATCTCAAAGACATGCCGGCGCTGCTCGCGCGGCTGATCGCGTTCGATGCGCTGGCGAAGCAGATAGAATAGTCCCCCTCACCCCAACCCTCTCCCCGCTGGGGAGAGGGAGGGACCCACGCGCAGCGTGGGAGGGTGAGGGGGCCTTCATTCACGAAAGAGCAAACCGCATGACCGCTATCGTCGACATTCACGCCCGCGAAATTCTCGACAGCCGCGGTAATCCGACCGTCGAGGTGGAGGTGACGCTGGAGAGCGGCGCCATCGGCCGCATGGGGGTGCCGTCCGGCGCCTCGACCGGCAAGCATGAGGCGGTCGAGCTGCGCGACGGCGACAAGCAGCGCTATGGCGGCAAGGGCGTGCTGAAGGCCGTCGAGGCCGCGAATCGCGAGATTTTCGATGCGGTCTCGGGCCTCGATGCCGCGAACCAGCGCGCGCTCGACCGGGTAATGATCGCGCTCGACGGCACGGCGAACAAAGCGCGGCTCGGCGCCAACGCGATCCTCGGCGTCTCTTGCGCCGCGGCCAAGGCGGCGGCGCTCGAGCTCGATCAGCCGCTTTATCGCTATGTCGGCGGGCCGCAGGCGCATTTGTTGCCCACGCCGATGATGAACATCGTCAATGGCGGCGTCCATGCCGACAATCCGATCGACATCCAGGAATTCATGATCGTGCCGCTGGGTGCGGCCAGCTTTGCCGAGGCGCTGCGCTGCGGCGCCGAAGTGTTCCACGCGCTGAAGGGCAAGCTCGCCGATGCCGGCTTCGGCACCAGCGTCGGCGACGAGGGCGGCTTCGCGCCTGCGCTCAAATCCGCCGACGAAGCGCTCGGCTTCATCATGCGCGCGATCGAGGCGGCGGGCTACAAGCCGGGCGAGCAAGTAGCGCTGGCGCTCGATGCCGCTGCGACCGAATTCTACGACAATGGCCGCTATCAGCTCGGCGGCGAGGGCAAGATTCTCGATTCCTCCGGCATGGCAAAATATCTCGAGGGCCTTGCCGCACGCTATCCCATCGTCTCGATCGAGGACGGCATGGCCGAGGACGATTGGGCCGGCTGGGCCGAGCTGACCCAGGCGCTCGGCGGCAAGCTCCAGCTCGTCGGCGACGACCTGTTTGTAACGAACCCCAAGCGCCTCAGCGAGGGGATCGAGAAAGGCGTCGCCAATTCGATCCTCGTCAAGCTCAACCAGATCGGCACGCTGTCCGAGACGCTCGACGCGGTCGATGTCGCGCATCGCGCCGGTTATACCGCCGTGTTCTCGCATCGCTCGGGCGAAACGGAAGATGCGACGATCGCCGACCTCGCGGTTGCCACCAATTGCGGCCAGATCAAAACCGGCTCGCTGTCGCGCTCGGACCGGCTCGCGAAATACAACCAGCTCCTCCGGATCGAGGACCAGCTCGGCCCCGACGCGGTCTATGCCGGCCGCGGCGCATTGAAGCGGTAATCGAGTCGACGTCGGCATCGCGCAAGGCTTCTGGCGAGCGGCGGGCGCCCTGTGTGCCCTTTATTCTCCGCCGTCCGTCGCGCAATGCTAGACTTTTCCGTGACAGGAGGTCGTCATGGCAAAATCGATCGAGCATGTTCATTGGCCCGACGCGCCGGATCTGTGGATGCCCTATGCGCCGGCCATCAAAGTCACCGGCGGCACGACGGTCTATCTCGCGGGCGTCAACGCCGCGCCGGTTTATCACCATCATCCGCACCGGCCCGAGGAATTTGCTTCGATGCCGCCCGACATGGCGGGACAAACGCGCGCGGCATTGGAAAATCTCCGGCGCGGGCTCGATTCCGTCGGCGCGACCTTCGCCGACATCGTGAAAGCCGACCGCTTCGTGACCGATCTTGCCGACCAGGATGCGCTCAATCGCGTCTGGGCCGAGTATTTCGGCGATTCGAAGCCAACCACGACAACCGTGCAAGTGGTGCGGCTCGCGACCGATCCGCGCTGTCTGGTCGAGATCAACGCGGTCGCGATCGTCGATTAGCGGCAGCGGCCTACCCTGCGACGATAGCGGCGGCGGGCACCGAAGAATCCCAAATATCTTCATGATTTTTAATGTATTTTTACCGCTGCGC
>DATLUE010000185.1:0-3233 GCA_035533255.1 Allostellaceae bacterium | reverse complement strand
CGCTGGCCGCTTCGCTTCCCGGCGCCGGCGATGAGGCGGTCGCCGAGCTGTGCCCGGCGGCGATCGCGGTGACGCAATCGGCCGCGCGCCGCATCGCGCATGACGGCGGCGCGGCGTTGATGATCGATTACGGCTATTTCCCGAGCGCATGCGGCGATACGCTGCAAGCCGTGCGCAACCACCGCCCGCATCCGGTTCTCGAGTCGCCCGGCAGCGCCGATATTACGGCGCATGTCGATTTTGCCGCGATCGTGCAAGCGGCGCGCGATGGCGGCGCGGTACATTACGGCCCGGTGCCGCAGGGCGCTTTCCTCACCAGCCTCGGCATCGCCGCGCGCGAGACGGCGTTGCTCAAAGCCGCGACGCCGGCACAGCAAGACGCGATCCGCGCCGGCTGCCGGCGGCTGACCGCTCCCGCCGAGATGGGCACGCTGTTCAAGGTGTTGGCGCTGGGTCGGAAAGGCGCGCCGGCGCCGGACGGCTTTGGCGTCGCGCCATGATGCTGCGCGCCGGGCTGCTCGAAACGCCGGCGGTGCGCCACGGGTTTTTCACCCGCGAGGGCGGCGTCAGCACCGGCTTGTTCGCGTCGCTCAATTGCGGTCTCGGCTCGAGCGACGCGCCCGAAGCGGTGCAGGAGAATCGCCGCCGCGCGCTGGCCGAGCTCGGCCTCGACGCGGGCGCGCTCGCGACGGTTCATCAAATCCACAGCAGCGAGGTGGTGCCGGTCGACGCGCCCTGGCCGCAAGCGGAGCGCCCGCGCGCCGATGCGATGGTGACGACGCGCAAAGGCTTGGCGCTCGGCGTCCTTACCGCCGATTGCGCGCCGGTGCTGTTTGCCGACGAGCGTGCCGGGATCGTCGCCGCTGCGCATGCCGGCTGGCGCGGCGCGGTCGGCGGCGTGCTCGAGGCGACGGTTGCGGCGATGCTGCGCGAGGGCGCGAGCCTGACGCGCGTGATCGCGGCGGTCGGCCCCTGCATCGGCTTCAACAGTTACGAGGTTGGGCCGGAATTCCCGGCGCCGTTTCTCGCGCAGGATCCCGACCATGCGCGCTTCTTCCGCGCGGCGCCGCGGCCGCGCCATCACCTGTTCGATCTGCCCGGCTATGTGCGATCGCGGCTTGCCGCCGCAGGCGTCAAGCATATCGATGGCACCGGCGGCGATACCGCGCGCGACGCCGAGCGGTTCTTTTCCTATCGCCGCGCCTGCCGCGCCGGCGACAAGCAATTCGGCCATTTGCTGTCGGCGATCTGCCTTGCGCCGTAACGTCGCCGCGATATCATCCGCGGCCATGCGTTTTGCCCTCATCGTCGCGCTGCTGTCGGCGGTCAGCGCCTGCCAGCCGCTGCCGCATCCATTTGCCGACGACATGCCA
This sequence comes from Allostellaceae bacterium, assembly GCA_035533255.1. GTDB lineage: Bacteria > Pseudomonadota > Alphaproteobacteria > ATCC43930 > CGMCC-115725 > CAIKMD01. The sequence continues at coordinate 1,860 of DATLUE010000185.1, read as the reverse complement.
CCGCCCAACTCCGATCTGATGACGCCGCCCGACAGCGCCAGCGTCATGGTCGCGCCGGTGACCGGCGCGCCGGCGGCGACGGCGCAGGCGCTCGCCGCGGCGATGGCGACCGCGCTGCAGAACAACGACGTTCCCGCCAGCACCGAGGCGCGCAATCGCGGCTCCTACCTGCTGCAAGGCCAAGCGACCGCGACCGACGCCGGCGGCGGCAAGCTGCGCATCGCGATCGCCTGGGAGATGATTTCGCCCAACGGCTCGATCGAGGGCCGGCAGCAAACCGACGCGACCCTGCCGCAAGCCGCTTGGGGCCAGGGCGGCGATGGGGTCGGCGATCTCGCCAGCCGGGCCGCGCCAATGCTGGCAAAGCTGATCGAGACCAAGGCGCCGCCGCCGGTGGCGAGCAGCGATCCGCTGATCGCCATACATCCTGCGACCGGCGCGAGCGGCGACGGCGGCCAGGCGCTGGCCACCGCGATGGCCGCGGCGCTGCGCCGCGCGCAGGTCGCGCTCGCCGATTATCCCGGCGCCGCGCCCAGTTTCATCGTCGAGGCCAAGGTGGCGGTCGCGCCGGCGATTTCCGGCCAGCAGAAGGTCTCGATCTCCTGGCGGCTGCGGCGGCCCGACGGCACGCAGATCGGCCAGGTGAACCAGGAGAACGCGGTCGATGCCGGCAGCCTCGACCGGGTCTGGGGCCTCACCGCCTATGACGCCGCCAATGCCGCGGCGCCGGGGATCGAGGCCCTGATCGCGCAGGCAAAGCGCAGCGCCGCCGCCGGCTCGTAGCCGCGCCCGAATCGCCGGTCTTCAGGCGCCGAGGTGGCGCGCGGCGGTTTACAGCCCAAACCGGCTTTGTTACAGTCCGACCCGCTCGCGCAACCCGGCGTCCGGACGCATGAAAATCCTTGCCTGCAACAGCAATCGGCCGCTCGCCGAGGCGATCTCGGCCTATTTGCATTTGCCATTGACGGATGCGAGCGTGCGCCGCTTCCAGGACCAGGAAGTGTTTGTCGAGATTCACGAGAACGCGCGCGGCGAGGATGTCTTCATCATCCAGTCGACCTCGTACCCGGCGAACGACAATCTGATGGAGCTGCTGGTCACGCTCGACGCCTTGAAGCGCGCCTCGGCGCGCCGCACCACCGCCGTCATGCCCTATTACGGCTATGCGCGGCAGGACCGGAAATCGGGCTCGCGCACGCCGATCTCGGCCAAGCTGGTCGCCAACATGATCACCGCCGCCGGCGCCGACCGCGTGCTGACCCTCGATCTCCATGCCGGCCAAATCCAGGGCTTCTTCGACATTCCGCTCGATAACCTCTTTGCCGCGCCGGTGTTCATCGACGACATCAAGCAGCGTTACAACGGCAGCGACCTCGTCGTCGTGTCGCCCGATATCGGCGGCGTGGTACGCGCGCGCGCGATCGCCCGCCGCGTCGATGCCGATCTCGCCATCATCGACAAGCGCCGCGAGCGCGCTGGCGTCAGCGAGGTCATGAACATCATCGGCGAGGTCGAAGGCCGCCGCTGCATCCTGATCGACGACATCGTCGACAGCGCCGGCACTTTGTGCAACGCCGCCGAAGCGTTGATCGAGCGCGGCGCGAAATCCGTCGGCGCCTATGTCACGCATGGGGTCTTATCCGGCGGCGCGGTCGCGCGGGTCATGGCCTCGTCGCTCGAGGCGCTGGTCACGACCGACAGCATCGCCGCGACCGAGGCGGTGCGCGCCGCGCACAACATCCGCCGCCTCACGATCGCGCCGCTGATGGCCGAGGCGATCCTGCGCATCAGCGAGGAGCGCTCGGTCTCGAGCCTGTTCGTCTAAAAGATTTACCACCGCGTCCGGCACCCCTGGAGGCC
>DATLUE010000184.1:0-11212 GCA_035533255.1 Allostellaceae bacterium | reverse complement strand
GCGTCGCCGGCGGTGCGTCCGAATTGTTCTCGGTCATCTTGAGCGCGGCGAGTGCCACCACGTTGAGCATCTCGAGCACCGGCGCCGAGAGCTTCACGCCCGACCAGTCGATCGAATGGCCGAGCGACGACACGCCGAGGCCGGACCCGTCGCCGAGGGTCTCGGCTGCGGCCGCCAGCGAGAACGACGATGAGGGCGCCGCTGCGTCGCCGCCGAACGCGCTCGCGTCCTTCTCGATCTTCGAGGCGACGGTCTGATAAATCTCGCCGACAGTCTTGGCGTGCCCCGACGCATCGTAGAAGATGCCGGGATTGGCCGCGGCGGCGTCCGGCAGCAGATTGGCCGCGATCGTGTTGCCCTTGGTATCGAGCGCTTTCAGGAACGAGGTCGCTCCGCCCGCGCCGAGGAAATGCGCCATGTAAAGGTCGCCGCGCGACAGCGGGCGGCCGAGCGCCTGCTCGATCTCGGTTTGATTCTGCTTGGCGTATTCGGCGGCAAGGTCGGCCGACAAGGTCGGGTTCTGGCGCAGATCGAGAATTTTCTGCTTGAGAGTGGGATTGTCCACCACCAGCTTGCCGCTGCCGGTTTGCGAGATTTTCTGCGCCAAATCGCCGACGCCGTATTTGGCGCCGAAGCGATGCACCATGTCGAGCCAGGTCGAATCGACGAATTGGAACAGGCCCGCTGCGCTGCTGCTTGTCGATTTGGCGTTGGCGCGAAAGCCGCTTTCGCGCGCGGCCTGGGCCATCAGCAGCCCGAAATCCGTCGAGGTCGATTGGCTCGCCTGGCGAATGCTGCGCAGGACGGTCGGATCGACCGCGCTGGATAAAGCGGGATAGGGGTTGTTCGGCACGGTCATGCCCCGAAACGCTAGGGCATTATGGTTAACAGGAGGTAAAGCGTCAGCGTCCGCTGAAAGCGTTGGCCAAAGCCCAAGCCAGCAGGGCCAGCGCCACCAGCAACGGCAGCCGCTGCGGCAGTTGCCTCAGCCAGGAAAAGGCGTTGTCGTTCGCCGCTCGCGGTGGCCGGCCGAAACGCAAGCGCACCGCAGCCGGGCCGTCGCCGGCCCCGCTCTGCGCGCCATGCTCGCGTCGTGGATCAGCCACGCTGCGCGATCGAGACGTAATCGCGCTTGATCGGCCCGGTATAGAGCTGGCGCGGCCTGCCGATCTTCTGACTGGGGTCCTCGATCATCTCGTTCCATTGGGCGACCCACCCAACGGTCCGCGCGATCGCAAACAGCACGGTGAACATCGAGGTCGGGAATCCCATCGCCTTGAGAATGATGCCCGAATAGAAGTCGACGTTCGGGTAGAGCTTTTTCTCGATGAAGTAGTCGTCTTGCAGAGCGATGCGCTCGAGCTCCATCGCCAGCTCCAAGAGCGGCTCGTCGCGCACGCCAAGCTCGTCGAGCACTTCGTGGCACGCGGCGCGCAGCACTTTCGCGCGCGGATCGAAGTTCTTGTAGACGCGATGGCCGAAGCCCATGAGCATGAAGTTGTCGTTCTTGTCCTTGGCGCGCTTGACGTATTCGGGAATCCGGTCCTTGTGGCCGATTTCCATCAGCATCTTGAGCACCGCTTCGTTGGCGCCGCCATGCGCCGGACCCCAGAGCGAGGCGATACCGGCCGCGATGCAAGCGAACGGATTGGCGCCCGACGAGCCGGCGAGCCGCACCGTCGAGGTCGAGGCGTTCTGCTCGTGATCGGCATGGAGAATGAAAATCTTGTCCATCGCCTTGGCGAGCGTCGGGCTGACCTTGAACTCCTCGCATGGCACCGCGAACGTCATGTGCAGGAAATTTTCGGCGTAATCGAGCGCGTTCTTCGGGAAGATGAAGGGTTGGCCGAGCGCGTATTTGTAGGTCATGGCCGCGATCGTCGGCATTTTCGCGATCAGGCGATGCGACGCGATCATCCGCTGATGCGGGTCGGAGATGTCGGTCGAATCATGGTAGAAGGCCGATAGCGCGCCGACCACGCCGCACATCACCGCCATCGGATGCGCGTCGCGGCGAAAGCCCGAGAAGAAGCGCGAAATCTGCTCATGCACCATCGTGTGATGCGTGACGGTCTTGACAAAATTGGCTTTCTGGTCGCGCGTCGGCAACTCGCCATAGAGCAGGAGGTAGCACACCTCCATGAAATCGCTTTTGTCGGCCAGTTGTTCGATCGGATAGCCGCGATAGAGCAACTCGCCGATGTCGCCATCGATATAGGTGATCTTCGATTCGCAACTGCCGGTCGCGGTATAGCCGGGATCGAAGGTGAAGTGTCCGAGATCGGAATAGAGGCGGCGGATATCGACCACCTGCGGGCCGATGGTGCCGTCGAGCAGGGGCATGTCGATCGATTTGCCGGTGACGTTGTCGGTTGCCGTGACGGTCTTGCGATTGGTTGGCTTCTTATCCATTCGGCGGCCTCCTCATGCCGCATGGTGCGGCGCAAAACCCGATCTCGTGGGCAGAATAGAGGGCGGCCGGGAATTTGGCAATTCGCGCCTTAGGGGCGGGACGCATCTGCGAGACGCCCAAGGCTTTCGCTTCGGCCCAGCACCGCCATCACCTCAAAGATCGGGGGCGACGCGGTGCTGCCGGTAAGCGCGGCGCGCAGGGGTTGCGCCGCTTGGCCGAGTTTAAGGCCGCGTGCTTCGGCAAAATCGCGCGTCGCGGCCTCCAGCGAGGCCGCATTCCAGGGCAGGTCGCCGAGGCTGTTCGCCAGATCGGCCAGCAAGGATTTGGCGGGGCCGAGGACGGCTTTGGCTTTATCGTCGATCGGTATCGGCCGCGGCGCGACGTAGAAATGCGCGATCGCTGCCAGCTCGACCAGCGTCTTCGCGCGCGCCTTCAGGCCCGGCATCGCCGTTTGAAGTCGGGCTCGCTCCGGCTCGCCCAGCTTGTGTCCGAGGTTTGTCTCGATCAGCGGCGCCACAAGCGTCGCGAGCATCGCGTCGTTCGTTGCACGAATGTAATGAGCATTGAGATTGTCGAGCTTGGCGAAATCGAAGCGCGCGGGCGAGCGGCCGACCGCGTCGAGATCGAACCATTCGATCGCCTGCGCGGTTGAGACGATCTCGTCGTCGCCGTGGCTCCAGCCGAGCCGCAGCAGGTAATTGCGCAACGCTTCGGGCAAATAGCCCATATCGCGATAGGCATCGACGCCGAGCGCGCCATGCCGCTTCGACAGCTTGGCGCCGTCGGGGCCGTGGATCAGCGGCACATGCGCGAATTCCGGCACGTCCCAGCCAAGCGCGCGATAGATATGCGCCTGCCGGAAGGCGTTGTTGAAATGATCGTCGCCGCGGATGACATGAGTTATCGCCATGTCGTGATCGTCGACGACCACCGAGAGATTGTAGGTCGGCGTGGCGTCGGCGCGTAGGATGATCAGATCGTCGAGCTGCTCGTTGGCGACGGTGACGCGGCCCTGCACGCGATCCTCGATCACGGTCTCGCCGGTCTGCGGCACCTTGAGGCGGATCACCGGCGGGATGCCGGGCGGAGCGTCTTTGGGGTCGCGATCGCGCCAGGTGCCGTCATAGCGCACCGAGCGGCCTTCGGCACGCGCCTTCGCGCGCATCGCCTCGAGCTCGGCCGGCGTGCAATAGCAATGATAGGCGTTGCCCTCGGCGAGCAGCCGGCGCGCCGCCTCGACATGGCGCGCGATCTGCTGCGATTGCAGGACAATCTCGCCGTCCCAATCGAGCTCGAGCCAGCGCAAGCCGTCGATGATTGCGGCGACGGCTTCCTGGGTCGAGCGCGCGCGATCGGTGTCCTCGATCCGCAGACGGAATTTGCCGCCATGATGCTTGGCAAATAGCCAGTTGAACAACGCCGTGCGGGCGCCGCCGATATGCAGGAAGCCGGTGGGCGAGGGGGCGAAACGGACAATGACGCTCATTGCCGCGCGGTTTAGCACATCGCTGCGGCAAGGTCACAGGGCCGGCGTGCACCGTCGCGGGATGGGCTCGATTGCGGCGACGTCGGCCGGCCCTTGGCGAATTTCGGACTCGCCGCATGCGCGCGCGGCTCGCTACAGTCGCGCATGCCTTCCGCTGGCGACTTGGCCGTCGTACCACGCCGCACCGTCCGGGCGGCGCTAAGCGAGCGATTGCTCGCCGAGCGCGAGCGTTGGCCGTTGTGGTTTCCGGTGCTGATGGGCGGCGGCATCGCGATCTATTTCTCCTTGCCAACGGAGCCGACCTGGTGGCTCGGCGGCGCGGCCCTGGCGCTCGCGGGCGGGTTCTTGGTAGCGGCCTGGCGCCTCGAGCGGCAGTTGGTTTTCGGCTGTGCGCTCTTCGCGGTCGCGCTGGGCTTTGCCGTGTCGCAATTCCAGGCATGGTGGGTTGCGGCGCCGGTGCTGGAGCATCGGCTCGGACCGATCGAGATCATCGGTCGGCTGGTATCGGTCGATCCGCTGCCCGAAGGCGCACGGTTGGTAATCGCGCCCGATCGGGTCGGCGATCTTCCGGCGGAGCAGATGCCCGCGCGGGTGCGGATCCGTTTGCGTCGCGGCGATGCGGGCGTCGTGCCGGGCGATTGGCTGAGCGTGCGTGCGATGCTGATGCCGCCGCCCGCGCCCTCGACGCCGGGCGCCTATGATTTCGAGCGCGCCGCGTGGTTCCAGCGGCTCGGTGCGGTGGGCTACGCGCTCGGCGCGGCAAAGCCGAGCGCTCCGCCCGCCGGGCAAAGCACGAGTCTGTGGCGGCACGCCATCGAGGCGTTGCGCACCACCGTCACGCAGCGCATTCGCGCGGCGTTGCCGGATCGTTCGGGCGCGATAGCGGCCGCGATCATCGCCGGCCAGACGCATGACATCGCCCCCGACGACGCCGGGGCTTTCCGCGATGCCGGGCTTGCGCATATCCTGGTGATCGCCGGTCTTCACATGGGGATGGCGGCCGGCGTCGCCTTTTTCGCCTTGCGCGCTTTCTTTGCGCTGATCCCGGCCATTGCACTCACCCGACCGATCAAGAAATGGGCGGCGGCGGGCGCGCTGGGGGTGATCTTCGTTTATCTCCTGCTGTCGGGAGCCACGGTCTCGTCGCGCCGCGCGTTCGTAATGATCGGTTTGGTGTTGCTGGCGATCCTGGTCGATCGCGTCAGCGTCTCGCCGCGCGCGATCGCGCTGGCCGCATTGACGGTGATGCTACTGACGCCCGAGGCCGCGACCGGGCCGAGCTTTCAAATGTCATTTGCGGCGGTCGCCTGCATCGTCGCGTTCTACGAGACCATGCGGCCGCGCCTCACGGCATGGCACCGCGATGCCGGCGCGATGCGCCGGGTCGGCCTCTATGTGCTCGGCCTCGCGTTCACCACCTTGGTTACCACGGTCGCGACCGCGCCCTTCACGGTCTATCACTTCAATCGCTTTCCGCTTTACTCCATCGTCGCGAATGTGATCGCCGTGCCGATCGCCGGCTTTTGGGTGATGCCCTGGGCGATCGCCGCTTGCTTGATGATGCCGTTCGGCATCGAGAAGCTGGCGCTCGTGCCCATGTCTTGGGGCATCGATGCGATCTCTTATGTCGGCCACGCGGTGACGTCATGGCCGAGTGCGGTCGTGCTGGTGCCAAGCCCATCGAGCCTCGCCTTGGCGCTGATCGGTCTCGGCGGCTTGTGGTTGTGCATCTGGCTCGGACGGTGGCGATGGTGGGGCTTGGTGCCGATCGCGCTCGGGCTTGCCAACATCGCGGTCACGCGGCCGCCGGATCTGCTGGTCGCGGGCGACATGAGGCTGGTCGCGGTGCGCGCCGGCGACGGGTCTTACCTGCCGTCGAGCGCGCGCGGCGAGGCAGCCGTTATCGATGTGTGGACGCGGCGCGCGGCGACACAGCTTGGTCCCGCGTGGCCGGCGAGCGGCGGCGCTGCGGATGGAGCGCTTCAATGCGACAGTCAGGGCTGCTTCTACCATGTCCGCGGCGAGACGGTGGCGCTGATCCGCGACGGCACGGCGCTCGCCGAGGATTGTCGGACCGCCGATCTGGTGGTGAGCCCGTTCGCTGCGCATCGCACCTGTCGCGGCGCGCGCGTCATCGATCGCATCGATACCTATGAGAATGGCGGCTACGCCGTGTGGCTCGATCCGGGCGCCGTCACCTTCGATACCGTGCGCGCTTGGCAGGGCAAGCGCTGGTGGTCGCCGTCCCGCGCGCGACAACGGTTGCTGGAGCCGCGAGGGACCGATAATTCCCAGCATTTCATCCACTGAATAACGGATCGGCAATCATCATCCAAATGGCCTAGAAGAAATGTCGGAGGTGCTCGAAGGTTCTCTGTGCCGCCGGGTCGGCTACAATCGACCGAGCAGGGAAGGGATATGGGGATGAGCGACAACGCCGGCGGCGAAAGCCGCCCGACGGGAGAAACCGAAGTAGAGGCAAAAGCCGCGCGCAAGGCGCAATCCGAACGGCTTAATCAGATCATGTGGGCCTATATCTGCGGCGCCATCACGTTGATATCGTCTATGGTCGGATTAGGCGCGACCTTCATCCCGCTCGGTTTTGGCGTCCTCGGCTGCGTGCTGGCGTGGCAATTGATGCGAAAAGGCGAGCGCCTTCACGGTTCAATCGCCGGGGCGATCCTGTGGGGCGGCATACTCATCTGGTTGACCGCGAATGGGAGCTGGATCGCGGTCGATCTCAGGCTCTAGCGGCATAGGCTAAGGCGCGCGCCGGTAGCCTTGGCTTTGCATACAGGCATCGAAAGCGGGCGTGCCGACGATTGACGGCGTCGCGCCATCTCCGTTCCGATTGCGGCATGTGCTTTCGGCTGTCTGCAATGCGTCGATCGCATCGTCTGGCGACAATTGGCGTCCATCGACGCGGTGATAGACCGCCTGACTTGGCATGGCCGGGAACGAAACCGCCTCGCGATCGACCCGGCTGAGGCAGCCAGTCAGCGCCAAGGCGCAGCCGAGAACAATCCAGCGCATGCTTCTTCCGCCGCAGCTATTCAACCGATCCAACATTCGCGGCTTGGCGAAGGTTCCGGCAAAGCCGGTGCGCGATCCTGATGCTCAATAACGGCGCATCAACCCGACCAATTTGCCCTGCACTTTGACGCGGTCGGGTCCGAAGATGCGCGTCTCGTAGGTCTTGTTGGCGGGCTCGAGCGCGATCGAATCGCCGCGCTTGCGCAGCCGTTTCAGGGTGACCTCGCTGCTGTCGACGAGGGCCACGACGATGACGCCGTTTTCGGCAGTCTCGCATTTCTGGATGAGCACCGTGTCACCGTCCATAATCCCGGCCTCGATCATGCTGTCACCGGCGACTTCGAGCGCGTAATGATCGCCGCTGCCGATCAGGCTGGGTGGGACCGAAACGGTGGTTGTGGTGTCGCGCAGCGCCTCGATCGGGGTACCCGCGGCGATGCGGCCGTACACCGGCAGTTCGATGCTTTCATTGGCGTTGGCCGCGGCCGCGCCGGAAGCGGCGCTTTTGAAATCGCCGCGAATGACCGTGGGCGAGAAGCGGCTACGATCCATCGGCGCCGGCGCGGCAGGACGACGCTGAGCGACCGAGGTCTCCTCCGGCAGGCGCACGACTTCGAGCGCGCGGGCGCGGTGCGGCAGGCGACGGATGAAGCCGCGCTCCTCGAGCCCGCTGATCAGCCGGTGGATGCCGGATTTCGATTTAAGATCCAGCGCATCCTTCATCTCCTCGAAAGAGGGCGAAACCCCGCCTTCGGACAGGCGGTGGTTGATGAACAGCAGCAATTCCTGTTGCTTGCGCGTCAGCATCGCGAACTCCCACCAGATCAAAAGTGGCCAATGGGCCCGGAACAAAACCAAAACTTCTGTGGATGTTCTAGTTTAGTTCCTTGAGGGAAGTCAAGCGTCAAACCGTGAGGGAAATGATCTCGACCCAATCGCCGGCTTGGGCGGCGGGCGCATGGGGTGCGCGGATGACTAGGCAATCCGCCCGCGCCAGGAGCGAGATCATCGAGCTGTCCTGCTTCTTGAATGGCTCGGATTCGAGCGTGCCGTCGGCGGAGCGGGTCAGCGTGGCGCGCAGGTAGTCCTGCCGCCGGTCGTTTTCCTCGAGCGGGATTTTGAGCCGCGCGCGCATTGATGCGGGGAACACATTGGCAAGGCCGGACATGCGGTCCATCGCCGGCTTGGCAAAGAGCAGCCCGCAAACCAGGGTCGAGACTGGATTGCCGGGCAAGCCGATCATTGGCGTCTCGCGATAGCGACCGACCATCAGCGGCTTACCGGGCCGCATCGCCACGGTCCAGAAGTCGAGCGTCAGCCCGGCCGCGCCGAGCGCGCCGCGGACCAGGTCGTGATCGCCGACCGACGCGCCGCCGGTCGTCAGCAGCAGGTCGGCGCCAGCAGCCCCAGCGGCGATGCGCTGAAGCGCCGAGTTGTCGTCGGGCGCGATCGCCAAATGCACCGGTACGCCGCCGCAAGATGCGACCAGCGCGGCGAGCGCGATGCCGTTCGAGGAAACGATCTGATGCGGCCCGACCGGATCGCCCGGCATCACCACCTCGTCGCCGGTCGGCAGGATCGCGACACGCGGCCGGCGATGCACCAGGAGCCACGGCCGGTTCATCGCGGCGGCAAAGCCGACGTCGGCGGCGCTGAGCCGGCGCCCGGCCTTGAGCCCGACCTCGCCCTCGCGGAAATCAAGGCCGGCGGGACGGACGTAGCGGCCCACAGGTGCACCCTCGCGCACCTCGACGATGTCGTCGTGCCGCTCGGTGTCCTCCTGAATGACGATGCAATCGGCGCCGTCGGGGATCGGCGCGCCGGTGAAGATGCGCACCGCCTCGCCGACCTTGACGACATGCGGATAGGACTGGCCGGCCGGCACAGCGCCGACCACTTTGAGTTTTGCGGGCACGCGCGCAACGTCGGCGGCGCGCACGGCATAGCCGTCCATTGCCGAAACCGCCCAGGGCGGCTGGGTGCGCCGCGCCACCACATCCTCGGCGAGCACGCGGCCGAGCGCCTCGCTGAGCGAGACTTGCTCGGCGCCCAAGGGCGCGATCATCGCGATCAGGCGCTGCTGCGCTTCCGCGACCGGGATCATTGCCATTACGCTGCCTCGTAGGTGCCGGACTTGCCACCCGATTTGCGCAGTAGCCGGATGTCGCCGATGCGCATCCCGCGATCGACCGATTTGCACATGTCGTAAACCGTGAGCGCGGCGACCGCGACGGCCGTCAGCGCTTCCATCTCGACGCCGGTGCGGCCGGTGATCTTCGCAGTGGCCGTGATCTCGACTGCCGATTTCGCGGGATCGCAGGTCAGCTCGACCGCAATCGAGTTGAGATTGAGCGGGTGGCAGAGGGGAATGAGGTCCGGCGTGCGCTTGGCCCCCATGATGCCGGCGAGCCGCGCAACGCTGAGGACGTCGCCCTTGGTCAGGCCGCCGGCCATGATCTTCTCGAGCGTCGCCTTCTGCATAACGATGCTGCCGGCGGCCACGGCGACACGCTCGGTCTCGCTCTTGGTCGAGACATCGACCATCCTCGCGTCGCCCTTATGGTCGAAATGCGTGAACTCGCTCATGCACCTTCTTTCATGCTTGGGCCAAGTCCTTCGCCAGCAGGGCCGCCGTCGCCGCGGCCACGTCCTGCTTGCGCATGAGCGCCTCGCCGATCAGAAAGCACGAGACGCCCGCGCGCTCCATGCGCGCGAGATCGGCGGGCGTGGCAAGACCGCTCTCGCTCACGACCAGCCGGTCCTTGCCGACGAAACCCGCGAGCTGCTCGGTTGTCGCGATGTCGGTCTTCAGCGTCTTGAGATTGCGGTTGTTGATGCCGATGAGCCGCGTCTTCAATCGCAGGGCGCGGTCGAGCTCGGCGCGGTCGTGGACCTCAACCAGCACGTCGAGGCTCCAATCGCGCGCGACGCCTTCGAGCGCGGCGGCATCGGCGTCGCTGAGCGCGGCCATGATCAGTAGGATGCAATCGGCGCCGATCGCGCGCGCCTCGATCACCTGATAGGGATCGAGGATGAAATCCTTGCGCAGCGCCGGCAGTGTGCAGGCATGGTGCGCGGCGGTGAGATGCGCCGCTTCGCCCTGGAAGTCGGGACCGTCCGTCAGCACCGAAAGACAGGTCGCGCCGCCTTGCGCATAGGCTTGCGCGAGGCTCGGCGGATCGAAATCGGTGCGGATGAGGCCGGCGCTCGGCGATGCCTTCTTGATCTCGGCGATGAGGCCATAGCGACCGGCGGCGGTGACGCGCTCGAGCGCGGCGATGAAGCCGCGCGGCGCCGATGTCTCACGCGCGGCGTGCTCGACCTCGCGCAGGGGGCGCGCCGCCTTAGCGCGGGCGATCTCGCCGCGCTTGCCGTCGCAAATCCGCCCGAGAACATCGCTCATGCGGCAGCCTCATTTGCAAGACGGCGTGGATTCCAAATAAATTCGGCCAGCGCCAGGTACAAATTTTGGCGTTCATCAAGATCGCGACGTTTGAAGTGCGAATGCGGCTTGAACCCTAATCCGCTCTTTTCGATGAATCTGAGAAAGCCAGGATTATGTTGGTAGCAATTTTCATTAAGCGAGCGAGCAAGAAGGTTTTGAGAGAAATAGTGCGCTAATTTTTCTTCATAAGGCAAAGCGCCGTAGCTGGCGTTAAAGCTCTTTGGAAGCAACAGTAGATCTCCGATGCGATTGCGATATTCTCCAAAATCCTGAGGATGGCTGAACTCATCGGTGTGACGATCTGCTTTATCAGCCCATATATGCTCAATTTCGTAGCCGTTCCTTCCCGACCTAGTTGCATATTCTGCGTAACGAGTGATGCTGCCGGATTGGGTTTCAACGTAATCTGTCATTCGCGCAAGTAACCGGTGGATTTGACGGCCGTTCATGCCATGCAAATGGAAACGGTCGTTCTTTCTAAATGTGTCATCTTCAGTCGCGAGTTTGATAGCCAATAATTCTGCTAACTTGTCAGCCGAACATCCTCTAATTTCTCGCATCATTAAGAACATCGTGTATTGCATCGTCGAATAATCGATGGCTCGCATATTCCATATGCGCCGTGCAATTAAAATATCCAAGTATGTGCTAACAACTCGAATCTTTCTTAGAATTTCGGTTTCGGTGTCGGTTGGCGTTAGTGGCGCCAGAAGGAGTGTGTATTGAAGGGTAAAATTATTTTGGGCATTAAAGAAAACCGCTTCTAAGCCGGCTGTCAGAGTTTCAGCTGCTTGGCGCAATTGTAGATAATGGCGACTATAAAAAAAGAAATCGC
>DATLUE010000183.1:0-6533 GCA_035533255.1 Allostellaceae bacterium | reverse complement strand
CGTTATCGCTGACCGCTAAATCGACCCTGGCGGCGTCGCCTTTCGTGCGGCGCCGCACCGCAAGCGTAATCGTGCCCTTTTCCGTGAACTTGCTGGCGTTGCTCAGCAGATTGAGCAGGGATTGCTTCAGCTTCGTCAGATCCGTGGCGAGGGCGCCGACATTCGCTGCGCGCTGCACGACCAGCCGGTTGCCATTGCGTGCGACCAGCGGCTCGACCATCACCGCCACATCGGCGATTAGGCTCGCGACCTCGACGGTCTCGATGTAGGTTTCCATGCGGCCGGCCTCGATCTTCGACAGATCGAGGATGCTGTTGATCAGACCCAGCAGGTGGCTGCCGGCATTCTCGATTTTCTTCAGATCGGCGACGGTATCGGATTGGCCGGAATCTTCGGCGTCCTCGCGCAGCATTTGGCTATAGCCGATGATCGCGTTAAGGGGCGTGCGTAGCTCGTGGCTCATATTGGCGAGGAATTCCGACTTCACCTGGGTCGCGCGCTCGGCCGCATCCTTGGCGATTTCAAGCTCTGCCTGTCGCAGCTTCAGCTCGGTGATGTCCGTGTGGACAGCGACGGTGCCCCCATCGAACGTCTTGCGCTCCGCAACCTGCAGCCAACGCTCGCCGATACGCTGCTCCTGCACGCCGAGCGGCCGAGCATGGTCGCGCAGCCGCCCTTCGATCCAATCTTCGCCGCTGCGGTCGCTCAGATAGACGATGCCGCGCGCCACGCTCGCCTCCAACAATGCGCGAAACGGCGCGCCGGGCACAGCGATGTCGGCGATCCCCGCGTAAAACTGGTGGTATTTCGAGTTGCACAAGACCAGGCGATCGTCCGACCCATAAAGGACGAAGCCCTCGTTGAGGCACTCGATCGCCTGCTGGATCGTGCGGCGCTGGTATTCGGTCTCTTGCTCCAATCGCGCCCGCTCCACCAAGGTCTCGCGAAAGAGGTAGAGCGCGTTATTCATCTCGCCGATTTCGTCGCTCGACGGCGGCGGGAACGTCACCGAGGTGTTGCCGCTGCTGATGGCCCGGACGGCGACCACCAGCGAGCGCAACGGCAGCAGGATGGAGCGCAGGATCAGGATCGTCAGCAAGCCCGCGAGCAACACCGCCCCGGCGACGACATAAAGCGAGACCCGCGAGGCCGTCGCGGCATCGCGCAGAAGCTCGTCGCGCGCGTGCTGTTGCTGCGCCGCGAGCCGCGTCTCCAAGTCGCTCAACAACTGGGTGATTTTCAGCCCGTGCGCACGCGCCTGGGCGAACAGCGAATTGCCGATCACGCGCTGGTCCTGCGTATAGGCGTCGACCGCCTTGCCGGCCAGATCGTCGAAAGCAGCCGCCTCGGTGCCGAGCGCTGCCGCAACCTTCGGGTCCACCGGCGCCAGTCGCTGCAGCTCGCGGTCGAGGCGCACGCGCGCCGCGTCGGCGTTTCGCTGCGACAGCATCAGCAGGCTCACCGCGAGATCGGCACGCCAATAACGCAAATCGTCGAATGCGGCGCTCACCGCTTCGGCGGTCTGCATCTGGCTGACGATGCGGTCGGCTTCCGCCGCCTTGGCGGAGGCATCGCGCAGACTCGAGGTGAGATAGAGATTGCTGCCGGCAATCACCAGCAGCAGCGATACCGATAGGATGAGCAGCCGCGCATTGATTGACAGCCGCGTCAGCACGGCGCGCGTCAATGTGCCAGCGTGACGCTGATCACGCTGCCGAGATCGCCTACTTTGCCGCCCTCGCGCGGATAGCCGGTGATATCGAGCGAGCCTTTTGGGCTGCCGTGGCAGGATAGGCATGACGGCACGTAATATTCGGGCACCATCATCCGGAATTCCTTATGACCGTTGACGTCCGTCATCGCTTCGAACGGTTTGCCCTTTTCCCACCCGGGAGCGAGGAACTTCGAATCGATGACCTGTCGCTCCCATGAATCCGGCAGCGCCTTGCGATTGCGGACCAGCTTGACGGGCGCAGTTACTTTGACCGACGCTTCGTCGCCGGCGCGGCGAGCGAACGCTTCGTTCACGAGACGGGCGAAGACGGCGGGAATGAACGCCTTGAAGCCCACGCCCGGCGCGTTAATCGTCTGTTGGTTGGCGTCCACCACCTCGACGATCGAGGCCATCTGGGCTCGCAGCAGACGTCCCGCGCGGGATTTTTCATCGACGGTCGTGGGATCGATGCCGGTGGTTTCGCGATAAATTTTCAGCGTCGCGGCAAGCACGACCTTTCCCGTCAGACCTTTGTCCGCTTTGCTGGGGTCATTGATCAGATTCTGATCGGACGAAATCACGGTGCGAGCGGCACGCAGCATCTGTGCCAAGCTGGTGGCGATCGCCACGTCGTCGCTCGTCTGAGCGGCGGCGATGCCCGTCGCCAGCCCGAACCATAGCAACGCCGCCAGACCGACAGTGCCGATGGCGCGGCGATATGAGAGCCGTGAGGCTGCGTTGGTCAAGGGTTCTCCATTGTTGAGTCGCGGATCGCCGGAAGGCAAAAATATTAGCGCAGAAACTTCCCACTTCAATCATTGCAGGAATGCGTTGATCTCCGAGGGCGAGATTCGTGCGCGTTCCGTTACTTCACGCCCGGTTGCGGGCAGGTTCGTGGAAATGTGGCAATCGGCGTCGAATTGTTTTAGCCCGAGCTTTAGGCGCATGATAGATGCGAAAAAACGCGATTTGCGACGGTGCGGCGATCCGCAGCGCAAAATACCGAGCGGCTAAGGTGGACGCCAACTCATAAGGCGTCGGATTCGACTATCGGGCCGAGGACCTATTCAAGGCCGCGGCGGCGCGTATGAGCGTCTTGAAGGCAGCCTCATCGATTTCATCACCCTCATGGAGATCGATCGCGCGCCGGGTGTTGCCTTCAAGGCTGGCGTTAAAGAGGGCTGAAGGGTCCTTGAGCGAAGCGCCCTTGGCGAAAGTCAGCTTCACGATGCTCTTGTACGTCTCGCCGGTGCAGATCATTCCATCGTGAGACCAAACCGGAACGCCTCGCCACTTCCACTCCTCGACCACCGCGGGGTCGGCCTGCTTGATGAGCGCGCGGACATGGGCGAGCGTCTTGCCCCGCCAGTCGTCCAGTTCCTTGATCCTCGCGTCGATCAGCCGCGAAGGGGATTCGCCCTTGGTGGTTGCGCTCTTTTTCATATTGTCGGCACCTCACCTCAATCTATCCGCGCCAGGACCTGCTCCAGGTTTGCCGAGAACTGCTGCCACCCGCCCTTGGCGCCCTGGTAGGCCTGCTGCTGATCCGGCCGGAAGCCCGACTGCTCCATGCGCAGATGGGTCCCCGTGCGCGTCGGGGTAAGAGTCCAAGTGACGACACTCTCGAGACCGTAGGCCGCCCAGGTGCAAGACGGCGTTTTGTTCGGCTCGACTGCCAGGACCTGACAGTCGACAGCGCCCCAGTCTGCGCGCAGATTGAAACGGTGGTCCACGACAGGCTTGAAGTCGTTCTTCATCAGCCACTCCTCGATCAGGTGTGGCTGCGTGAGCGCGCGCCAGATCTTTTCCGGCGGATGAGGTACCTCCCGCTCGACAATGACGGAAAGCGTTTCGGTCGCGGGTCCGCTCATTGGTCCATCCATTTCAGTAGATCTTCGAGGCGGTCGAACCGGCTTTGCCAGCATCTCTCCTTGATCGAAAAAAGACCCCAAGGGGCCGTTCGCCGGCAGTCTGCATTAAGGTGCGAAGTATGAGGCATCCGCCGTTTACGAGCACAAAGCGTTCACGACTGCGCCCAGAGCGGACCTTTGTCAGCCGGTCGGCGGCTTGTCGGTGAAAACCGCCCATTGAGCGTCGAAAGCACGCTTGAAGGCGGGCCGCACTTCGCCACGGGCCACATAGGCAAAGAGGTTCGGATATTCGTCGAGTATGCCCGATCCTTTCAACCAGCGCAGCACCGCCACCATCAAAAGGTCGCCCGCATTGAACGCACCGTCGAGCCAGTCGGCATTGCCAAGGCGACCGGAAAGGTCGCCCAGCCGTTCACGGATGCGATCCTCGACAACATGCAGGCGCGGCTCGTACCAGGCCTTGTCGCGATCCAAGACCGTGGCGAGGACGCGATCGAAGATTGGCGGCTCTACCGTGTTAAGCGCGGCAAACATCCATGTGATCGCGCGCGCTCGGGCATTCGCGTCGTCCGGTAGCAGGCCCGCATGGCGCTCCGCGATATGGAACACGATCGCCCCCGACTCGAACAAGGCGAGTTCGCCTTCCTGATAGGTCGGAATCTGCCCGAAGGGATGAACCGCAAGATGGGCGGGTTCCTTCATCTCACGGAACGAAACAAGCCGAACCTCGTAAGGCTGGCCCACTTCTTCGAGCGCCCAGCGTACGCGCATGTCGCGCGCCAGTCCCTTGCCGCGATCGGGCGATCGCTCAAAGGCGGAAATGGTGGGGGTCATTGGAAGGCTCCGGGTGATGGCGTGTCGCCATCGTGCGTCACATCGTTGATGGCGAAGGCCTTTCTCATCGTGATTTCTCCGTTCGGCGCAATTTATCCCTTTGGGCGTCTTATCTGTCCGGCAAGAACAGCAACTCCAGATAGCGGATGAGGCGATCGGTACTGTCGGCAGCGATCTCCGCCAATCGGGGCACACGCCGCGATCCCGTAGCGCCGATTCGATATCGGCTTCCAGCGTCGCGGCATGGCGCCGATGCTGCGATCACAGGCATCGCGAATGGCCGGAGTGGTCTCGTAGGTTTCCCGCACCATCGTGCCGACGAGACAGGTGAGCTCGGGCACGGCCCCTCACTCCCACTCGATCATTTTAGGCCACGACAACGCGACGCCACCCCGCGCGGCCGCGGCTGGATCGTTGGCCCTATTGATTGATGTCGGGCTCGACGAGCCTTGCCAGGTTTCGCAACGACTCCTGCCAGCCGAGATAACAGGCCTCCGTCGGAATGGCATCCGGCAGGCCCTCCTGCACGACATTGAGCTCGGTGCCGACCGATACTTTCTTCAACGTGACCGTCACCTGAATGTCGCCGGGCAGGTTGGGATCGTCGAATTTGTCCGTGTAGCGCAAGCGCTCGTCCGGTACGAGCTCGACATATTCGCCGCCAAACGAGTGGCCGTTGCCGGTCGTGAAGTTCCGGAACGACATTTTGAACGTGCCCCCGACTCTCGGCTCCAGATGGTGCACGGTGCAGGCAAAGCCGTTGGGCGGGAGCCATTTCGCGAGCGCGTCCGCCTCGAGGAACGCGCGATAGACTTTCTCTGGTTTTGTCGCCAGGACGCGGTGCAAACGAACGGTGTTGGGCATGGTCGTTTCCCCTATGCTAAGTTGACTGAACGGATGCGGACGCTGCTAGCGATCAACCGCCCGGCATCGGCAGAACCGGCATGACCTCGACGGATTCGCCCGGAAAGATCGTGAAATGCGGATGCTGCTCGAACAGCTTGGCGGCCGCCTCGTGCGATTCCGCGCGCACGACCATGAAAGCGCCCATCTCGTTGCTCACGTCATCGAGGCCGCGCGCGGTGATCTTTTTGGTCTGGCCGAGCGGTCCGCCTGCGCCGACGATCGCGGCATGATGCTTCTCCATCCACGACTTCCAGGCGGCCATGCCTTCTTTTTCCTTGGCGCGCCGTTCCGCCTCGGCAAGAGCCATCCATGCTTTCATGCGCGGGCTCGTCTTGCCGCCGAGAAACACGGCGAGATAGCTGTCGTTCGTGCTCATGACGCTTCCTTTCCTTTTGGCGTTGCGGGTTGAAACAAAAACTCGATGTAGCGGCGCAAGTGATCGATGCTGGCTGCGGCAATCTCCGCGCCGCCTTTGGCCTTGGCCAGAATGAAGGCGCCCTGCAGCACGGCTTGCGTGTGAAGCGCAAGACTCTGTGCCGTCCAGTCCGCGCGGATGCGATGAAAGTTCATGGCTTCGGCGATATCTGTCTCGACCTTCGCCGCGTGACCGCTGATGCTGGCGTCGCAAGCATCGCGGATCTCGGGGTAGGTCTCGTAGACTTCCTGCACCATCGTTCCGACGAGACACGTAAACTCCGGAACGTCGCCGGTGAGGATCCCCTTGCGGAAATCGATATAGCCAAGAACCCGGTCGAGCGGATCGGCATGTCGATGATAGGGGGCGGCCGCGAAAAGCGCGCCGGTCACCTCGGACCAGTAAACGGCCGCGGCGATGGCAACCGCTTCTTTGTCCTTAAAGTGATAAAAGAAAGACCCCTTTGCGACGCCGGCTTTGGCGCAAAGTTCATCAATCGTTGTTGCGGCGTAGCCCTTGGTGCGGATCACCGACAGGGCGGCGTCCAACAGCTTTCGCCGCGCTGGCGCCACGGGGCGCCGGACTAAAGTCTCGATGCTCATAGCGATTTATACCGACTAGTCAGTATTGAGTCAAGTGAGAATCACTTCACTTAGTCAGCCCTAAAAAAGCGCGTTTTCGAGCCGCAGCATCTGCGGGGCGGGGAGATTTTGCCGGAGACAGAGCGCGGACAGCAGAGACAAAAAGATCCACCTGAGGATCTTCCTGAGATTGAAGCCGATCGCCATGGCGA
>DATLUE010000182.1:0-7760 GCA_035533255.1 Allostellaceae bacterium | reverse complement strand
CCACGCGTATTTTTCTTGGCATCTTGCTTGTTACCGGCCCGATTTGGCTTCTAGATAGTTTACTGAGGCGTGCAACGTCTTTCGGCAGCTTACCGCTACTCGGGTTAACTTACGGACTCTTGTCCAACCTCGTCGATACCTACCTCGCGACTGCACTTTATGTTTCGTTTTTGTCTTTCGCGTTTAAGCGATTAGTGGCTCACGAGAACAGAGCTTGAGGGTTCGGGTTCGGGTTCGGGTTCGGGTTCGGGTTCGGGTTCGGGTTCGGGTTCGGGGTCGGGTTCGGGTTCGGGTTCGGGTTGCCCTGCTCTTTTTAAGAAACCTATTCTCCGGCAGCGGCAAGAAGAGATTCTCCACCAACGTTGCTCCTTCGTATTCGCGCCGGAAAATGCCGAAGCGCTCGGCGCACATGTCGGCGGCAGCGTCTCAAGCAAGACCGACTATCTGGTCGGCGCCGATGCCGGCTCCAAAGCGAAGAAAGCCGCCGCGCTTGGGGTGAAGACGCTGACAGACGAAGAATGGTTGAAGATGGCGCGGGGCGAGAGCGGCTCGTAGCCTCGCCCGCTCCTATCGCTGCATGCTCGGCAGGAACTTCTCGGTATAGAGCTTGCTCATATCGGGCTCGGACGGAAGCAGCTTCATTTGCACGAACGAGCGAGCGAGCACGGCCAGCGCTTTGGGCTCGAATTTTCCGGTGTCCGAGAATGTCGGCATGGTCACGTCGTAATCGCGGCTGGCGATGTCGATCGATGCGTGCATGACGGGCGCGACAAGCTTCACCGTCTCGTCCTTGTTGTGGCGCATCCAGGTAATGATCTCGAACCAGGCGGCGAGGAACGAGCGCAATTGGTCGGGGTGCTGCGCGATCATCTTATCGGTCGCGTAGGCGACATGATTGATGAAATCCGGAGCGATCGTCGAAAACTGCAAGATGATCTTTCCGGCGCCGAGCGCCTCGAGCTTGTAGGCGCCGGCGGGATCGATCGCCAACCCGTCGGTCTCCTTGGCCCGCAGCGCCGCGACCTGCGCTTCGTTGCTGCCGAGCGGCGTTACCCGAATGCCGTCGGGGCCCCAGCCCTGCTGGCGCGAGGTCTCGCGCACCGCCCAATCGGTCAAGCTGCCGACGGTCGAAACGCTGATCCGCTTGCCCTTGAGGTCGGAAACCTTGTCGATGCCGGCATCCGGCCGCGCGACCAGCATGAGATTCATCGGTCCGGCATAGGCGCAAATCCCGAGGACCGGGTTGCCCTTGGCGACGAAAGCGAGCTCGGGCCCCGAGCCGAGACCGATGTCGATCGCATCGGCGCCCAACCCCTGCTGCAGCTTGGCGCTGCCCGCGAAATTCACGATCTCGATGTCGAGCCCATGCTTCTGGAAAAAGCCCTTGGCCATGCCGACATCGAGCGGCGTGAAATCGAACGGCAGCGCGATTGCCTTGCCGACGCGCAGCTTGTCGAGCGCGGCGGCCGGGGCGGCCACGGCGGCGACGCCCAGCAGCACGACGACCGCGACGACAAGACCTCTTCGCCAATTCCAACCAGGCACAGCGTCATTCCCCCATCGACCAGGCATTCGTTTCTCGCGCGACCCGATCTCGCGCGAATATTCGCCTGCTTCCATCGTTCTTGCAAGCCGGGCACAAGACCGTCTTTCGGACGGACGCTACGTGAAAAACCGGTTCTCCGGCCGCGGCAAGCCGAGATTCTCGCGCAAGGTCGCGCCTTCGTAGGCGCGGCGGAAGAGGCCGCGGCGCTGCAGCTCGGGGATCAGGCGATCGACGACGAGGTCGAGGCCTTCAGGCAGATAGGGGAATTGCAGGGTGAAGCCGTCGCTGGCGCGGGTCTCCAGCCATTCCTCCATCTGGTCGGCGATCATCTTGGGGCTCCCGAGCATCGAAAGACCGCCGTGGCCGCCCAGCCGCTGGGCAAGCTGGCGCACGGTCAGGTTCTCGCGGCATGCGCGCTCGACCATCCGCTCGCGCGCGCTCTTGCTGGCGTTCGATTCCGGGATCGGCGGCAGCGGCGCGTCGGGATCGAATTTCGACGCGTCGGTACCGAGCGCGATCGACAGCGCGGCGATGGCGCTTTCGTAATAGACCAGCGAGTCGAGCTTCGCGCGCTTGGCCTGCGCCTCGTCCAGTGAATCGCCGACATAGATCATGCAGCCGGGCAGGATCTTGATGTGCTCGGGATCGCGCCCGGCCTTTTCGGCGCGGCCCTTCACATCGGCATAAAAACGCCGTCCCTCGTCGAGGTTGCTCTGGGCGGTGAAGACGGCATCCGCGACCTCGGCACAGAGCTGGCGCCCGGCATCGGATGCACCCGCCTGCACGATTGCCGGCCAGCCCTGGATCGGCCGGCCGATGTTGAGCGGGCCGCGCACGTTGAGGTATTTGCCGCGATGATCCAACACATGGAGCTTGGCCGGATCGGAATAGATGCCGCTGCCGACGTCGCGGATGAAGGCATCGTCGGCCCAGCTATCCCAAAGGCCGGTCACTACGTCGAAGAATTCGCGCGCGCGGGCATAGCGCTCGTCATGCTCCATATGATCCTCGCGGCCGAAATTACGCGAGGCGTCGGGGTTCGAGGTGGTGACGACGTTCCAGCCGGCACGGCCGCCGCTGATATGGTCGAGCGAGGCGAAGCGCCGCGCGACATGATAAGGCTCGTCATAGGTGGTCGAGCCGGTGGCGATGAGACCGAGATGTTGGGTCTTCATCGCCAGCGCCGGCAGCAGGGTCATGGGCTCGAACGAGGTCACAGTCGCGCTGCGCTTCAGCGCATCCATCGGCATGTTGAGCACTGCCAGGTGATCGGCCATGAAGAACGCATCGACGCAGCCGCGCTCCAACGTCTGCGCGAACCGCGTGATATGCGCGAAGTTGAAATTCGCGTCGGGAAACGCGCCGGGATAGCGCCAGGCCGCGGTGTGGAGGCTGACCGGCCGCATGAACGCGGCGAGGCGCAGACGGCGGGGCTCGGGCACGACGACCTCCTATTTTTCCAGCGGCCGCGTCGCCTGCATAAGCCAGGCGGCGGTCTCGGCATCGACCAGCGGCGTCAGCGCTTCGCGCACGCGCCGGTGATAATCGTCGAGCCAGGCGATCTCATGCGGCTCCAGCAGCGATGCGTCGATGGCATGGCGGTCGATCGGCGCCAAGGTGATGGTCTCGAAGCCGTAGATCTCGCGGCCGGCCTCGCCGAGGCCCTCGCGCTCCTCGACCACCACCAGATTCTCGATGCGGATGCCATAGGCGCCGGTCTTGTAATAGCCGGGCTCGTTCGAGACGATCATCCCCGGCAGCAACGCTTGCGCGTTCGGCAGCTTCGAGATGCGCTGCGGCCCTTCATGGACGCCGAGATAGGAGCCGACGCCGTGGCCGGTGCCGTGGTCATAATCGAGCCCCGCCTGCCACAGCGACGCGCGCGCCAGCGCATCGAGCTGCGACCCGCTGGTGCCTTTGGGGAAGACGCACATCGCCAAGGCGACATGACCTTTCAGCACGCGGGTGAAGCGGTCTTTCATCTCGGGACTGGGCGTGCCGATCGCGACCGTGCGCGTCACGTCGGTGGTGCCGTCGAGATACTGCGCGCCCGAATCGACGAGATAGAAGCTGCCGGACTCGAGCGCGCGCTCGGTCGTCTTGCTGGCGTGGTAATGCACGATCGCGCCGTTCGGCCCAGCGCCCGAGATGGTCGGAAAGCTGAGATCGCGGAAATGCGCGCCCTCGCGCCGGAAGGCTTCGAGCCGATCCGAGACATCGATCTCGCGCAGTGCGCTCGAGGCTGCTCCCCGGGCCAGCCAAGCGAGAAACCGCGTCAGCGCCGCGCCGTCGCGACGATGCGCCGCGCGGGTGCCGTCGAGCTCGACCGCGTTCTTGCAGGCCTTTGCGAGCTGGCACGGGTCGGCCGCACGCAGCGCCGCCTCGCCCACCCGGTCGAACACCCAGGCGGTTGCCAGCGCCGGATCGACCTGGACGCGCTTGCCGCTCGCGGCGAATTTCTCGAGGAAGCCGCCGAAGCCGGCGGGATCGGCGATCCGCACCGCCGGCCCGAGATGGGCGGCGAGACCCGGCGTCAGCTTGCGGCGATCGATGAACAGATCGACCGTCGTGTCGCGGTGGAGCACGGCGAAGCTCAACGGCAGCGGCGTGTGGGGGACATCGCCGCCCCGGATGTTCAAAAGCCAGGCGATCGAATCGGGCGCGGTCAGCACGACCGCATCGGCCTTCGTTTCCACCAGCGCCGCGGCGATGCGGCGGCGCTTGGCCTCGGCAGCTTCGCCGGCAAAGCGCAGCTCGTGCGGCACTACTGGCGCCAGCGGCGGTGCGGGCCGGTCGGTCCAGACGGTATCGACCGCATTGCCGTCGAGCGCGACCAGCGTGCCGCCGGCCTTCTCGGCCGCGGCGCGATAGCGCGCGACCTCGCCCAGCGTGTGCAGGCGCGAATCATAGCCCAGCGCCTCGCCCGGCTGCAGCGCGCCCTCGATCCAGGCCGATGCCGGCTGGTCGCTGATATGGCGGTGCTCGAACAGCGTGCTATCGACCTCGGCCTCTGCCTGCAAGGTGTAGCGGCCATCGACGAAAATCGCCGCCTTCTCGCGCAGCACGATGGCGAGCCCGGCCGAGCCGGTGAACCCGGTTAGCCAGGCGAGCCGCTGCGCCGATGACGGTACATATTCGCCCTGATATTCGTCGGTGCGCGGCACCAGGAAGCCAGCGACGCCGCGCCGCGTCAGCTCGGCCCTAAGACGCGAAAGCCGCTCGGCCATCCCTTCGCGGCCTCGTGGATGCCCGTCATCCATATCGAATCTCCTGCCCTATCGAGCCTAGCGCGAAACCGTGCCGCGCCCCAGCCCTTGGCTGGCAACCGCCCTGGAGCCCGTTGTCTGGGCAGACTTGGCTGGAAAATCAGCGGGATATGCGATCTCCGTATGGCTGGGTTCGAATATTGCGTCTTTCATAAATGGGCAATAAGACTTACCTATTGTGCAACGCAATAGAACCGATCAAGACATTTATTCAAGGAGTTGATCTCATGTTCAACCTCGTTCTTTCGGGCCTGCAGCATTTGCGGCTCACCTATCAAGCCTGGCGCCGCCGGCAAGTGGCCTATGAGGAGTTGAGCGCCCTCGACGATCGCTCGCTGGCCGATATCGGCATCACCCGCGCCGACATCCCTTACCTGTTCTCGCGCGACGTGCATGACGCGGCCAAGGCGCAGGCGGCGAGTCTCGCGCAAAACGACAACCGTCGGGCGGCTTAAAGCCATCCGATCGCAAACGATTATAGCGAGGGCATCGACGCCCTCGCTTTTGCGCGCCAGCGCGTGCAGAATCGGGCTATGGCCCCAACGCATTCTGGCCACGACCATCACGGACACGGCCACAGCCATACGCTCGCCAACGAGCTCGGAATCGCGTTCGCGCTCTCGATTGCGCTCAATCTCGGCTTCGTCGCGATCGAGGTGGCGTTCGGCTTCATCGGCCATTCGATGGCGCTCCTCGCCGATGCCGGCCACAATTTCAGCGACGTGCTCGGCCTCGCTGCCGCCTGGACCGCAAATGTCCTCAGCACGCGCCGGCCAAGCGCACGCTACACCTACGGCCTGCGCAGCTCGTCCATCCTTGCGGCGCTCCTCAACGCCATCATCCTGCTGATTGCGGTCGGCGGCATCGTCGTCGAGGCGGTGCAGCGCCTGCTCGCGCCCGCGCCGGTCGGCGGCGGCACGATCGTCGCGGTGGCGTGCGCCGGCATCGTCGTCAACGGGGCAGCGGCGCTCTTGCTAGGCCGCAGCCATCACGGCGACCTCAACGTGAAGAGCGCGTTCGCGCATATGCTCGGCGATACGGCGGTCAGCGTCGGCGTCGCCGCCGCGGGCGCGGTGATTTTGCTGACCGGCTGGCTATGGCTCGATCCGGCCGCGAGCATCGTCATCTCGCTGGTGATCGTGCTCGGAACTTGGCGGCTGCTGCGCCACGCGCTGGATCTCGCGCTGCAAGCCGTGCCGCCCGAGATCGACCCCGGCGCGGTGCGCGCTCATCTGGCGAGGATCGACGGCGTCGGCGACGTGCACGACCTGCATATCTGGCCGATGAGCACGACCGCAACCGCGCTCACCTGCCACCTCGTCATGCCGGGCGGCCATCCCGGCGACGCGGTGCTCGCCGGCGTTGCGGCAACGCTGCAACAGCGCTTCGGCATCGAGCATGCGACCATCCAGGTCGAGACCGGCGATCCGGCCCATCCTTGCGTGCTGGTGCCGGATCACGTCGTCTGAGCGACGTCAGCCGAGCACCAGCAGCAGCCCCAGCGACGACAGCCCGAACGCCCAGCAGTAATAGGCGAAGGGATCGAGCGCCTGAAAATCATGCCGGCCGAAATAGCGCATCAGGAACGCGGTGCTGAGATAGGCGGTGACGCCGGCGACCAGGCCCGCGATCCAGGCCACGGGCCCGATGCTTGCCGCGGCGCCGCCATGCAGCAGATGCGGCACTTCGAGAACACCGGCGCCAAGGATCACCGGCGTCGCGATCAGGAATGAGAAATGCGCGGCCTCTTTGTGATGCAGGCCGAGCATCAGCCCGCCGACCATCGTCGAGCCCGAGCGCGAGATTCCGGGGATCAGCGCCGCCGCCTGGCTGCAGCCGATGATCAGCGCGCCGAGCCAAGTGAGCTGCGTGAGGTTGCCGGCGCCGCCGCGCCGCCGCAAACGCTCGGCGAGGAACAGCACGCCGCCATTGACGATGAGGAAGAACGCGGCGACCATCGGCGCGCCGAACAGCAGCTTGAGCGGTTTCTCCAGCGTGAAGCCGAAGATCACGGCAGGAATGGTGGCAAGAATAATGAGCCACAGCAGCCGCCATTGCGCGCGGCGCTCCTCGCCGGGCCCGACGCCGATGAAGGCGAGCAGGATGCCGACCCAGTCGCGCCAGAAATAGACCAGCAGCGCCGCCGCCGTGCCGAGATGGAGCACGACCAGAAACGGCAGGAAGCCGGGCGAGGCTTGGTCGATGTCCCAGCCGAGGAGGCTCGGCAGCACGACCGCATGGCCGAGGCTCGAAACCGGGAACAACTCGGTCAGGCCTTGGACCAGGGCAAGGATGATAGCTTGGATCAGGCTCATGGCAGGAAATGCTTTCTGACGGAGCGAAAAGTGGGAGACCGGCCGCGGCCGAGCACCAGCGTCGCCCAGCCGTCGATGACCACGCGCTGCTTCAAGCGCAAGCGCAGGAGGCGATGCGCAGCGAGAACCGCGCTTGCCTGGCTTTCGAGCAGACCCGACAGCACCGCGACGCCGCCCGGCGCCAAGACGCGGCCGAGATCGCGCGCCATCCGCTCCAACGGCTTGGCGAGGATGTTGGCCAGCACGAGATCGTAAGGCTGACGCCCGGCGACGCCACGCTCGCGATAGCCCGTGCTGCGGTTGACCGCGATCAGCCCCGCGACGCCGTTTCGCCGGGCGTTGTGAGCGGCGACGCGCACCGATTCGGGATCGATGTCGCGGGCGACGACGCGACGACGCCAGCGCTTCGCTGCGGCCATCGCCAGGATGCCGGTCCCGGTTCCCATATCGAGGATACGCGCGACGCTACGGGGCGCCATTGCATCGAGCGCCGTGAGGCAGCCGCGCGTGGTCGCGTGCTCGCCGGTGCCGAAAGCGGTTGCAGCATCGATCTCCAGCGCCAGACGCCCCGGCGGAATGGGTGCGCGGAAATGCGAGCCGTGAATGAAGAAGCGCCCGACCGCGAGCGGCGGA
>DATLUE010000181.1:0-2572 GCA_035533255.1 Allostellaceae bacterium | reverse complement strand
TGGGCGCTCAGTCGCATCAACATGCCGGGTCATCTCCGACGCGGACAAGGCTGCCGACCCGGCGCTGCGACCCGTCACCGAAGGCGACCATCAACTCGCCATCGCCGGTGATGAAGACGCCGGTGACGACGGGGCGCTCGCGGTTCTGGCGCACGCTGCCCTCTAGGACCTCAACCCGCGCTCGCAGCGCGCTGACGCTCGCCGCGGTTTGCTGCCGATCGCCGGTGCGCTCCTCGAGCGAGGCGATGCGCTGCCGGTCGGCGACCAACATCTTGATGACGACGCCGACCTGCTCCGCGAGCTCCGTCAGTTCCGACTTACCCTCGGGCTGCGGCTGCGGGGCGCCGCGGGGCTCGGCCCGGGCGAGGATGCGGGCGGGCGCATGAGCCGGCCCCGTCAGCACGGCGGCGATCCTGTCGGCGCCCTGGCGCTGCTGCGCAGCGGCGTCGGGATCGGGCGGCAGTAAGCGGCCAAGCGCGTCGCGGTCAGGCATCAGCGCGGCCCGTGTCGTAGCCGCGCAGCCGCGCGAGTTGCTGCAATGCCTGCACCGCGCGAGTCACCCGGTCGATAGCGTTCTCGGCTTGGGATAGCTGTCCGGCATCGCTGGCCGCCCAGAGATCCGCCAACTCGGCGAGCACGCCATCGAGTGCTTGATTTACCTCGGGCGAGTCGGCGGCGAGGCGCCGGATCTCCGCCATCAACGTGCCGATCTGAAGGCGCATCGCGGCGACTTCTTGCCGCAAGATGTCCCGCCCGGCCCGCGGGTCCCCGAAGCCGCGGATAAAGCCGGCACCGCGGCCGACGACCGGCTGAATGTCTCCCATTTACGCCCTCCCTTGTCGGAGCATGACGCGCAACGCGCGCGGCGCGATGCCGAGAACTCGCTCGGTAAGGCCGAGCTCCCGCATCTGGCGACGCTCGGCGGCTGTCCACACAACCGGGCGCCGCGCCTCATCGCGCGCCGAGCGCTGGCGGGCCGCTGCCGCGGACAGTGCCGGGTAGCCGGTGATTTCGGTCAGCAGCCCGATGTTCAGCGCTTCGAGCGTGTCGAGCACCACGTTGTTTTCTTCGAGGTGCGCGATCTGCGACACCGGGGTGCCGGTGGCAGCGGCGATCCGCTGGCGGAACGTGGCATCGGTCGCCGCGAGGCCGTCGGCCAGCTGGCGCAACCGAGGAGCTGTCATCCGGCCGGCGAGCGGGCGAAGCGGCGCTGTTCCGTGAAACTCGAAAGTGGTGCCGATCCGGGCGCGGCGCTCGTCACAAGCGCACAGGATGGCGATCGAGGCGCTGTGACAGGCGCGTACTGCCCTGCCGACAGTGCGCCCGCGGCGGTGCGCGGCGATAGCGTCGGCCGCGGCCAGTGCCGCATCAGTCGCGCCGCCCTGTGAGCTGACAAGGATGGTCAACGTGCCGGTGGGATCGGCGGCCGAGGTGGCGCGGATCGCGCTCGCGTGCTGCGGCAGCACCTCGCCGAGGATCGCGACGATCGGCATCAGCCGCGCCCGGCGAGCTGCGCCAAGCGCTGGATCATCCGATCAAGGCCAGTAAGCGGCGCCAGCCAAAGCGGGTCGGCCGAGGCTGCGATCAGCGTCTCGTTCGCCGCGCTGAGATCGGCGAGGGCTGCCTGAAGCGCCAGCGCGGCAGTGCGCGCGCGACCGGCGCTGGCTTTGATCGATGCTTCCAGGGCGCGGCGGACCTCGGCGCCCCGCTCAGCCCTCAGCGCGACGGTCTCGCGGCGAGCCGGCGCCAACCGCGAGATCAGCGCGGTTCGCTTGCCTTCAAGTTCGATCAGCCGGCGATCGTTCGCTGGGTCGGCCGCCGCACACAGCCGGCGCATCTCCCTATCGACCTCTGCGATCGCCGCCTTGATCGTGCCAAGCTCTGCCTCGGCGGCGAGCAATCGACCGCTTGCGCGCACCCGATCCGCAATTTCGCGCGGTGTGGCATCAGGTTTCCCGTCAAACACGGTATGCAATTCCTTCCGCGACAAGCCCGTCAAATCTCCTATCACGGCGAAGTGGCTGAGCGCAGTCACGTGTCACGCGGGAGGATGCGATCGGCGACGAGCTGCGCGAGCGCGCGCTCCACGGCCTCATGGTCGGCCGTCTCTTCCGGGGTCAGCACCCCGGCGGCGATGCACGCGAGCGCGGCGCGATCCTCGTCCAAATCAAGCCGAAACGAACGCAAGCCGAGCGCCTGCCGGACCCGCAGCCGCGCCTGCCGCCGCGCGCCGGCGCTGCGCTCGCGGCCCGGCGCTTGCTCACTCTCGGGTGGCCGATTTCGGCGCTCAATTGCGGTAAAACGGGGCATTTCGGCGATTGAATGCAGTTGTCTTCCTAATATTCGTCGTCAAAATCGCGGTCGGCTCGGCTGTCTTGCCAAGCCTCAAATCTTGCTTTATGCTTGGCGAAGTCGGGATGCTTCATGTTTTTAAGTATCTCTGGGTCCCAAGTCGCGCCGTCATCTACATAATCGGCCCCCGACGACTCCGCAGGCGCCCGCGTATACTCGCCGAAAACCTTGGCGTAGCTCTCGGCCGTGCTGTATATCCCTCGGTAAACCTTGTCGTCTG
>DATLUE010000180.1:0-17495 GCA_035533255.1 Allostellaceae bacterium | reverse complement strand
TATATCGGGGGCACCGACGAGCGTGCGCTCCACCACCTGGTCGCCGAGGTGCTCGACAACGCGATGGACGAGGCGGTCGCGGGCCATGCCAGCCGCATCGAGCTGGAGCTCCATGCCGATGGCAGCGTCGTGGTTCGCGATAATGGCCGCGGCATTCCGGTCGACCCGCATCCCAAATTCCCCAAGACCTCGGCGCTCGAGGTCATCCTGACGATGCTGCATTCCGGCGGCAAGTTCGGCGGCGACGCTTACAAGACAGCGGGCGGGCTGCACGGAGTCGGCGTCTCGGTGGTCAACGCGCTCAGCGACAAGCTCACGGTCGAAGTGGCGCTCGACCGCAAGCTCTATGTCCAGGAATACAGCCGCGGCAAGCCCAAGACCAAGCTCAAGGACGGCGGCCCGGCGCCGAACAAGCGCGGCACTATGATCCGCTTTCATCCCGATGCCGAGATTTTCGGCCAGCTCCATTTCAAGCCGGCGCCGATCTATCGCATGGCGCGCAGCAAGGCCTATCTCTTCCGCGGCGTCGAGATTCGCTGGTGGTGCGATCCGGCGCTGCCGCGGCCCGAGGACGTGCCGCAGGAGGAGCGGCTGCATTTCCCGGGCGGATTGTCCGATTACTTGACCGCGCTGCTCGAAGAGCGCGACACCGTGACGCCGCGCGCTTTCGCGGGCGAGGCCGAGCTCAACGGCAGCGGCCGGGTCGAATGGGCGATCGCGTGGCCGATCGATCATGAAGGCTCGTCGGCCTTGTTCTGCAACACCGTGCCGACGCCGGAAGGCGGCACGCATGAGGCGGGGCTGCGCGCGGCGCTGACCCGCAGCCTCAAAGCCTATGGCGAGCTCACCAACAACAAGCGCGCGCAGCAGATCGCCCCCGAGGACGTGATGGACGGCGCGGCGATCATCTTCTCGCTCTTCATTCGCGATCCGCAATTCCAAGGCCAGACCAAGGAGCGGCTGTCGTCACCCGAGGCGGCGCGACTGGTCGAGGGCGCGCTCAAGGATCGTTTCGATCACTGGTTGACCGACGATCCGCAAAGCGCGCGCGGCCTGCTCGATGCCGTCATCGACCGCGCCGAAGACCGGATGCGCCGGCGCCAAGAGCGCGATCTCGAGCGCAAGACCGCGACGCGCAAGCTGCGGCTGCCGGGGAAGCTGACGGATTGCAGCCGCTCGAGCGCCGACGGCACCGAGATCTTCCTGGTCGAAGGCGACAGCGCCGGCGGGTCGGCCAAGCAGGCACGCGACCGCGACACCCAGGCGATCCTCCCGCTGCGCGGCAAAATTCTCAACGTCGCCTCGGCGTCGAGCGACCGGCTGCGCGCCAATCAAGAGCTCGCCGATTTGACTTTGGCGCTGGGCTGCGGCGCGGGCGATCGCTACGAGGAAGGCAAGCTGCGCTACGAGCGCGTGATCGTCATGACCGACGCCGATGTCGACGGCGCGCATATCGCCTCGCTGCTGATGACGTTCTTTTTTCGCGAGATGCCGAAGCTGGTCGATGACGGCCATCTTTATCTGGCCGTGCCGCCGCTCTATCGCCTGAGCCAGGGCGACAACACGATTTACGCGCGCGACGACGCGCATAAGGATCAATTGATGAAATCGGCGTTTCCCGCCAACAAGGGCAAGGTCGAGATCAGCCGCTTCAAGGGCCTGGGCGAGATGCCGGCGCGCAATCTGCGCGACACCACCATGGACCCGAAGAAGCGCGGCTTGCTGCGGGTGAAGCTGCCACCCCGAGGCGAGCGCGAATTCACGAACACGATGGAGCTGGTCGAGAGCCTGATGGGCAGGAAGCCCGAGCTGCGCTTCGAGTTCATCCAGAAGAACGCGAAATTCGCCCGCGACCTGGACGTCTGACACTGGTAGGCCGATAAAAGAAGAAGTAAACCGCTTCATTGAATAGGGGGTGACAAAATGGATTTGAAAAACCTTGCGGCCGTGGCTTTGCTCGGAATGGTCGCGGCCGTCGCCACGGCGAACGCCGATCCGGTGAAGATCCGCGCCGGCTGGGGCAACACGCCGACCGCGATGGCGCCGATCATCTTTGCGAAGCCCGACCTCCTCAAGCATTACGGCAAGAGCTACACGATGGAGCCGGTGCATTTCGTGGGCTCGGCGCCCGAGATCACGGCGCTCGCCACCGGCGACATCGATATCGCCACGTTCGCGCCCTCCTCGCTCGCGGCCGCGATCGAGAACGCCAAGCTCACCGATGTGCGCGTGATCGGCGACGAAAACCAGGACGGCGTCGAAGGCTGGTACACGACGCCGTTCTTCGTCCGGAAGGACAGCCCGATCAAGACCATCGAGGATTTGAAAGGCAAGGTGCTCGCCTCGAACGCGATCGGCGGCGGCTTGGATATCGGCATTCGCGCGATGCTGAGGAAGCACCATCTCGACGACAAGCGCGACGTCACGATCATCGAGGGGCCGTTCCCGGCGATGCTGCCGATGCTCGCCGAGCACAAGGCCGATCTCGTGAGCGCAGTGCCGCCCTTCAGCTTCATCGGCGAGGCCAAAGGCAACGTGCGCACCCTCTTTACCTTGAAGGACGCGATCGGCACCTCGGAATTCATCTTCGACGTCGCGCGCAAGGGCTTCATCGACAAGAATCACGCGGCCCTGGTCGATTTCACCGAAGATTGGATTCGCTCGCTGCGCTGGTTCCTCGATCCGAATAATCACGGCGCTGCCGTGAAGATCGTTGCCGCCTACACCAAGCTGCCGCCGACGACCTTCGCCGCCTGGCTGTTCACCCATAACGACGTCTATCGCGATCCGGATCACCGCGCCAACCTCGCCGCGCTGCAAAGCAGTCTCGATATCCAGCAGCAACTCGGAATCCAGAAGACGCATATCGACGTCGCGCAATTCGCCGATCAGAGCTTGGTCGACGAGGCGGCGAAGCGAATCGGGCCCGCAAATTAGTTATTGTCATTGCGAGCGGAGCGAAGCAATCCAGGGCTCAAACACGTATCCATGGATTGCTTCGTCGGCCGAATGGCCTCCTCGCAATGACAGCCTAGTTACCCCTACTCGGTCAGCCATTGGCGCATCGCGACGCCGACCTCCCAGACCCGCTCCATCGTCGAAAGGTGGCCGCATACCTCGATCACCTCGAGCCGCGCGCCCGGGATCAGCGCCGCGATCTCTTCATGCCATTCGAGCGGCGTGAGCTGATCCTGGCGGCCGCATAGCACCAAGGTCGGGCATCGGATCGCGGGAAGATTCGGCCGGCTATCGGGCCGGCCGATGATCGCGCGCTGCTGGCGCAGAAAGGCATCCTTGCCGACTCGCGCCGCCATCGCCGTCACGGCATCGGTCAGCGGTTTGTCGGCGAGCCGGTCGGGATGGAGGAACGCGGGCAAGAGCCGCGGCGTGACGCCCTGGAACTCGCCCTTCTCCGCCAGCTCGATCAAGCCGCGCCGCCGCGCCGTCTGGTCGGGCGTGTCGGCGCGCGCGGCGGTATCGAGCAGCGCCAGACGCGCCACGCGCTCCGGCGCCATGCGCATGATCGCCTGGGCGACGTAGCCGCCCATCGACAGCCCGGCGAGCGCGAAGGTCGCGGCCGGCGCCGCGGCCAGGACCCGCGCCGCCATCGCGGTCACCGAATCGTCACGGGTGACATCGGCGACCCAGGGCTGGGCGATATCGGCCAGATCCTCGACCTGCCCGCGCCAAAGCGCCGCATCGCAAAGGAGGCCGGGCATCAGGACCAAAGGGGTCTTATTAATCATGCGTTAAGCATAATCGCTGATCCTGCCGAGGCCAGACGATCTTGGCTGATCTTTGGCATTGGCGGCGAAAACCAACGAAATCAATTGACTTTCCGCTGCCCACCCCCAAATAAAGGGGCGTAAACCCTCAACAACAAACGAGAAAAGCATATTACCGTATGAGTTTTGAAGATTTAGGCCTCTCCGCAGAGGTCTTGAAGGCGGTTGGAGACGCTGGTTATACCGCGCCGACCCCCATCCAAGAGCAGGCCATACCTTACGTGCTGATGGGACGCGACGTTCTCGGATGCGCCCAGACCGGCACCGGCAAAACCGCCTCTTTCACCCTTCCCATGATCGACGTCCTCGCCGCGGGCCGCGCCCGCGCCCGGATGCCGCGCTCGCTCATCATCGAGCCGACGCGGGAGCTCGCGGCGCAAGTCGCCGAGGCGTTCGACGTCTATGGCAAGTATCACAAGCTCGAACAGGCACTCTTGATCGGCGGCGAGAGCTTCACCGACCAACAACGCAAGCTCGACCGCGGCGTCGACGTGCTGATCGCGACACCGGGACGGTTGCTCGATCTTTACGAGCGCGGCAAGATCCTGCTGTCGGACGTGAAGATTCTGGTGATCGACGAAGCCGACCGCATGCTCGACATGGGTTTCATTCCCGATGTCGAGCGCATCGTCGGGTTGCTCTCGAAAATCCGCCAGACGCTGTTCTTTTCGGCGACCATGCCGCCCGAGATTCGGCGGCTCGCCGATGCCTTCCTGATGAACCCCAAGGAAATCTCGGTGGCGCCGCCCGCCTCGCCGGCGACGCTGGTCACCCAGGGTCTCGTCGTGGTCACGCCGGCCGGCAAGCGCGATGCGCTCCGCCGCCTGATCCGCAACGAGGACGTCAAGAACGCGATCATCTTTTGCAACCGCAAGCGCGACGTCGACGTGCTGCAGCGCTCGTTGTCGAAGCACGGCTTCGACGCCGCGGCGCTGCATGGCGACATGCCGCAATCGAAACGCACCGAGACGCTCGACCGCTTCCGCGCCGGCGAGATCCGCCTCCTCGTGGCAAGCGACGTCGCGGCGCGCGGGCTCGACGTGCAGGGCATGTCGCATGTCTTCAATTTCGACGTGCCGATCCATGCCGAGGATTACGTCCATCGCATCGGCCGTACCGGCCGGGCCGGGCGCGAAGGCCGCGCCTTCACCCTGGCAGCGCCCGAAGACGGCCGCTACGTCGATGCGATCCAGCATCTCATCGGCAAGGCGATCCCGCCGGTCGACATCCCCGGCGTCGAAACCGAAGCGCTGGTCGCGGACGAGGACGCGCCGCGCGACCGTCGCGGCGGCCGCGGTCGCGGACGGAGCCGCACCAAGCCGGAGGCACGCAGCCCCAGCCCTCGCCACGAAGAAACCGCTCGTCACGAAGAGCGTCCGCACGCGGCCAAGCCGCCGCGCGAGGCGCCCGAAGGCAAGCGCGAGCCCCGGCGTGAGCCCAAGCGCGAGCATGCGCGCCCGGCCGCCAAAGAGCCGGCCTTCGCGCCCATCACCATGAAGCCGGCCGACATCGACCAGCCGGTCGAATTCGGCGGCAACGTCACCAAGCTGCCGCGCCGCGACGAGCCCCATCATCGCGACCACGATCATGACGACGACCGCCGGGTCGTCGGCTTCGGCGACCACATGCCGGCCTTCCTTGGCCGCGCGCGGGGAACCCGCTCGCTCTGAAACCCGATCGCGACCGAGACGAGCCGGCGACCTGACGCCGGCTCGACCTCGCGCTATGATGCCGCGGTGCATAGCAAGGCGGCGCCATGAAGACGATCTTCGTGATGATGAAATGCGAGCTCGGCAAGGCCTATCGGGTCGCCGAGACCGCGGTCGAGACCATCGAGCAGGTCTCGGAGGTCTATTCGGTCTCGGGCCAATATGATCTCCTCCTCAAATGCTACCTGCCCGACGATATGGATACCGGGCATTTCGTGGTCGAGCATTTGCAAAAGCTCGCCGGCGTGCGCGATACCTTCACGCTCTCCGCCTACAAGGCCTTCACGCAGGACCGCGCTTAAAGCATGTCGTCCGGCAATCGCCACATCGTCATCGTCGGCGCCGGGCACGCCGGCGGCCGCGCGGCCGAGACGCTGCGCGCCGCGGGGCATCCCGGTCGTGTCACCTTGGTCGGCAGCGAAGCCCACCCGCCTTATGAGCGCCCGCCGCTGTCGAAGGAGCTGCTCGCCGGCACGATCGCGCATGAGAAGACCTATCTCAATCCCGCGACCTTCTATACCGAGAAGGACATCACCCTACGGCTCGGCGCGACCGTCGCCGCGATCGACCGCACGGCGCAGCGGATCGAACTCGGCGACGGCAGCACGATCCCCTACGACGCTCTGCTGCTGACCACCGGTGCCCGGGCGCGGCGCCTGCCCTTGCCGGGCGGCGACGGCCAGCGGGTGTTTTATTTGCGCGACATCGCCGACAGCCTGGCACTGCGCGAGCGGCTCGGCGACGGCACCCGGCTCGCGGTCATCGGCGCCGGCTTCATCGGGCTCGAGGTCGCCGCCACGGCGCGCAAGCGCGGCGCGGCGGTCACGGTGCTCGAGCTGGCGCCGCATCCGCTCGCGCGCGTCGCCGCGCCCGAGATCGGCGAATTTCTCGCTCAGGTGCATCGCGCCAACGGCGTCGATCTCGCAACCGGCGTCAAGGTCACCGCGATCGAGGACACCGGCGCCGAGCTGCGCGTCATCGCCGACGGCGCCGCGCCCATACCGGCCGATTACGTCGCGGTCGGCATCGGCGCGCAGCCCAACAGCGAGCTCGCGCAGGCGGCCGGGCTCGAGACGCGCGACGGCATCATCGTCGATCAGTTCGGCCATACCAACGACCCGGCGATTTTCGCCGCCGGCGACGTCACGCGCCATTTCAACCCGATTTTGGGCCGCCACATTCGACTCGAGGCCTGGCAGAATGCCCAGAACCAGGGCATCGCGGTCGCCAAAATCATGGCGGGCGGCGCGCAGCCTTTCGCAGAAGTGCCGTGGTTCTGGACCGATCAATACAACATCAACCTGCAAATGGCCGGCGCGCCCGATCGCTGGGACCGCATCGTCTGGCGCGGCCTGCCGAGCGAGCCGGGCTTCACCCTGTTCCAGCTCCTTGGCGGCAAGGTGGTCGCGGCGGTGACCGTCAACAACGCGCGCGAGATGCGTTTCGGCCGCGCGCTGATCCAGAGCGGCAAGATCGTCGATCCCGCGCTGCTCGGCGACAAGGCCGCGAAGCTGCAGGATCTCGTGCGCTGAATGCTTGCCAAGCGGCCGCACCCGCGCCAATCTGCCGGCCGTTCCGGGGGACAGCAGAGGATAAGCGATGGCGGAGAATGACAGCGGCGAATGGGTGACGGTCGCCGAACAAGGATCGGTCGCCGAGGGCGAGATGAAGGGCGTCGCGGTCGGCAGCCAAGAGATCGCGCTCTACAATCTCAAAGGCGATATCTACGCCACCGATAATCTGTGCAGCCACGCCTTCGCGTTCTTGAGCGACGGTTGGCTCGACGGCGAAGAGGTCGAATGCCCGCTTCATGCCGGACGGTTCGCGATCAAGACCGGCAAGGGCTTGGGGCCGCCGATCCCGTGCGATATCAAAAGCTTTCCCGTGCGCATCGACGGCAACAGCATTCAAGTGAAGCTCGGCGGCTGAATCGGCGGCGGCGCGGCGCTCGCTTGGCAAAACGGTGTCCCTCTCTTCGGGACGCCGTTTTGGTTGACGCGCCCGCGCTTGCGATGTCAGCGTTAACCAAGAAACGATGAAAATTTTAGACGTCGTTTACTAAAAATGACTCGGGCCTTTATCTAAAATTGAAATATTAACTTCTGGCAACCGTTTAAGCGTTTCGTAATACTGCGGACGTGCCGGTGGTTGGTTGGCACATCGCGCGAAAGTCGTTCGGCCGTACGCTCGATTTTCGTTCAAACGAAGCGTTACCACGAAAACAATGTTCCGCCCCCATTGACGAAACCAAACCGGCAAGTGTTTCCTCCGTAATAGTCTTCTTCCTGGACCCACGACACGGCGGCGCTTTCGGGCGCCGCCGTTTTTCTTGCAACCGGATATTGCAAGCCTTCCTTTACTGCCCGCCCTTTATGACTGGACGCATGGACGGATCCGCCAAGCTCGATACCGTGACCGAGGCCGCGACGTGCGCGCCGAGCTGGCTCACCAGCCTCCGCGAGGGCGCCGGACTCGATCGCCGGTGTGCGGTGATCTATGGCGGCATCTTCCTGGCGCTCGAGATCGCGGTGTTCCTGTTCCTGATCGCCGGGACGCATGGCTGGATCGTCCCGCTCGATCGCCCGACGACCACCGATTTCGCCAGCTTCTACGCCGCCGGCAGCCTGACCGATGCCGGCACGCCCCAGCTCGCCTATGACCAGGCTGCCCATTACGCCGCCGAGCAGCAGGCGACGGCGCCAGGCATCGAATATCAGTTCTTCTACTACCCGCCGGTCTTCCTGCTGATCTGTGCATTGTTCGGCCGCCTGCCCTATCTGGCGGCCTTCATCGCCTTCGAGGCAACGACTTTGCTGGCCGGCCTCCTGGTGGCGCGCGGCATCCTCAATCAGAAGGGCTGGACGATCTGGGTCCCGCTGCTCGCCTTCCCCGCGGTCTTTTGGACGCTGGGGCTGGGCCAGAACGCGTTTTTGACCGCCGCCCTGTTCGGCGGTGCGCTGTTGCTGATCGACCGCCGGCCGGTTCTCGCCGGCATCCTGTTCGGGATGCTTTGCTACAAGCCGCATTTCGGCTTGCTGGTGCCGGTCGCGCTCGCGGCCGGCGGCCGGTGGCGAGCGTTCGCCGCGGCCGCGCTATCGGCGGCAGCGCTGGTCATCCTCTCGGCGACGGTGCTGGGCTGGCAGAGCTGGCAAGCGTTCCTAGCGCTCGCCGGCGGCTCGCATGCGACCTACGAATCCGGGCGGATCGATTTTTCCGGCTTCGTCACGCTGTTCGGCGCGATCCGGTTGATGGACGGCAATGCCGTCCTCGCCTATGGGATGCAGGCGCTCGGCGCGCTCGCCGCCATGGCGCTGGTCGCCTTCGTCTGGCGGTGCAATCTGAGCCTCGCGGTGCGCGCCGCTGCCCTGGCGGCCGCGACGCTGATCGCAGTTCCGGTCGCTCTGGTCTACGACTTCCTGATCGCGGGGATCGCGATGGCCTGGCTGATCCGCGCCGGAAGCGAAGACGGCTTCCTGCCCTGGGAGAAAGCAACGCTCGCCGCAATCTTCGTGACACCGTTGCTGTCGCGCAATATCGGCACCGCGCTGCACATGCCGATCGTGCCACTCGCCTTGGCCGCGTTGCTGGCGCTGATCGTCCGACGGGCGCGATCGGAATTGGTGCGCCGCTATGGCAACGCGCCGCTGTTGCGGTGCGCAATCCTCGGATCGCGCCTCGATTGCACGGCAGTCTCGATACGATAAGGCCCGGCACATGCCGGGCCCTACCCTATTCCGTCAAGCTTCGATCAGGCGGCTGAGACCAGCCCGCCACCGCGACGCAACGCAGCAAAGCCCAGAAGCGCGACGCCGAGGATGCTGAGCGAAGCCGGCTCGGGCACGGACGAACCACCACCACCACCACCGCCGCCGCCACCGCCACCGCCACCGCCATTCGGCGAGACCGCTGAAGTGCCGTCGATAACGAAGTCGTCGATGTAGACGTTGCCCGTGTCGCTGTTGTTGCTGATCTCGAGGCCCAGCGTCTCGCCGGCCAGCGCATTGGCCGCAAGGTTGATGTCGTAGTTTTCTAGGGCAAACTCGCCCGGGGTCACCACGCCGCCGAAGCCAGCCGACAGCAAGGTCGTCGTCCCTGCGATCGCCGTGCCGTTGGCCAGCAGCGTGATCGAATCATCCGCCGGATTGATCGGCGACAGCAGCGACTCGCCGAGCAGCAGGGTCACTTGGACCGTGCCCGCATTGCCGGTGAAGGTCCCGTTGAGATTCTGGCTGATGTTGGAATTGGTCTGCAGGAAGCCGACCTGATTGCCTTGCCAGGTCGCCGGGCTGTTGAAGAACACGCCGCCCGCCTTGGGCGCCCAGACGCCGGCATCGCCAAACGCGCTGTTGAAGCTGTCGATCGTCCAGCCGGGAACCGCAGCCGTGCCGAAATTCGACAGCTCATTCTGGTCGGTGTTCGGGGTCAAGCCGACCGGCGCCTCGAAATCGAGATTGGTGCCGGTGATCGCCGCGGCGTAAGCCGGGCTCGCCGCCAGCATCAGCGCGATCGCGGCCGCGCCATAGAGACTCGTGGTGAAAACTTTCATCGAACCATCCTCCTCGCCTGTCGCCATGCGGGCACCTGCACGCACAGCGAGCTGAATTGCACTGCGAGCATTCTGCGGGGCTGCTGGGCCTTCTGGCCCAAGAGGCGGATGGTAGATTTTGTATTTAGATACGTTGTTGGTGCTGGGTATATCGAAAGCATTCCTGCGAAACAAATGGAAAGCTTGGTTAATTCCGATAAATCGTCATTAACGGAACGTGGTTAATCCACCGCCGCGACTCGAAGCGGCGACCGGTCCGCATCGCGGCAGCCTCGTAAAATACGCGAAAACATGCGATTCGCGACCCCGAGGCGCGTGCGACTCGGCATATTCGCGTGGCCGAAAGCGCCGGTATTTGCTAGGTTTGCGAGAGCCCGACGCTCGTTGGGCCAAGCAACAAGCCAACGGAGAACACTATTCATGGCCGCCAAAAAGACGGGAAAAGCTCCAGCCACCGTCACGCTG
The DNA here is from genome assembly GCA_035533255.1 of Allostellaceae bacterium. Taxonomy (GTDB): domain Bacteria; phylum Pseudomonadota; class Alphaproteobacteria; order ATCC43930; family CGMCC-115725; genus CAIKMD01. The sequence goes on along the minus strand of DATLUE010000180.1, from coordinate 6,990 downwards.
AAACACATCGCCGCCGCGATTGCCGAAGAGCATGAGATGGCGAAGAAGCAATCCGAGGCCATTCTCGGCGACACGATTGCGCTCATCGTCAAGCATCTGAAGGGCGGGCAACGCATCCGTCTCGGCGGTCTCGGCATCCTGGTGGTGCGCAAGCGCGCCGCCCGCATGGGCCGCAATCCCGCCACCGGCGAAGCGATCAAGATCAAGGCGAGCAAGCGCGTCGCCTTCCGCGCCGCCAAGGACTTGAAGGAAGCGATCTAATCGCTAACCTTGGTTGAATGGCCACGGGCCGCCCGGGTTCGGGCGGCGCCGTCGGCTTCTTTGGTCGACTAGAGCGTGATCCGATCAAATAGAATCGGATCGCGCTCCAGATTCTTTGATTTTGTCGCATTGTCTGCGGCGAACCGCTGCACACTTCGCCGGACAATGCTCTAGCGCGCCTTTCGCCGTTGCAGCGCCGCCCAGAGTCGTCCGGGCGTTGCCGGCAGATCGAATTCGCGAACATCGACCCGGCGCAGCGCGTCGACCACCGCATTCATGCAGGTTGACAAACCGCCGACGGCGCCGGATTCGCCGGCGCCTTTGGCGCCGAGCAGATTGTTGGGGCTGGGCACGCCGCAATCGAAAGCGCGCAAGCCGCGGACCAAGTCCGCGCGCGGCATGATGTAATCGGTGAAGCTGCCGGCCAGCATCTGGCCGCTTTCCCGATCGTAATGGCAATCCTCGCCGAACACATGGCCGGCGCTATGCACGATGCCGCCGTGAAGCTGGCCCTCGGCAAGCTGATGATTGATGACATTGCCGACATCGTCAACGGCGGTATAGGCGACGATCTCGGCCGCGCCGGTCGCGGCGTCGATCTCCACCTCCGCGACATGCGCGCCGCTCGGGAAGGCGCGTCCTGCCGGCACTTCGGCGATCGTGTCGAGCGGATGGGTCGCGCCGCCGGCGTGGCGCAGCACGACGTCATGGAGCGCGATCGTCTTGTCGGTGCCTTTGACCGTGTAGCGGCCGTCGCGGAACTCGACATCGAGCGGCGAGGCTTCGAGCGCCTCGGCGGCGAGCGCCAGGCCCTTCTTCACGATCTCGTCCGCCGCCAGCTTGAAGCCGCTGCCCGAGGTCATGCCGGTGCGCGAGCCGATCGCGGCGCCGCCGATGATCGCCGGCCCATCGGGATCGCTGGCGCGCACTTCCATGCGCGCGGGATCGAGCCCGGTGACCGCGGCGACGATGTCGGGAAAGACGGTCTCGTAGCCCTGCCCGCTCGCGGTCGCAGTGAGATAAAGCCGCGCGATGCCCTGCACATCGAACTGCACCGCGACCTGATCCTTGGGCGCGCCGCCGCCGCCCGACGGCTCGATGAAAGCGGCGCAACCGATGCCGCGCAGCTTGCCGCGCTTGGCTGCCGCCGCTTGGCGCGCGGGGAATTCGCGCCAGTTGGATTCGCGCTCGGCGCGGTCAAGCAGCGCCGCGAAATCGCCGCTGTCGAACACGATGCCGGTATGGGTCTTATAGGGAAATTTCGCCTTCGGGATGACGTTGCGGCGGCGCAGCTCGATCGGATCGATGCCGAGCGCGGCGGCTCCTTCGTCGACCAGCCGCTCGATGATCAGCGCCGCCTCGGGCCGGCCGGCGCCGCGGAAGGCGCTGGTCGGCGCGGTGTTGGTCATCACTTGGCGGTGGCGCGCGTAGAACGCCTCGACCTCATAGACCCCTGACGACATGCTGATGCCGTTCGAGGTGTTGGTCATGGCGCCGGCGGAGCTGAGATAGGCGCCCGAATCGCATAGCCACTCGGTCTTGAAGGCGAGAAACTTGCCGTCCTTGTCGAGTGCAAGCTCGCCCGAAACGCGGATCGCGCGGCCGTGGAAATCGGTGAGGAAATCCTCCGAGCGCGTCGACACCCATTTCACCGGCTTGCCGAGCTTTTTCGCCGCGAATAGCAGCAAGGCATTCTCGGGGAAAGGCTGCGTGCGCGCGCCGAAGGCGCCGCCGACATCGACCATGTGGACGCGCACGGCCGCCGGCGGCACGCCGAGCATCACCGCCAGCGCGTCGCGCATCGCGAGCCCGCCCTGATTGCCGCAGCGTATTTCATAGGTTTGGCGCTCGGGATCGTACCACGCCACCACCGCCCGCGGCTCCATCGGCGTCGGCGCAACGCGCGGGCTGTCGATATCAGCGCGCACGATCTGCGCGGCGCGCGCGAATGCCGCGGTCGCCTTGGCTTCGTCGCCGTATTCGACATCGAAGCAGACATTGCCGGGGATGTTCGCATGGATCGCCGGCGTGTCTGCGGCCAGCGCGTTGTCGAAACCGATCACGACCGGCAAATCTTCATAATCGACATCGATCAGCTCGGCGGCGTCGGCGGCCTCGGCAGCGGTTTTCGCCACCACCATCGCGATCTCCTCGCCGACGAAACGGACGCGGTCGCGCGCCAGCACCGCCCGCTCGGGCACCAGTATCTTGGCGCCGCCGCGGCCGGGGAACGGCATCATCGGCGGGACGGTGCGGAAGCCGGCTTCCGCGACATCGCGGCCGACGAACACGGCAGCCACGCCGGGCGCCGCCTCGGCCGCGCGTTTGTCGATCCGGCGGATCGCGGCATGGGCGTGATCGGCGCGGCGGAAGGCCGCATAAAGCTGGCCCGGCATGCTCCAATCGGCGCTGTAGCGGCCGCCGCCGGTAATCAGCCGCCGATCCTCCCGTCTGCCGGTGTTCTTCGTTGTCATGGGGCCACCTGTTCTATGTTTCTGAGGGCCATTTAAGCAAAGCGATTGCCGGACCGCCAATCCTCGCTTGGTTCTCGAGGCCGTCCTGACATCGACGGACGGCGTCTCGAAGGGTTGTCGCGGTCGCGCGCGCTCTCTAATCTCGTCGCAAAGCCGCGCCGAGGGAGGCCAGGATCAAAGCGATCGTAATCCGCGAGTTCGGCCCGCCCGAGGTGTTACGTCTCGAAGAGGTGGCAACGCCCGAGCCGGGGCCGGGCGAGGTGCTGATCGAGGTCGCGGCGGTTTCGGTCAATCGCACGCTCGATTGCATCGTTCGCTCGGGAAAATATCCGCGGCCGGTGCAGCTTCCGCTGGTGCCCGGCGTCGACCCGGTCGGGACGATCGTGCTGCTGGGCGACGGCGTGACCGATCGCAAGCTCGGCGATCGCGTCGCGGTCTCGCTCCATCTCGGCAAGCCCGGCGAGCCGCTGCGGCTGCTCGGTATCGACACCTGGGGCGGCTATGCCAAATATGTGAAGCTGCCGGCCAAGAATACCTACCGGCTGCCCGAGGGCCTCGATTTCCACACGGCCGCGGTGGTCGCGCGCCACGCGCCGCTCGCGCACAACATGCTGAACGAGAAAGTGAAACTGAAATCCGGCGAGTGGGTCCTGGTGATGGGCGCCTCGGGCGGGCTCGCCAGCTTCCTCGTGCAAATCGCCAAGCATAGGGGCGCGAAAATCATCGCCGCGGCCGGCACCGATCATCATGTCGCGGTGGCGCAAGGCTTGGGCGCGGACCACGGGGTCAATTACCGCGACCAGGACCTGACGGCGGAGGTGATGAAGATCACCGGCGGCAAAGGCGTCGATGTCGTTTGCGAGAATATCGGCGATCCCGAGCTCTTTCCGAAAGCCTTTGCATCGCTCGGCGCGGGTGGCCGGCTGGTCACCGCCGGCGGACATGGCGGCGGCACCGTGCCGCTGAGCATCTTCACCCTCTATGTCAAAGGCATCACCATCTTCGGCAGCACGCAGCAGACCGATCGCGACATGGAGATGAGCCTCAAGACCGCGGCCGAAGGGCATCTGCGCGCGCTCATCGATCAGGTTCTGCCGCTCTCGGAAGCGGCACGCGCGCACCGGATCATCGAGAGCCGCTCGGGCACCGGCAAGGTGCTGCTCGCGCCTGAATAGCGCCGCACAGGAGGAAAGCATCAAAGCCATCGTCATTCGCGAATTCGGCCCGCCCGAGGTGATGAAGCTCGAGGAGGTGCCGACGCCCGAGCCGGGACCCGGCGAGCTGCTGGTCCAGGTTGCCGCGGTGTCGGTCAACCGCACCCTCGATCTCATCGTCCGCGCCGGAAAATACCAGCGCCCGGTGAAGCTGCCGCATGTGCTGGGCGTCGATCCGACCGGCACCGTGGTCGCGGTCGGCGACGGCGTGAAGCGCCGCAAGCGCGGCGACCGGGTCTGCATTTCCTCGCGCCGCGTGGTGCGCAAGCCGGGCGCACCCATGACCATGCTCGGCATCGATAGCTGGGGCGGCTATGCGCAATATGTCTTGCTGCCCGAGGATGTCACCGCGCTCATTCCCGACGGTCTCGACTTCCATACCGCGACCGTGGTGGCGCGCCACGCGCCGCTCGCCTTCAACATGGTGCGCGCCAAAGCGGCGCTGAAGGACGGCGATTGGGCGCTGGTGATGGGCGCGGCCGGCGGGCTCGGCAGCCTCATCGTGCAAGCAGCCGCGTTCTACGGCGCCCACGTCATCGCGGCGGCGGGCAGCGACGAGCGCGTTGCCGTCGCGCGCGGGCTCGGCGCCGAATTCGGCGTCAACTACCGCAGCCAGGACCTCACCGAGGAGGTCATGAAGCTCACCGACCGGCGCGGCGTCGATGTCGTGTTCGAGAACATCGCCGATCCCGAGCTGTTCCCGAAGGCGCTGGCCTCGCTGCGGCGCGGCGGCAAGCTTTTCACCGCCGGCGCGCATGGCGGGCCGGTGGTGCCACTCAATGTCAGCACGCTCTATATGAACGGGCTCAGCATCGTCGGCGGCACCGAGCACACCGAGGACGATGTCGCCGCCGCGCTCGAAGCCGCCGGCAAGAACCGGCTGAAAGTGCTGATCGACCGCGTCATGCCCTTGTCCGAGGCGGTCGCCGCCCATCGCATCGTCGGCGAGCGCGCCAGCACCGGCAAGGTGCTGCTCGTCCCCGAATGAATTGCAGCCCCCCATCGGAACACGGAGAAGCTTGCCATGATCAATACGGTTTCGATCGCCGCGCCGGACGGCAAGATGGACGTGATGCTCGGCATTCCCGACGGCGCCGGCCCGTTCGCGACCCTGGTCGTCGCGCATCACCGCTGGGGCCTGGACCCCTTCACGCATGGCGTGATCGAGCGACTCAACGCCAATGGCTTTATCGCCGGCGCGCCGAATTTCTATCACCGCCGGCCGGCCGGCGAGGACAGCGCGGAGGCGATGAAATACCTCGCCGACGATCAGATCATCGGCGACATCAAGGCGACCACCGCGCATCTTCAGGCGCTGCCGCGGGCCAAGCGCGGCGCCCAAGGAATCATGGGCCACTGCATGGGCGGACGGCATTCCTTCCTCGGCGCGACCGCGCATCCTTTCAAGGCCGCGGTGATGCTCTATGGCGGCGGCATCACACAGCCGCGCGGCGGCAACCCCCCGGCCTTGAGCCGCGCGGCCGGCATCGCTTGCCCGCTGCTCGGCTTCTTCGGCAAGGACGACAAGAACCCGAGCCCTGCCGACATGGCCGAGATCGACGCCGAGCTGACGCGGCTCGGCAAGCAGCACGAGTTCCACGCCTATGACGGCGCCGGTCACGCTTTCCAGAACACCACCGACGAGCGCTATCGCCCCGCGGCATCGGAAGACGCATGGCAACGCTATCTCGCCTTCTTCCATGAGGCGCTGGCTTAACGGCGGTCCTCAGTCGTTATCGAGCCCCCAGACGCGCTCGAGCAGCGTGAATTTCGGGCGCTGCTCGCGCGTCAGATCCGGGTGGCGCGCCTTGCCGCGGGTGAAATAAGCATTCACGCAAACCAGGTCGCCCTCGAAGCCCGGCACCTTCTCGATCCGCCGCAGACGCAGATCGAACCCCGCGAGCAGCGCGACGATGTCGGGGAGCAGCTTCTGGCCCTTGAAGACCGGGTAGAACCACGACTCCGCTTCGATGCCGATAACGCCGTGCAGCAGATCGCCGAAACCCGAGAGCACTTGATATTCGAAGCCTTCGACATCGACCTTAATGGCATCGGGAGCCGGCGCCTTCCCGGCGCGATGCAATTCGTCATAGCGCGCGCAATCGACCGCGACCCGCTGCTCGGCGACATAGAGCGGCGCGATCTTGTACCCGGCCAGAGCTTCGGGATCGGCTTCGAGCATCGACGAGCAGCCCGTCCAATGCGCCACGTTCAGGGTGTAAGGCCCGGCCGCTGCCGCCAGCCCGCTCTCAACGACCAGCGCCGCGGCGGATGCGGACGGCGCGGACCGCAGCCGAGCCGCTTCCGCCGGGTTGGGCTCGAACATGACCGAGCGGGTCTGGCGCCGGTATCTGCGCCATTTCGGCTGGATGCCGCCGGCGGCGCCGATGTCCACCAGGGTCAGTGGGCTCGTGAGGTTGATCGGAGTGATGGCGCGATAGGCGACCCGAAGCCGGCTGAGCAAGGAAAATCTCCTCCAAGCTGGGAGAGGCCAGCAATGAGATACAACACGCTGGCGCGAGATTGGTTCTGTTTCTCCACCAATCAGCCCGCGCGAAGCCGCCGAATGGCCGATCCGGTGGCTATCGGCTACCGTCGCGAGAGATTTCAGGGAGGAAAATCGCGATGCTGCCGATCGTCGAATGGCATACCCATGTCATCCCGCCCGAGGATACCAGGGACCCGCATTGGCGCGGCAAATGCCCGCTGACGATCGAGAACGTGATCGAGGCGCATCACAAAGCCGACATCGCGCTGTCGGTGGTCACCGATTCGATCCACCAGCTCCAGGACTACAACGAGGCGCAGGCGCTCGACGCCCTGAAAGGCTGGCACGATCGCGCTGCGGCGCTACAAGAAAAATACCGCGGCAAGGTTGTGTGCTTTGCCTCGACGGTGCCGACCGGCGGCGACGCGTTCGACCGCGATGGAGACGGTGGGCGTCGATCACGTGCTCTATGGCAGCGACGCGCCGCCGCTCACCTGGTTGAAGCCGCGCGCGATCCAACTCGTCAACGACCTGCCGGTGAGCGCGATGGACC